>JBBQRA010000121.1:0-18186 GCA_038215275.1 Bryobacterales bacterium | reverse complement strand
GTTTGGAAGTCGAGGATCTTCTGCCGCTCCCAGTCGCGCAGCCAAAAATCCCGGGGGACCTTTCCGTTGTGCTGGTTCTTATCGCCGTAGCGCTTTCGCCAGTCGTAGAACTTCCCGACGGCGAGGCCCGCCGCGGCGAGGATCTCCTCGATCGGGCGTCTGGTCCGTTTGGCCCAGTGCCCGACGAAGTCTACCACCTGGTCGCGCTTATCCGGCTCGACCCAGGCACCATTCAGAGGTCCCCAAACTCTTTTTTTAGGGCGATGTGCTCCGTGAGTAGCTCGGCGATGACTTCGTCTTTCTGCCGGAGTTTACTTTCGAGTTTCTCGATCCGTTCCAGATCTTTGTTGCGCTCGGGAACGCGTTTGGACACCAGCGCCGCGCTGCCATTGGTGAACAACTGCTCTTGCCAGGCGTAAAACTGCGTCGGCGACAGACTCGCGTCCTCGCAGATCTTCGAAATCGCCTGCTTCTCAATCAGATGGAGCCGCAACAATTTGATCTTGTCCTCCGCGCTCCAATGCCGTCTCTCTTTCTTCAAGGTCTCGCTCCAAAGACCTCTTCGACCACTTTCCGCTCAGCTTGAGCCGATTCCTCCGGTTTCAGCTGAGGCAACACACAAGAGGTTTCAGGTTGTTCTCCCGGAGTCTCCGGATTACGTTCTCTACGTCGATGAAGGCGTGGTCCACCAGTTCGCCCACCGCGATGGCAATGCCGCCAAGGCTCATACTGTTGATCGTGAAGCCCAACCAGTTCATGGCCAGCACCGCGGTCAGGACGGAGATCGGAATCGCCATCAAAGTGATGATTGCCGCGCGGCCATTCATCAGGAACAACACCACGACGATGACCACCAGGATCGCGCCGTCGCGCAGCGCTTCAATCAAGTTCTCGAGAGATCACGGCCACGCCAACGGCAGTGGCCGAGCGAACGCGCCGAACCCCCGGCGCTCCGTTGATGGCGGACTCAATCGGAAAGGTGACGAGTGCCTCCATCTCCGTGGGAGCCATTCCACGAGCTTCCACCAGGATCGTCACGGTCGGAGCCGTCAGATCGGGCAGCACGTCCAGCGGGGTATCGCGAATCGAATATCCGCCCCACACTAAGAGCGCTGCGGCCAAGAATAAGACCACGGCGCGATTGTGAAGGGACCAGCGAATCAGTGAATCTAGCATCTGGTCGTCCTAGTGCACATGCCCGTGAGCGGGCACCTGATTGGACATCGCCGCGAGACGAATCAAGTGCGCTCCCCGCGTCACCACCCGTTCGCCCGGGAAGACGCCCTCGAGCACCTGAATGTAGCCGCCTTCACGAATTCCGAGCTTCACGGGCCTCCGTATAAAAGACTCGCCGGACGCCTGAACGAAGACGACGGGCCGGCCTCCGTCATCTACCAAAGCCGATTCGGGTACCGCCGGTCCAACCCCGAGGCTTGGTGAGTAATCGGACGTGCAGTGCCTGCCGAATTGCGACAAGGCGATCCCTTTTATCCACTTGGTAGATGACCGGGAACGTGCGCGATTGCGGGTCGACGATTCGCCCGATAGAGACAAGCCGGGTAAGCGGTCTGGGGTGTTCCGATCCGGGCACCTCCAACTCCGCTCCAGCCAGGTTTCGGATTTGCGGAAGCTCCGACTCCGGCACGATTGCCGAGACATAGACGCTATCCACATCGACAATCTGGAAGAGCGTTTCACCTGACTTGACGTTGGTGCCGGGAGCTGCGGTGGCCTGCACGATCAGACCGGTGATCGGCGCCCGAATCGCGAAGAGCTTGGCGCCCTTCGGATTTGCTTCGGCCGAACTGGAGCGTTCAAACTGCGTCAGACGCGCCTCCGCCGACTTGACCCGGGCTTCGGCCGTAGCCTCCATGGTGCGCGCTTCGTCCAGCCGTTTCCCCGTTTGACTCCAGCAAGGATAAATCACTGGGAGCGCTGGTTGAAGGAAGCAAGTTCGCCAGAACCTGCCCCTGTGAAACTCGCTGGCCGATGATCGGCAAGTCGGACGTAACCAATCGCCCATCGAACGGCACGGTAACTTCCGCTCCACCGCCGGACCGCGGCATCACTTCAGCCGGTACTCGGAAGCTGGCCTTGAGCTGCCGATCCGCAATCACGGCCGTCCCGAAGTCCAGCGTCCACTGCTGTTCCTTCAGGAACGCAAGCTTCTCTTCAGTCGCCGCTTCATGCTCATGGATAGCCGCCATCTTCGTAGCAGACGAGGCGAGTTCACCCAGATCATGTACATCGCTCAGTCCTTCGCTGTTCAGATGCACGGACATGCGGAACTCTCCGGCCGCTGCCGGCTTTACGTCAACACCGAAGATGCCAGGGCGGGACGGACCGTCGGTAGTGAAACTGGCGACTTTGCCATCCTGCGCCGTAAGGCGAATCTCAACGCTCCCCTTTGCCACGGGTTTGAATGTATCGAGGCGGGTGAAGTGGACGGCGAAGCGGCTCGTCTGCCCCACCACCAGCGGAGGATACTCGGCAAATAATTCAGTCTTCGTTGTCCAGTTTGTAATGCTTTCCAGATGGGGCTCCGGCTCCACTGCCGTCTTGACCACGGTCTCTTGTTTTTGGCACCCAATCGTCAATATCACCAGCGACAAGCAGAATGTGCGATTCATTGGCCAAGCTCCTCCCCGCCCACTCGTTCCAGTTCGATCTGTGCTTCCTTTACCGCTAATTGGATCTTCAGCATTCGCAATTGTGCTTGGCGTTGTGACCGGTAGGCGTCGAGCAGCTGTAGAATGCCGATCTCGCCTTCCTGATAAGCGATCATTGCAATCTTGATCAGTTCCGGACCGCTATCAGCCAGCTCCCGCCGATAGTTGTCCCGTGCCTGCGTGCGGACTTGAAACGCCTTAACGGTGCCTTCTATCGACGCCCGTATCTGCTGAGCAAGAATTTGAATTCGTGCGGAGACCCGCTCCTGCTCGGCTGAGTACCGGGCGATCTCAGTCTGGCCCTTGTTGAATAGCGGAAGGGGAATCGAGAGGCCCACCACTGGGCCGTTAGCAATCCGGCCCTGTCCAACATCGGCCCGCTTCAAGCCGGCACTCAAAACCGGCTCAGGAATTCGCAGCCGGTCCGCGGCTCGCTGCTCTAGCCGGAATTGTTCAAGGCTGCTCTGTTCGCTGCGGTAGTCTTCTCGCCTGCTCAGTGCCCGCCGGGCAAGTTCGGCGGAATCGGGCGAGAGCAACGTCGTCTCCATTTGCCCCGCCACCGCCGTAACCTGCGTTGCCGGGGGGAGGAACGCGACGATACGGGATCGCTCCAACTCGGCGTCGGCCCTTATCAGCGCCACCTCGGCGAGAAGCTCTGCCCGTTCACGTTCGGTGCGGAGGCGATCAAACTTCGAACCCTCGCCTTCACGCTCACGGTCCTGAAGAATTCGGATAACGCCACCGATCTCCCGTAATGAAGTGGAGTAGACTGCTTCGCGTTCCTGGGCGGTCAGAGCTTGATAGAACGCCAACCGCAGGCCGCTGCGAGCTTGCCATAGGTCAAAAGTTTCAGCCAGTTCCGCAAGCTGACGAGGGCGGCGTGCATCGTCCCGAAGCTCCCTTGCCGGAGGTTCCATCGGGGGCAAGACCGTGGACCACGACAGTTTCTTTGTGGACATCGATGCCGCAGCAGCGGCAGTGGTAAAAAACAGGCGCTTTACTGAACCTGAATCTCTCCTGAGAATTGCGGTCATGCGAAGGAAGATAGGATCCGACGTCTTTCCCTTGCAGGCTCGACGAAGGAAACGCCGGCATCAATCCTCCGTGCGGAAAACGCGTCCCCGGCCAACAGCGCAAGCGCACTCCAAGGTCGTCCCGGGGTGTACCGCCGCGGCACTCACAGAATACCGGCGAAGGAACCCTTCTTCAGCCCCCGTCCGTGCCGTTTTGTGGCGTCGCGGAACCGGGCTTCACAGCATATTGAAATATTTTCCCCCAATAAACACGGGCTTCCCACGCACCCCCTCCCCGGAATCGGATTGACGCAGTGCCACCGTATAGCCAGAAAGGAGGCACGACACTCTGACCCCAGAACAACTGGACAGAAAACGCGCCGTCGCACGCGAGAAAAAATCTACCGGAGCATCGAACGGCGCCGAGCCGACTGTCTCCGCGCCTGGAATACGTTCGTCCGCGCCGTCACCCATCTGCAGAAACATCACGGCGATGCCATCCGGGATCCAGAGGTTCGCAACTTGGTCCAAGCCAATGCACAACTCGAGTCCGAAGCGGAACTCTGTAACGAACCAATCGAGACGAGCCCGCAACCAGTTGTAAGCAAAGCAGTTCTCTGGTCCATCCGAGTCATGCAGTCGAGCAGGGTCAGACCCAACAACCGTAACAAAAACAATGAGTTCTTCGCCGGCCGAAATCGGAACAGCACGATTCGCAACACCGCGAGAACAAGCCCGGTCCTAAAGGAGACCACTTTCCATGCCAAAAACAATTAGAATTCTGTCCATCGACGGCGGCGGCATCCGCGGGCTCATCCCCGCCGTGATCCTCGGGAAACTCGAACGGCTCACCGGCCAACCGGCGGCCAGCCTGTTCGACCTCGTCGCCGGGACTTCCACCGGCGGTATTCTGGCGCTCGGCCTTTCCAGGCCCGGGCCCGATGGGCGGCCGCTCTACGCCGCCGAGAAAATGGCCGAACTTTACGAGAAGGAGGGAAGCACCATTTTTACAACCTCCCTCTGGCGGAAAATCCGATCGGTCGGGAGCCTCGTCGAAGAGCGCTATCCAGCAGACGGCATTGAATCCGTGCTCCAACGTTTCTTTGGCGCCGCGCGATTGAAGGATGCTTGCACCGACGTGCTCGTGCCTAGCTATGAAATCGAACGCCGCGTGCCGTTCTTCTTCCGCAGCGCGATGGCGCGAGAACGCGCCGATTACGATTTCCCCATGTGGCTGGCCGCAAGGGCGACTTCCGCGGCGCCAACCTACTTTGAACCGGCAAAGGTACCCGCCGGCAAGGACCATTGGGCCCTCATCGATGGAGGCGTCTTCGCCAATAATCCAGCCGCATGTGCCTTGGTCGAAGCGCGTTCGCGACATCCGGAGGCGACCAGTTTCCTGGTCGTCAGCGTCGGAACGGGGGTCCGGGTGAAGCGGTTCGCCGTTGAAGATGCGCAAAAATGGGGCGCCGCCCGCTGGATACGGCCCGTCCTCGATATTGTCCTTGATGGCAGCAGCGCCACCGTCGACTATCAACTGAGGCAACTCTTGAACACGGACTACCATCGCTTTCAAGTCAGCCTGCAACCTGGTGAGGACGCCATGGACGACGTCCGGCCAAAGACCCTGCGAAAACTGCGCTTGCAGGCCGAAGGGCTCTGCCGGGAACGCGCAGGCGAACTCATCGATCTGGCCGATCGGCTCACCGCTCTCGGCCGAAGCCACCAAAAAATAGCCGCCTGATTCGGCGACGCCGAGCGGCGAGGCGAAATCTACAGAAACAGCTTCGCCGCTACCGCGTCCAAATCAACATAGGATAATGGCAAGAACTCGAAGCATGACGAAACTCCCGCAACTGCTCCTGATCGCCCTCGCACCGCTCAGTGCGCAAACGGTCTGCGAGCCAACGCCGATGTACTCCATCTGCGATCTCGTCTTCGACGCTCCAGCCGGCGCCACCCTCCAGGCCGAAGTCCGTTCGCCGCGCCATCGTACCTTTCTTATGCCGGCGTTCGCCTCCGCCCCCGGCAAACTAACCATCCGCGTCTCGCCCACCCTGGCCGGCCAATGGGACTACCGGCTTACCTCCAGCCTGCCTGAGTTTGATGGCAAAACCGGCAGCTTTGAAGCCCTGCCGAATGACCATCCCGGCTTCGTCGTACCCGCCAATCTTCGCCATTGGGCCACCGGTGAAGACAGGCAGCCCCATCTTTGGCTCGGCTCCACCGGCGGTGATCCCGAGCTGCTCGCCGCCCAGAAGTTCAATCATGTCCGCCTCGTTCTTGATCAATCCAAGCTCGACGATATCGAAAAACAGATCCGCGCTTACAACGAAAAGCGCATTACCGTCGACCTCGTCTTGAGCAACCTGCCTAGCGTATGGCAGGAGCGCGAAAAGGCGCTCAAATATCTCATCGGCCGGTTCTCGGCGTTCAATATTACGTGGCAGCTCGAAGGCTCCCGCGCCGCGCTGAAAGAAACCGGCCTCGCCCTCAAAAAGCTCGATCCGTACGGTCACCCACGCACCGCCGTCACCAGCGATACGACCGCCCCTTTACTCGCCGATGGCTGGGCCAACTACATCGTCTACACCACTGTTGATGACGAACTTGGCGCCATCGAACATCAGCTCTATACCGCCCCCAAAGTCAACATCGCGCTCGAAGAGCGCGCCGATCCGGAAGAGTTCCGTCGCCGCCTCTGGAACATGTGGTTCAACGGCCAGTACCCCACCGTTAAGCTCGCCAGCGACAAAGGCGCCAAATACGTCTCCGCCTGGCAGGAACTCTTCGCTCGCACCCGGCACTGGGATATTGAGCCGTATTTCGACGTCGACGGCGCCCGGGCCTTGGCCCTTGAAGGCGTCGAGTATATCGTCTACATCGAAAATCCATCCATCCCGGTCGAAGTCCTCGTCGAAAAACACTCCTACGACGTCTACTGGTTCAACCCCTTAACCGGCGAATACACCAAGGAGAAGAAGGACTGGAAGGGCGAGAAGTTCGTCGCCCAGCCGCCCTCTACCGATCACGACTGGGTTCTCCATTTGAGCCGCGATGGCCGCAAAGAGGGCATGCTCAAGAGCTACAAGTTCGAATCCCGGCTCCCCATGGTACAGGAGCTCGAAATGCAGGACAAAATGCTTCCCTTTGAGATCGTCGAGCCCCAATCCGACACCATCAGCCGCAAAAATCCGCCCGCCTTCTCCGTCAAGATCCGTCGTCCCACGCGCGCCACCCGCACGATGATGTTCCTCTGGACCGGCGAGGTCGTCACCGGAGGCCAAGGCGCCCGCGTCCTCGGCACCGGCCAAAAAGGCCAGCTCAAGATCCCTGCCGATATTACCCTGCAATATCCCGCCGTGCTTAGCCTTCGCGTCATTGGCATGAATGCCAACGGCAAAATCTACGCCGCCGACAAGGTTTTGCGGCTCACCGAATGATTCTCGCCATTGACGTTTGCAACGAGGTCGGCTCCATCGCCCTGCTCGACGGAACCAACCTGATTGAAGAGCGCCGCCTCGAATCGCCTGACGGCTTCGGCCACATCCTCTTCAGAGCGATCGAAGAACTTTTGGCCGCTCACGGGGTCACCCTCAGCGCCATTGACCTCTACTCGGTCGCGACCGGACCCGGCTCTTTTACCGGCGTCCGCATTGGTCTCACTGCGGCCAAGGGCCTCGCGCTCGGCAGCGCCAAACCCCTTGCCGGGGTCACCAATCTTGAGGCCCTGGCCAGCCTGGGAACCGGCCCAATGCGTGCCCCGATATTCGATGCCCGCCGCGGCGACGTCTATGCCGCCGTCTACGACGACGCCCTGAACGTCATCGTTTCACCCGCCGTCTGTCGTTTGGAGAGCTTCCCCATCGGCGAAGCGACTCGAATCGATGCCGGTCCGCTCCTCGCCGCCGCCGTCGGGCGCCTCGCCGCGCTGCGCGGGGGCGTTCACCCCGCCGCGGTCGATGCCACCTACGTCCGGCCCTCGGACGCCGAACTGCTCAACACCTCATCGTGAAACCGGTCGCAGCCGATGCAGAGGTTCTCGTACACCCTGCCGTCTTCAAGGATCACCCGGCTCTTCCGCCGGAACTCCTCTTCCGTCCATCCCAAGCTCAGCCCCATCTCCTGTGGCTGCCCCCGGTTGATCGCGACGTAGACCGGCTCATTGCGGCGCCGTGCCAGGATATTCTCGAGTGGCTCCTCGCGCAGGTTACCCACCGGCTGCTTGGTCTTCAAACAGCACGGGTAGACATTGCCATTCGGTTCAATCGAGACCTCTGAGCCTTCGCCGCCCAAAAAGTTCAGCCCGCCACTCCACTGGTTGCAGAAGTTGTCCGCCATCGTCGCCGTAGAGAGCCCGTTCTTCCAGGCCCGCCCTCGCGGCCAAAGCTTGCCGATCCACTGCTCCGGCGTCGCACCAAACATGCTGTAGTCGCCGCCGTCGGCCTCGAGCATTGCGATCACCTTATCCCGCCGTTCGAGCATCCCGGCATGAAAGTCGTCCATCCCGGAAACCGAGATCGTCGTCACATGACGCGCCCGCAGCTCGCCAATCAGCGTCGGCGTCAAAAGGTCGCCCGTCGTCTGGACGATGATCCGCGTCCGGCCGCCGTACTTGGCATAGAGGAGATCCAAAGCCGGATACAACACCGGTTCCCGCACCGGTTCAAGCAGCACTTCCCCGCCCGCCAGAATCACCTTCCCTAGTTCTGCCGGAAAGTTCGCGATGATTGGCCCGGGATCGGTATGTTCCGGCGCCCCGTTCGGGTACGGCCGGAAACGATCGTCGTAGCAATGTTCGCAGGTCCGGTGGCAGAGCCACGTAATTACGTAGTAGATCGAGTCCATTTACTTGCGTCGCAGCTCCGCCGGCGCCCGTTCCCGGTCATGGCTTTCACTCACAAACTTCCACTCTACCGGCACCGTCTCCGGCGGATAACAGATCCGGTCCGTACAGCTTTGATACCGGAAAGTGCCCTTGATGATCAGCGTCTCGTCCTTCAACTGAGGAGGCAGCGTAATGTCCCGCGCGGCACTGAAGACGCCGCTGTACTGCGAGTTCTTATCACCCTTCGGCCAAACCGGATCGGTCGCTTTCCCTCCTTCGATCGTCCAAGCCACCGGAATGAACTCCTCCGGAGCACCCGGCGCATAGACGTGCAATCCCTTCGCCAAAGCGCCTTCAAGCGTCAGCCGGATCCGCTGTCCCCCGCGAACCACCGAAGCACTCGCGCCGGTCGTCACCTTGATTCGCTTGCCTGTGAACTCGCCGAGCGGCGCGGCCTTCTGTCCAAAACTTCCACTCAGCACCGACGAGATTGTGAACCGCTCCCGGAAATCGTCCTCAAAGTACTTCGCCGTCACCCGTCCTTGGCCGTCAAGCAGAAAGACCCCCGGATGAGGAATGCCCTGCATGAAGTCAATATTCACCGCCTTGTTTCGTAGACCAAACGCATCAATCAACTTCGACTCCGTATCCGCCAGGAATGGATAGTTCAGCTTCTTCCGTTCGAAAAAGTGCCGCCAAACAGCCTCGCTGTCATAACTAACGGCCAGCACGTTCATCCCGAGCTTCCGCACATTTGCCACCTGTTGTCCCAACTCCACGAGCTGGGTTTTGCAGTACGGTCACCAATCCGCCGAGCGGACAAACAGTACAAACAAACCTTTCGGTCCCGCCATGTTCTTGAAGTCAGGCACCATCTGACTCACGTTCTCGCCGACCTCCGGCCCGGGCGGCAGTTCCGTAATCTGCAGATCCTTAAAGTTCACCGTGATGCCGGGCCCGCTATGAACCTGCAGCGCGATGAACCCGGTTCTTTCGATGCCGGATTCCGTCTCCCGGTAGTCCACCGTCTTCTTGCCGTCCAGTTCCAGTGTGATGTGGTTGCCATCGGCCGTGATGACGTACTTGTGCCACGCCTTCGTATCCAGGTTCGGCACCGCGGTTTGCGCCAGCACCTTCTTCCGCCGCGATTCGTCGTAAAGGGCGCCCCAATACTTCTCGCCGATGTCCGCCTGATAGCCTTCGACCTCGTGCGAATCCGGCACGGGCTTCGAGCGGAACTGCACGCCGCTGTTCCCTACACCGTCGACAAGCTGAAACTGCAGCGCCAGACGGAAATTTCCGTAATGCTTCTTCGTCCGGAGGAAATCGTTGTACTTCAGCCCCGTATGCTTTCCGGTGATCACGCCGTCGGCAGCGCTCCAAAGTTCGGGGGTATCGGCAACGAAATCTGAAAATTTCAGCTCCGCGGCCAGAGCTAAGCCCGGAAGAAGAAGAGCCGGCAGCAGCAAGCGGGTCATACTAGTCATCATACGCCCATGGATTTTGCCGCACACCTCAAGAGCGTCGTCGACATCGTTAAGGTGGTCGGTGCTTACGTTCCGCTCAAGAAGCGCGGCGCGAACAGCTATATCGGTCTTTGTCCGTTCCATAGCGAAAAGTCTCCGTCTTTCAACGTCCACCCCACACAGCAGTTCTACAAGTGCTTTGGCTGCGGAGCCGGAGGCGACGTGATTAAGTTCGTCATGGAGTACGAAAAAGTTACGTTTCAGGAAGCCCTCGCTTCCCTGGCAGAACAGTTTGGAGTTCCTCTTCCCGAAAAGAAGCAGAGCATCAACGACCCGGAAGCAAGACTTCGGACCGCTTTGCTCGCAATGCATGAACTCGCGGCAAAAGTGTTCCAGCAGAATCTTGCCGGTCCTGCGGGCGCCGATGCTCGGGCTTACCTCGAAAAAAGGCGGCTTCCACTTGGCCGCGCCGCGGAGTTCGGAGTGGGGTTCAGCGAACGCGGTGGCCAGGGACTCGTCCGGGTTTTGAAAGCGCAAGGCTTCACGCCGGCGGAAATTGAAGAGTCGGGTCTGGCCGGCAAGCGGGACGACGGCACGCTCTATGACAAATTCCGGGGCCGGCTCATGTTCCCTATTCACAACGAAAGCGGCAAGATTATTGCGTTCGGCGGCCGGGCGCTCTACGACGGTGACGAGCCGAAGTATCTGAACTCGCCCGGCACTGCAATATACACGAAGAGCTTGGTGCTGTATCACCTGCATCGCGCCCGCGAGGCGGCTCGCAAAACCGGTCGACTCGTGCTGGTCGAAGGCTACATGGACGTGATCGGCGCCTGGGCTGCGGGTGTGAAGGAGGCCGTCGCGCCGTGCGGCACAGCGCTCACGCCGCAGCAGGTGAAGATGATGAGCAAGTACGCTCCGCAGGTCGTCGTCAACTTCGACCCTGATAACGCGGGCGCGAACGCGGCTGAAAAATCGATCGCCATCCTGCTCGAAGAGCACATGCGAATCCGCATCGCCACGCTCGAAGGCGGCCTCGACCCTGACGAGTACGTCGCCACGCACGGCGCTGAAGCCTACGTCAATCGAATCGACAAAGCGCAGAACTACTTCCATTGGCTAGCCGGCCGGGCCCAGCAACGCTTCGATACGAAGACGGCCGAAGGAAAGGTGCAAGCGCTCGAATTCCTGTTGCCGGCGATTCGCCGGGTGCAGGACCCGATGGAGCGCGCCTCGCTCGCGGCCGAGTTGGCCAACCGTTTGGGCGTCGAGCAGGCGATGCTGCTGGAGCAGTTCCGCCGAATGGCCGTTCAGCGTTCCGAGCAGCGGATGGCCGCGCCGACGCTGGATCTATCGCCGGCGGAAAAAGTGCTTCTGCAGTTGCTGTTGCAGTCACCGGAGGTTTGCGAGTTTGCCGCGCCGGTACTGCTCGACGACGAGAGGCTCGAGCATTTCGCCCTGACGAGTTCTCCGGCTTGGCCGCTCTGGCAAAAGGTGCTTCGAGAGGCGGCAGAGGGCCCTTTGCAGTTTTCTCAACTGGAAGAGCAACTCAACCCGGCAGAGAAATCTCTAATGGCAACCTTGGTTTTCGCCGATAGAACAGCAGACGAACAAGAAGCGATGATGCAAGCAGCAGCCTGTCTGGCACAATTTGCCGCAGCTGGGCGGCGCGCGCGCATCAATGAGCTGAAGCGTCATATCCGAACGTTAGAGCAAGGCGGCTCGTTGGCTGAAGCTCTATCAATCACCGAGGAGTTATATGCGCTCGAACGGCAAGAGAGAGCCTGACGGCGTGTTGTAGACTAATGAGTGCACTCGCTGGGGTTCTTGTGGCAGCAGAAGAAAAGTTTGGCCGCATCAAGCACCTCATGGACGTCAGTAAGGAGAAGGGTTACTTGCTCTACGACGACGTCAATGAGGTCTTACCGGACGACATGGCAACCGGGGCGAACCTGGAGGATATTCTTGCGGACCTCGAAGGCGCAGGGGTGGAACTTCTCGACGAACCGAAGATGGCGTTCGGCAAGAAGATTGGTGACGACGATGAGTTGATCGACGCCGACCTGGTGGCCGCGGAGTTCGCCGATAAGACGAACGACCCCGTCCGCATGTACTTGAGGGAGATGGGCACGGTTCCGCTGCTGACGCGAGACGGCGAGATCGAACTGGCGCGGCGCATTGAACGCGGTCAAAGGGTGATCGGCAAGACGCTCTCCCGCTCGGCTCTGGTGATCCGCGAATTGCAATACATTCGGGCCGATATTGAGTCGAACACGTTGCCGCTGCGCGATGCCCTGACGTTGAACGATTTCAACGAGGACGAAGAGGACCTGCAGAAGCAGCAGGACGAATTGTTTGCCGCGTTTGCCACAATCGAAGCGGATGCCAACCTTGCGCAGGCGCTGCGGCAAAAACTGGCCGCGACGCCGCGGGCAACCAAGGCTAAACAGCACCGGATTTACCGGATGCAGTTGGCGCGGCAATTGATCAAGATCTCACGCGAGATCCGTCTGATTCCATTTAGTTCTTTGGTGATCCGCCGGCTGACGAACCGGGTCCGGACCTCGCTCGAGCAGCTTCGGCCGATTGAACAAGACATCATTCGGACGCAGCGGCAGATTGAAGAGTACGAGGCCAATCCAGCGTTGGCCGAGCCGCTCAAGGATTTGCGGAAGGACCTGAAGGGTCTCATGGCGAGGGTGCAGTCGATCGTCGAGGAGTGCGGCGCGAGTTCGACCGATCTGCGGCGAACGCTAAACCTGCTCGACCGGGGCGATGCGGAAGCTGATGTCGCAAAGAAGGCTCTGATTGAGGCGAACCTGCGGCTGGTGGTTTCGATTGCCAAGCGGTATACCAACCGCGGGTTGCAATTCCTCGACCTGATTCAGGAAGGAAATATCGGCCTGATGAAGGCAGTCGATAAGTTCGATTATCAACGCGGGTATAAGTTTTCGACGTACGCGACTTGGTGGGTGCGGCAGGCGATCACCCGCGCGATCGCCGATCAGGCGCGGACCATTCGTATTCCTGTCCACATGATCGAGACGATCAACAAGCTTGTGCGGACGCAGCGAGTGATGCAGCAGGAGCTGGGCCGCGAGCCGAACACCGAAGAGCTGGCCAAGCGGTTAGAGATGCCGGTGGGCAAGGTCCGGAAGGTGATGCGGATTGCGCAGGAGCCTATTTCTTTGGAAACTCCGGTGGGTGAAGAGGACGAGTCCCATCTTGGCGATTTCATCATCGACAAGCGCGTAGCTTCGCCTTCGGAGGCAGTGATTAACCTCAACCTGCGGGAACAGACGGCGGAAGTGCTGAAGAGCCTGAGCCCGCGCGAAGAGAAGATCATCAAGATGCGTTTCGGCTTGCAGGATGGCAGCGAACACACGCTCGAAGAAGTTGGGCAATATTTTGCCGTGACCCGGGAACGCATCCGGCAGATTGAAGCCAAGGCGCTGCGCAAACTGCGGCATCCGAGCCGCAGCCACCGGTTGAAGACGTTCCTTGAAGCCCGTCCCCCGGGCGAGTAGCAATCAGCCGTACAGTTCGAGCACCCGGTCGTGGATTGCGGAGGGAGTATACTCTTCCCAGTCGCCACCCTGACGGATTTTTTCGCGCAAGGCCGTTGCCGAAATCTGATCGTAGCTCTTGCCCATCGGCATGATGTGGATGTGATCGGCGAGGTGTTCGGGCGGGCGGAACTCACCATTTCGCGCGGCAACCAGAAGTTCATACTCCTGCAGCTGTTCGTCAATCGGTTCAATGCCATCGTACTCCCAGGAGACGATCCGCTCGGCCGCGTCGCGACCGCAGACCACGGAGATCTGCTCGATCAAAGGAAAATGGCGGCGGCACTCCCGGACCATCTCAATGAAGAGTCCGCCTTCGGAGACGACAGCCGCCATCCGTGGATCGTCGATGGCGGCGCGGATGAGATCGAGGCGGTCTCGCAAGGTCACTTGGTCGTAGGACTTATGGGGGAACGAACGCGGCAGCACGAACCAGACCTGGTCGGCGAAGGCCAGGGCGGCGCGGGCGAGTTCGAGGTGCGCCTGGGTGATGGGATGGAAGCTGCCTGGCAGGAGCGCCAAGCGCCGGATGTTTGTTGTAACTGGAATCGATTGCATGTCGTACTCTGAGGTAGAGCGATATGTTTACTTGGATCTGCCCGCAATGTGGCGGCGAAGTGCCGCCTTCGATGGATGCCTGTCCGCGCTGCGCACCGAGGCCGGCCCAGCCGGTCCGAGCCGCTGCTCCTGAATCTATTCCGGTTGCTGCCTCGGCGCCTGCCGCCCCCGCTCCCGCCCCAGAGCCAGTTCTGGCATCTGCGCCTGCGCCTTTACCATATCAGACGCCGCTGACGACCCAACAGGTTCCTTCTGTTGGTTACGCCTATCCGGAACCGGCGCCGAAGGCGCCGGTGAACCCCGTGCTGGTGGTGGTCGCCGTCGCGGCTGGTCTTTTGGGAGCGGGGTATCTGGCATTCCATTTCCTGCCGTCCTCGAAGTTGGACGAAGCGACGACCTCCGGGCGGAGTGAAAAGACGAAGATGGTCGACGCGACGGGGGCGAACGTGAATCCCCTATCGAAGCACATCGAGGTGACTGGTTTTCGCATCCGCGAGGACAAGAATCAGCGCGTGACGGTGCAGATGGTCATCGTCAATCATGGCGCGGCGGACATTGCGGGTCTGGAGATGCAGGTGGGACTTTACGCGAAGGGAGATCTCGTGGTGGAGTTCCCGGTAAAGGTGAAGAACCTGGGACCGTTCGAAGTGGCGCAGGGCACGGGCCAAGCGACGACGAAGCTGCGGGCCTACGAGTTCCCGGACTGGCAGTTCCTGACGCCGAAAGTGACGATTACCGCACCGTGACCGCCGCGGCGACGGCGGCCTGGGCTTCCGGCTCAGGCAGCAGGCGTACCGTCGGCAGGGTGATCTTGGCTTGGCCACCCCAGAGCTCGTTGAGCGTTTTCTGGCGGTAGGTGAAGATCATCCTGAGTTGCGCTTCGACCATCATCGAGTGCGCTAGGGCGCCGAGGCGGCCAAGCGGCAGGATGTAGTCGACGGTATCCTTGACAAGCGTTCCCTCGATAGTCTGTTCAAAGGTGTGACGGTGGCGCCACATAACATAGGGGCCGCTCATCTGTTCATCGACGAAGTCGTGTGGCGGGTTGTAAGCGGTGATAAGGGTGCGCCACTTCATGGGGACGATGAACCACTTGAAGCGGTAGTCGATCTCGGCGCCTTTGCGCATGGCGACCTTCTGTTTCGAAATCACCTCGAAACTGAGCCACGGCGGGGTGATTTTCTTGAGATTGTAGGGGTTTTCGAAGATCTCGTACACCTCAGCGATGGGCTTGGGTACGAGCATTTCGCAGGTTAGTTGGTAGGTGCGCATGGCGGTAAGGGGACGCCGAGACGCTGCAGATTTTGGCGGGCTTGGGCTTGGCAGGGATCGCGGTCGAGGGCGCGGAGGTAGTCGGCTTGGGCGGCTTCGACTTGTCCGAGCGCTTCGAGGGCCACGCCACGGTTGAGGATGGCTTTGGGGTCATCGGGCCGTTGGGCGAGGGCTCGACCGAACTCTGCAAGGGCCCGGGGGGCGTCGCCTTGCTGCAGGTAGGCTCTCCCCTTCAAAGATGCGATCTGCGGGTCGTTCGGCGCTATTAGTTCGGCTTGGGCGAGGATGGCGAGGGCTTCGGCGGGTGGGGCGAGGCGGGCGAGTTGGAGGCGGGGACGGAGCTTATCGGGAGCGGCGGCGGCGGCCTCGCGCCAGAGGCCGGCTTCGTCGCGCCAGGCTACGGCGCGGGCAGCAGAGAGGAAGGTGAGGATGGCGAGTATGGGGAGGACGGTCCGGCGGGGTAGGAGATACGCGGCGGCGAGGGAGAAAGCGGTCATTGGCAGGTAGAGGCGGCGCCAGGCGACGAGGTCGGCGGCGGGGAGGACGGAGGAGCTGGGGAGGAGGAGGATGAGCCCGATGACGAACCAGCGGCCGGCGGGATGGCCGCGCCAGAGAAGGAAGCCGGCGGCGACGAGGAGGACGACCCAGGCGAGGACGCCGGATTCGAGGCTGGGCTGGGGGACGGGGGGATCGAGGGTGAGCCCGAAGGGGAGGACGGCGCGGAGAAGGTAGCCCCAGATGACGACGCCTTGGGCGAGGAAGTATTGGCCGGGGGTGATCCCGGCGTCGAAACCGGAGCCGGCTCCAGCGACGATTTTGGTGGCGTAGAGGACGCGGAGCCCGGCGGCGGCGCTGAGGGTGAGCATTGTTGCAAGAGGGGCGGCGATAGGGGGCCAAGCGGGGCGGACGAGGATTAGAGCCAAGGGGAAGGCGGCGCATTCCTCTTTGGCGAGAAGGGCGGGGAGAAACCAGGCGACGGCGGTCCAGTGTTTTTGGCGGGTCCAGGCGTCGAGGGCGGCGAGGCAGAAGAGGGTGGCGAGGAGGGAGCTACGGGCGAAGAGGTACTGGACGGGTTCGCTGAGGAGCGGGTGGACGGCGAAGAGGAGAGCGGCGACGGGTGCGAGCTCGGGGGGTAGGAGTCGGCGGGCGATGCGGTCGAGGAGCCAGACGCAGAGGAGGTGAGCGGCGATGTTGAGGAGGTGCCAGCCGCCGAGGGACTGGTTGAGCCAGAAGGTGAGGTAGGTGAGGGGGCGGGTTTGTTCGAGGCGGAGGAGATGGGCGAGTTGGACGGGTTGGGCGAGGAGGGAGTAGTCGTCGAAGACGAAGATGCCGGGGAGAGAGAGGGCGTGGGCGAGGAGGGCGAGGGCGTAAGGGGACCAGCGGGGTAGCAACGCTTGTTAGGATAACGCGGTGGGTTTGGGCTTGGGGACCTGGTGGCGTGCTCCGGTTCGAAGCCAGTTGCAGCGCGGTTAGTTGCAGGCAAAGCAGCGGGATTGCCGATGCTGCGGGTGTACGGTTCGAAGCCGGCTGAAGTGGGTTGGTTTCACGAGGCTGGCGACACTTCAAGCGTACCGGATAGTTCCTCTGCGGGTTCGAAGGCTGCGGGGTTCTACGATTCGAAGCCAGGTCAGCAGCGGGCAGGATACAGGGACACCGAGCTGCCTTCGTGCCGCGATATTAGCGGATCCTCCTTCGAACCTGCCGTGTTCGATTGCGTGCCGAAGAGAAGGAACGTCTTTGGCGTTAGCCAGAAACGGGAATATCAGTTCCTGCGCAAATCTGGCTAGTTGCTCTTTCGGCTCCGCCGCGTTGAGGCTAGTAGTTTCAAGATCAAAAACATTTTCGATTTCTCCTTTACGATCTGGAAACGCTTCCGTCAAGCGAATCTGAATCGGACAATTATGCACTTTTGGCATCGGCATTCCATCGACTTCCATGCCAACTGGCACACAACATAAATTCACATAATACTGCGCCCCATATGCTGATCTTTGCAGATTCACGACCTGAAGCACCCCTTCAGCCTGCCGATACCAAGAAGATGCTTTCCTTTTGAAGCCGTTCACAACTAATGGCACACCGAAGGTAGATTCGAACGTCTTTTTGTTTATCATTTTTTCCTGTAAGTTTCGACGCTGCTTGTCCAATCGCCGCCATGCTCCCTTTCGAGTTCCTCACGATATTGCTTCACTTGTCTTTCACCTCGATTGACCGCCCGTGGCTTGTCAGGCTTCAACTCTTTGACGTGCCTCGTCTTCATATTCACCGCATCTGCACGCTTTCCGCTCGGAAGAGGTGATTCCTTTCGAGAGCCCTCTCCAGGGTTCCATCTTTACGCGCCTGACGTCCTGCCTTTATTGCCGCAGTCTCCCCGTTCTTAGCGACCTCAGCAACTTTCTCGACTATCTTCGCAGTATCGGCCGCGGTATCTATAGTACTTAGGCCTCTCCTCATATCTAGGGCTGAGTTGGCAGATCGAGGTGCTGACGGACGGATTCGCGGGAAATTGCGGTTCGAAGCCAGTTTCGAAGGGGAACGACTGGCCGGCGGCCATGGCTTTTGGCTTCTGGGCTACCGCCGACTCTTCGACGAGCGCCGGGCGGCGATTGCTCGCTTCCTGAACAGCCTTTAACGTCTGGCGATAGGTGCGTTCGGCGGCGGTGACGTACCGCGGCAGGGTGGCCATGGTCTTCTGGTGATTGGGGTCGAACAAAGCGGTTCCGAGTTGGGCTCCGGTGTCCTGGTCGGTTTCGATGGCGCCGCCTCGACTCAAGAATTGGTCGGAGAGGTCCATCATGCGGTCGAAGGCTTTGG
>JBBQRA010000120.1:0-18250 GCA_038215275.1 Bryobacterales bacterium | reverse complement strand
GATGTCTGCCGACAGGCGATCATAGGATTCCAAATTCGACCGTATTTGGTCAACTGGCCGCCAGAGGCACGCGCAGTCCCGGATTCCGCGTCGGCACGCCCAACGAAACGGCCCGGTGCAACGCAATCGTCAAATCCCCCGCAAACCCTCTCGCGCCATACGGAAAATGTTCATCGCGGCTTCGCCCGGCGTCGGCTCGAAATAGCGGCCCGTCCGTCCCAACAGGTAGAGAATGTCGCCTCGCTCATTCACCAGCGCCCCCACCGGCGCATAGTGCCGCATCACCTTCCGTATCGCCAACTCATGGAGCGAAAGCTTCGTTGGCGGCACGGTGCCGGGCGAATTGCGCGAGCCTTCCACGCCGGATTGCAGACTGGAGATCCGGGCCATATCCACCCGCGCGGCACCGAGCTTTCCCGCCTTCCGCTCATAAATCTTCGCCGTACGATTGAGCACTTTGAACAGACTGGTGGCATCGCCCACGCTCTCCGACGACCCCAGCACCAGAATGCCGCAGCTCCGTGCTCATGTAGATCAGCAGGTTGCGGCAACTAAGCAGATCCAGCTTCGAGAGCGGCGGATTCCTGATCAGATCGTGCTCGGCGAAAACCACCATGTCGCGGACGGCTTTGTTGATCCGGTAGGTACTGTCGTCTGGACTCGTCTGGGTAAAGTACTTCGCCAACCGCTCCGCGGAAACATCCGCCACAATCGAGGACGGATACACCCCCGCCCGGGACGCCTCCTCCCCCGTCGAGCAGCCGGGAATCCAAACGCGAATCACACTACCGGCGGGCTTGCCCTCAAATAGCTTGGGCACGACCGACCTGTCGATCTCTTCGAATATCTCGGAGTCCCGGAAAAGTTCGTCACGCCAATCAGCAGATCGCGAAATAGCGCGACCACTTCGCCCCGCGTTAGTTGCAGATACCGGACATAGTCCTCCACCCGGGGGACAATCGTGTTGTGCTTATCGAGCGAAAAGTCAGTCATGGCCCGTCTGCGATCGCAGCTGTGGAATATCTTTCCCAAAGCGTCCGCTTGCGTCAGCACGGGAGTAGTGGCTGCGTCTCCTGGCCCAAATGTCCGGCCTACATAGTCGATCAATTGAGCCGGCATCTCCTCCGGCAACTGCACGAAATCCACCGTACCAATCGCAATCGCGCTTCAGCGCACCATCGCTGCCTGGTGCCGAAAGCGCAACACAAATCGCGCGTTCCCGTAGCTCCTGCGCAAGTGAGCGGAAAAAGAAGTCAATCGGCAGCCGGATGCCGCGCGCCAGCGTCAAAAACTTCCATCCGCTTATAGCGGCTCACCAGATCCGTCAGGGTGCTATTATGGTCGCGGCTAGGTGCTGCACCAGCACGAAGGCCATCCCGGGATCGCCGTCGGCCTGCATCGTGGAGAAAAACGCCTCGAACGCCGCTAACCCGCCCGCGGACGCTCCGACGCCAACTATCGGGAAGCCAAGCGACCCTTTCGACGGCGATGTCGCATAAAATCGAGCCCCCTTGGCTCCGCAATCGAATCAGCAGAAACGATAATACGGTATCACTGCTCTCGCCTTCCGAATTTGCCGCGGGGGACTGACTATGGCTAGAGAATTGCTCTAAGTAGTTTGGAAACATTGAACTTTCGACATCCAAGACTGGTGCTCGGTTTTTACCGGAGCGAGGAGCACGCCGAAGAAGCTCTTCTTCAAGCCCGGAAGAACCGTGTCCAACGGTCGGCCGCCGTTCACCGCACCGCCAGCGGACAACTCAAGATCTCCTACGCCGGGCTGGGCCCCCTCCATCGCGCCGCCTTCAGCGCGGCCATGGCGTTACTCTCTGCGTTATTGGCGGCGGCCTTCCATCCGGAGTTGTGGGTCTTGGCCCTATGCGCCCTCGCTGGTTTCCTTCTTGCCTGGTTCGGAACCGCCTGGTTCGGGTTAGGCATCCCAAGGCAGATTCTGACGCACTACGGGCGTTTTCTCTTTCCAGGCGAAAGCTTGGTCGCCGCTCAACAAACCGAGGAGCGAACCCCCGCCGTCATCGCGCTCTGGCGCCAAACAGCTCCCGTATCTGTCTTTACCATCCGTCCCCGCATCCGCTGCACCTCCACGCCCATCCCACTCCGGCCCCCGCGGGAATCCGTCACGCTCGACAATCTGGCCCAATTCGCCGCCGAGTTCGCAGCCTCGCACACCGTCGACCCCACCCTCCGCGCCAAGCCGCTCTTTCCCCTCGTCCACGCCTGTGAATTGACCTTGGAATGCGCCCGCGCCGACCTCGCCGAAGCCGCGCGGCTCGACTACGGCATCACCCACGCTGCGGAATGGCTGCTCGATAACGCCTATCTCCTCCGCTCCCACATCGCCGACATCCGTCACGATCTTCCCGCCAATCATCACCGCATTCTCCCCCTGCTCCAGGGCCAGACCGGCCCCTCACGGTTCCGCGTCTACCATCTCGCCGCCGAACTCATCTATCTCACCAGCCATCGCCCCACCGGGGAAACCATCCAGGTCTTTCTCGACGGCTACCAGACCCAAACCCCCCTCAAAATTGCCGAGTTGTGGGTCTTCCCGTTGTTCCTGCGCTTAGTCCTCCTTGAAACCGTGCGGCGCCTCGCGGAACGCACCAGCCTCCGGCAAAACCAGAAAGAATTGGCCGACTTCTGGTCCAACCGCCTGCTCAATGCCGCCCAGCGCAGCCCGGAGCAGTTCGAACACATCGTCGCCCAACTCGACCGCGACGGCAACGAACTCACCAGCCACTTCCTCGCTCGCTTCAGCGAACAACTCCACAAAGAGGAGTCCTTGCTCCTGCCGATCCAAAAGTGGATCGAAGCCAAGACAGGCCAGCCCCTCGCCGCCATCGTCCACAGCGAACACGTCGAAGAAGCCAACGACCTCATGCTGGTCGGCGACGCCATCGGCAGTTTGCGCCAACTGTCAGAACTCCAATACACCAAAATCGTCGAAGCCGTCAGCCGCATGGAAGCGATTCTGCGATTGGACCCCGCGGGCATACACCCTCGCAGCGACTTCTCCACTCGCGATCGCTGCCGCCGCACGGTCGAGGCCATCGCGCGTCACTCAAAAACCTCCGAACTGGAAGTGGCCCGCCAAGTTGTTGAGGTGGCTAACCAGGCCCCCTCCATCGCCTCGTGTGGCTGTATTGCCTACCACCTGCTCGATGACGGCCTGCCCGCCCTCGAGCGCCGGCTCGGCCGCCGCGTCCCCTGGAGAGAGCGACTGCTGCGCTTCCTCTACCGCCATCCCACCCTGCTCTATCTCTCTAGCGTGGTTCTCCTCACTGCCGGCGTCACGGGGGCTTTCTTGTTCGCCGCCCACGCCGCCGGAGTGCCGCCCCTCATTCTCGCCCTCCTCGGCATCCTCGCACTCATCCCGGCTAGCGAACTGGCGACATTCCTCCTGCATACCGCCCTCACCTGGGCCCTGCCCCCCCGTGTCCTGCCGAAGTTGTCCCTCAAGAACGGCATCCCCGACGAGTACCGCACCCTTGTCGTCATCCCGATGATGCTGCTCACCCCGGACTCTATCCGCAGTGAGGTCGAAAAACTCGAAGTCCGCTACCTCGCTAACCCCGGCGCCAACCTCCACTTCTCCCTCCTCGCCGATTTCACCGACGCCGAAGAACGGGAAATGCCCGAGGACGATGGCCTCCTCGGTCTCGTCATCAAGGGCATTGAACAGCTCAACGCCATCTATCCGGACTCTCCCTTCATCCTGTTCCATCGCGAGCGCCTCTGGTGCGAAAGCGAACGCCGCTGGATCGGCTGGGAGCGCAAGCGCGGCAAGCTCGAAGAACTCAACGCGTTCCTATGCGGAGAGCTCTCTGGAATCATAACCAGCGCCGGCCAAGCCCCCAAGGACGTCCGCTACGTCATCACCCTCGACGCCGATACCCAACTCCCCCACGGACGCGCCGCCAAACTCATCGAAACCATCGCCCATCCGCTCAACCAAATCGAGCTCACGCCAGACCGCCGCAACCGCGTCCGCGGCTTCTCCATCATCCAACCCCGCGTTAGCATCACCCTCCCCTCCGCCACCGCCACCCGCTTCTCCCGGCTCTTTAGCGACGCCCGCGGCAGCGACCCCTACTGCCAGGCCGTCTCCGACGTCTACCAGGACCTCTTCGGCGAAGCCATCTATCACGGCAAAGCCATCTACGACGTCCGCGCCTTCCACCAGATCCTCAACCGCCGCTTCCCCGAACAGCGCCTGCTAAGCCACGACCTCATCGAAGGAGCCTACGTCGGCATCGCCCTCGCCACCGACATCGAACTCTTCGAACAGTTCCCATACGACTACACCGGCTTCAGCAAACGCCAACATCGCTGGGTTCGGGGCGATTGGCAGATCGCCTCCTGGATCCTCCCCCGCGTTCCCACCGTCGAACCGTCGGAAAGCGAAGCCAATCCCCTCTCGCTCATCAATCGTTGGAAGATCCTAGACAACCTCCGCCGCAGCATGCTGCCCGTCGCCGCGCTCCTGCTCCTCGTCCTCAGTTGGAGCCTTCTCGCCGCCCCCATGGCCGCATCGGCTCTGGTGGCTCTCGTTCTCCTCATTCCGCTCTCCTTCCAGTTGTTCGGCCAGCTCCTCCAGCGGCTCCGGGGCGACTCCCGAGCCTCGCTCCAAGCCAACAGCGATCTCAATCGCGCCCTCGTCATGGCCGCCTTCCTGCCCCATCAGGCCTATGTCGCCACTGACGCCGCCTTCCGCGCCTGCTACCGTCTCAGCGTCAGCCGCCGTAACCTCCTCGAATGGCAAACCGCCGAACTTTCACAACTCGCCGCCGCCGCCCATCTCGATGTCTTCCGCACTCAGTTCCTCGCCATCTCCGCCGCCGCTGCCGTCCTCCTGCTCGCCCTCACCCTCCGCGGCGCCACCAGAGAATCGCCATGGAATCCGTTCCTGCTCTTGTGGATCGGCGCCCCCGCCGTCCTGTACTGGATCAGCTCCCAACGGCGTTCCCAAAAACGCCTCGCACAGGTCGACGGCGGCGATGAACGCTACCTCCGCCGCGTGGCCCGCGAAACCTGGCGCTTCTTCGACGATCTCGTCGGCCCGGAAACCAACTGGCTCCCTCCCGACAACACCCAGCGCGCCCTCCGCATTGAAGTAGCCGAAAGAACCTCGCCCACCAACATCGGCATGTGGTTCATGGCCGCCATCTCCGCCCGCGATCTCGGCTACCTCACTGCCGCTCAGTTCGTCGACCGCTGCACCGCCACCTTCAACACCCTCGAAAATCTCGAACAGTGCGAAGGTCACATCCTCAACTGGTACAACACGAAAACCCTGGAGCCGCTCAACCCGAGATATGTCTCCACTGTCGATAGCGGCAACCTCCTCGCCTGCCTCTGGGTCCTCACCCAGTCCACGAACGAACTCGATACCCAGTCTCAGATCGACGCCTCCGCCCTCCGCGGACTCGCCGACACCCTCACCATCATCACCAACCGCTTCCCCGCCGAAACCGATACCGGCGTCTTCCGGGACACCCTCCAAGGGTTGTTCCAGGAAACCTCCTCCGGCTTCGAAATCAGCGAAAGAATCCGCCTCGCCGTCGAACCCGCCCGCAAACTTGCCGAATCCCTCCGCTGGAGCGCCTCCGACGCCACTGAGCGCATCTACTGGTTCCGCAGCCTTGAGAATCAACTGCAAGCCTGGATCCTCTATCTCGACCGCTACCTCGGCTGGACCGAACTCCTCTTCGCCCCGCCCGACGACTTTCTCGCCCCCCTGGGCCTCCCAGTCATCCAAGCCCGGCGCCGCCTCCGCCTCCGGCTTCCCACCTGGGGCGAGGTCGCTCGCGGCGAGGTCGACGGCCTGCAGGAAATCCTCCGCGATCACAGTTCCGTCTCCGCCCTCCCTCCCAAACTCACCGCCTGGATCCAAGACCTCCGCACCAAGTACGAAGTGGCCAAGGCGGCCTCCGCGGAGTTCCTCGCCGCCGCCAACAGCCTCGGCGTTCGCAGCGAAGATCTCGCCGGCGGCATGAACATGCGCTTCCTCTACGACTCCGATCGCAAACTCTTCTCCATCGGCTACCAGGTCGGCGGACCCGTCAACTTCAACGCCCACTACGATCTGCTCGCAAGCGAAGCCCGCCTCACCAGCTTCGCCTCCATCGCCAAAGGCGACCTGCCCATGCGCCATTGGTTCTCCCTCGGCCGCCCCTACACCAGCTCCACCGGCCAGGTCCTCCTCTCCTGGAGCGGCACCATGTTCGAGTACCTCATGCCGATGCTGTTCACCCTCAGCTTCCGCAACTCGCTCCTCGATAACGCCTGCTACGCCGCCGTCGAGCGCCAAATCCAGTACGCCGCTGAACGCCACGTCCCCTGGGGCATCTCCGAATCCGCCCACAGCGCCATCGATACCCACCAGATCTATCAATACCGCGCCTTCGGCGTCCCCTCCCTCGGCCTCAAACGCGGCCTCGAAGAAGACCTCGTCGTCGCCCCCTACGCCACCGCCCTCGCCCTCCTCGTCGAACCCGCCAAGTCCATCGAAAACCTCAAACGCCTCGAAAAACTCGGCATGTACGGCGACATGGGCTTCTATGAGTCCCTCGATTTCACCCGCCAACCCGAACGCGACAGCGACCGCGGCGTCATCGTCTACTGCTACATGGCCCACCACCAGGGCATGAGCCTCATGGCCATCAACAACGTCCTCCATCAAGGCATCATGCGCCATCGATTCCACGCCGACCCCCGCGTCAAAGCCGTGGAGCCCCTGCTCTTTGAACGCATCCCCTCCCATCCCTCCCTCCTCGTCCATCGCCCGTCCGACCAAACCGCGATCCGCCCCATCTCCGAACCCGAGCCGCCCGCCTACCAACTGCTCGACGAAGATACCCCCATCCCCCGCTGCCACCTCCTCGGCAACCGCCGCTATTCGCTGATGATCACCAACTCCGGCGCCGGCTACAGCCGCTGGGGCAAGTTCGAACTCACCCGCTGGCGCTCCGATACCACCCGCGACAACTGGGGCATGTTCTTCTACCTCCGCGACGAAGCCAGCGGACAAACCTGGTCTGCCACCCAACAACCCCTCAACGTCAAGGACCCCCGCTATACCGCCGTCTTCAACGCCGATCGCGCCGAATTCCGCCGCCGCAATCTCGGCATCGACTCCCACGTCGAAGTCACCGTCTCCCCCGACGACGACGTCGAAATCCGCCGCGTCACCCTCGTCAACCATGGCTCCCGAACCCGCAATCTGGAACTGACCAGCGCCGTCGAACTCAGCCTCGCCCCCCACGAAGCCGACCGCGCCCACCCCGCCTTCAACAAGCTCTTCATCCAAACCGAAGCCCTGCCCGAACTCCAGGCCCTCCTCGCCTGGCGCCGCCTCCGCTCCCTCTCCGACGATCCCGTCTTCGTCGCCCAAATCGTCATCGAAAGCCACCCCTCCGATGGACCGTTCGAATTCGAAACCGATCGCGCCAAAGCCCTCGGCCGCGGCCGAACCTGGCAGTTCCCATCCCTCTCCCTCCGCCAAAACCAAGGCTACGTCCTCGACCCCGTCTTCGTCATCCGCCGTAGCTTTGCCCTCGAACCCCGCCAGCAGCGCCAAGTCACCTTCGTCACCCTCGCCGCCGCCTCCCGCGAAGAACTCCTCCGCCTCATCGCTAAATATCGCGATAACGATTTCTGCCATCGCACCTTCGAACTCGCCTGGTCCCACGCCCAACTCCAGTACCGCTATCTCGGCATCCGCAGCGACGAAGCCTTCCGCTTCACCGAACTCGCCAGCCACCTCCTGTACCCCAACCAGTCCCTCCGCGCCCCCGCTGAACGCCTCCGCCGCAACACCCTCGGCCAGTCCCGTCTCTGGGCCTACGGCATCTCCGGCGACCTCCCCCTCCTCGTCGTCTTCGCCGCCGATTCCCAAGGCCTCAGCCTCGTCCGCGAACTCCTCTTCGCCCACACCTACTGGTGCCTACACGGCTTCAAAGCGGATCTCGTCATCCTCAACCGCGAACCCGCCAGCTACGATCAACCGCTCCATCAACAATTGCTCCGGCTCGTCGAAGCCCACTCCCTCCATACCGGCATCGACCAGCCCGGCGGCGTCTTCCTCCGCAAAACCGATCAGATTCCCGAACCGGATCTGAACCTCATCCTCTGCGTCGCCCAAGCCACCCTCGGCTCCGTCCGCGGCCCCCTCTCCCGCCAATTGGGCGTTTCCACCGAAGCCAATCTCTTTCCTCCCCTCCTCCCGCTCCGCGCCATCGAAGAACAACCCTCCCCCTCCCTCCCCTTCCTCGAACTGCCCTACTTCAACGGCCTCGGCGGCTTCACCGGCAACGGACGCGAATACGCCATCTACCTCGGCCCCGGCATCGTCACCCCCCTGCCCTGGATCAACGTCATGGCCAATTCCGTCTTCGGCGCCCTCGTCAGCGAATCCGGCGCCGGCTGCGCCTGGTACGCCAACAGCCAGTCCAACCGCCTCACCCCCTGGAACAACGACCCCATCTCCGACCTCTCCTCCGAAGTCGTCTACATCCGCGACGAAGATAGCGGCGTCTACTGGACCCCCACACCCTCCCCCGTCCGCGAACTCGACGCCTATCGCATCCGCCACGGCCAAGGCTACTCCGAGTTCGAACACAACAGCCACGCCCTCGAACAAACCCTCCTCACCTTCGTCCCCGTCCAAGCCGATTCCGCTGACCCCATCCGCATCCAAAGCCTACGCATCCGCAATCGCTCCCGCAGCCGCCGCCGCCTCTCCATCACCTGCTACTCCGAACTGGTCCTCGGCACCGACCACGAAGCCACCCAAATGCACATCGTCACCTCCTGGGACGAATCCGCCAAAGCCCTCTTCGCCCGCAACCCCTACCATCCCAGCTACAGCACCCGCGTCACCTTCGCCTCCATGGAACCCGAAGCCGTCTCCTACACCGGCGACCGCACCGAATTCCTCGGCCGCAACGGCTCCGTCCGCGCCCCCGCCGCCCTCCGCCGCTTCGCCCTCTCCCGCCGCACCGGCGCCGGACTCGACCCCTGCGCCGCCCTCCAAGCCCGCATCGACCTCGCCCCCGGTGAAGAGAAAACCGTCTTCATCCTACTCGGTCAGGCCGATGACGCCAACCACGCCCGCCAGCTCCTCGAGCACTACCGCAACGCCGCCAACGCCGACGCCGCCCTCGCCGAAACCCGCCAGTGGTGGGACGGTCTCCTCGGCACCATTCAAGTCGAAACCCCCATCCTCGGGGTCAACTTCCTCATGAACCGCTGGCTGCTCTACCAGTCCCTCAGTTGCCGCATCTGGGGCCGCTCCGCCCTCTATCAGTCCAGCGGCGCCTACGGCTTCCGCGACCAGTTGCAGGATTCGCTCGCCATCGTCTACACCGCCCCGGAGATCACCCGCGAAATGATCCTCCGTGCCGCCTCCCGCCAGTTCCTCGAAGGCGACGTCCAGCACTGGTGGCACATGCCCTCCGGCGAAGGCATCCGCAGCCTCTGCTCCGACGACCTCCTCTGGCTCCCCTTCGCCGTCTGCCAATACCTCAGCGTCACCGGCGATACCGCCATCCTCGACGAATCCGTACCCTTCCTCGAAGCGCCTCTCCTCAAGGAAGACGAGCACGAAGTTTACATCCAACCCGCCGTCTCCCAGGAAACCGCCTCCATCTTTGAGCACTGCCGCCGCGCCATCGAGAAAGGAACCACCCACGGCCCCCACGGCCTCCCCCTCATCGGCACCGGCGATTGGAACGACGGTATGAACACCGTCGGCCCCGAAGGCAGAGGCGAAAGCGTCTGGCTCGCCTGGTTCCTCATCGACATCCTCAACAAATTCGCCCCCGTCTGCGACGCCCGCGGCCAAAGCCAACTCGGCTTCAACTACCGCGAACGCGCCCGCCTCCTCGCCGAAGTCGTCGAAGCCACCAGTTGGGACGGCGACTGGTACCGCCGCGGCTACTTCGACGACGGAACCCCCCTCGGCTCGAAGGAACGCACCGAAGCCCGCACCGATTCCCTCGCCCAGTCCTGGTCCGTCATCAGCGGCGCCGGCAACCCCGAACGCTCCCGGCAAGCGATGCACGCCGTCGACGAGTATCTCGTCCGCCGCAAAGACAAACTCGTCCTCCTCCTCACCCCACCCTTCAACGAGTCGCGCCCCCATCCCGGCTACATCATGGGCTATCCGCCCGGCGTCCGCGAAAACGGCGGCCAGTACACCCACGCCGCCCTGTGGGTCGCCATGGCCTACGCCCGCCTCGGCGACGGCGATCGCGCCGTCGAAATCCTCGAACTGCTCAACCCCATCGAACACGCCCGCACGCCCCTCGACTGCCAGGTCTACCGCACCGAACCCTACGCCGTGGCCGCCGACGTCTATTCCCTCGAAGGCCAGACCGGCCGAGGCGGCTGGACCTGGTACACCGGCTCCGCCGGCTGGATGTACCGCATCTGGCTCGAAGAGGTCCTCGGCTTCCAACTCCGCGGCGACCAACTCACCATGCGCCCCGCCATCCCCGCCGACTGGCCCGGCTTCGTCCTCACCTTCCTCTACCGCTCCACCGAGTACCGCATCGAAGTCACCAACGGAGGCGAGCGCTCGACGCAACCCGTCCAACTCCACGACGATGGAGGCAAACACACTCTCCACTTCCGCGCCGGTTAAAATCAGGGGAAGTGATCACCCTCCACATCACTCTCCTCGCCCCAACCCCCGGCGTCGACTTCGGCCTCCAACAAGGCCGCGGCAATGCCTGCGAAACCATCGGCATTCAGCGCTCCACCGGTGCCGACCTCACCTTCACCTGCACCGTGCCCTATCCCTTCCGAGGCCCCCTCGTCCAGGGCCCGCCCACCGGGCGCTTCGTCTACATCGACATCGGAACCGCCGCCGGTCAGCTCGGCTCCCCCTGGACCCGCCGCCTCAAAATCCCCCTCGAAGGCCTCTCCCCGGACCACGCCGCCTACGCAACCCGCATCCCCGGCCAAGCCCACGACGGCGGCCCCAACTGCGCCACCCCGAAGCCCTTCCCCGGCTGGACTCCCCTCCCGTAACCATTTCCCCCTTCGCCCGTAGTAGCCTTCGATGAAACTCGCGCTCCTCCTCACCCTCACCGCGCTCTCTGCCTTCGCTCAATTTCGCGACAACCGCGAGAAGCGCCTCACCTGCGATCAGAACCGCTCTTCCAACCGGCCCCGCTTCTGCAAGGTCACCGAACAAACCGTCCCCAGCCAATCCCGTTGGACCATCGACGCCGGCCAAAACGGCGGCGTCACCGTCCGCGGCTGGTCCGGCCGCGAAACCCTTGTCCGCGCCAAGGTCGAATCCTGGGGCGACTCCGACTCCGCCGCCAGCCTCCTCGGCGGCCAAGTGCAAGCCGACGTCACCCCCGGCCAGGTCCGCGCCACCGGCCCCCGGTCCGAACGCAACTCCGGCTGGGCCATGTCCTTCGAGGTCTTCGTCCCCCACACGACCGACCTGAACCTGCAAGCCCGTAACGGCGGCATCCATCTGTCGGATGTCCGCGGCCGCCTCGAATTTAAGACCACCAACGGCGGCATCCACGTCGACCGCGTCGCCGGCCAGATCGACGGCGCCACCACCAACGGCGGAGTCTACGTCAATCTCTCCGGTGGCCGCTGGGAAGGCGGACCCATCCATCTCTCGACAACCAACGGAGGAGTCCACCTCGCCCTACCCGCCGGCACCGGCGCCCAGGTCCGCGCGCAGACTACCAATGGCGGAGTCCACTCCGACTTCCCGCTGCCCGCCTTCGAGCGCAACCGCCGCCCTTAGCAGTTCGAGTTCAACATCGGCTCCGGCGGACCGATGATCAACCTCTCCACCACCAACGGCGGAGTCCACATCCAGCGCCTCTAACCCAGCCAGCGAAGCGGGACGCCTCCCTCACTGGCGTCCCAAGTCCGTCTCATTCGCTCCACCCGATCCTCTTCGATAGCCCGGACGACTTCAAAGCCCGGTGGTAGCGCCCCGGTGTAAATCAGGAACCCACCCTCCTCCTGCAATGCAGGCCGCTGGTCTCGCGCCCTGAGGAGGAAGCCGTCCGGATCGAGAGAGAGCCTCATGCCATGATCGTACCCCACTAGCCTCGGGCTCGCTCCCGCTAAACTAAGGCGAAATGACCGCCGAAGCTCTCCACCACGCCGCCATCATCTTCGACTTCCACCAACTCCGCCACCAGCCCGCCCCTGCCGGCGCCATGCTCGTCCTCGGCACCAACGACCTCCGCGTCGCCGAGCACGCCGCTGGCCTCTACCGTCAGGGCCTCGCCCCCCTCCTCGTCCCCACCGGCGGCATCGCCCATCAAACCGATCTCCTCGCCACATCCTGGACCCGCCCCGAAGCCGACGTCTTCGCCGACGCCCTCCTCGCCCGCGGCGTCCCGCCCGCCGCCATCCTCCGCGAGCGCGAAGCCACCAACACCGCCGAAAACATTCGCTTCTCCCGCCGCCTCCTCGCCGGCCAACATCTCTCCCGCATCCTCATCGTCACCAAGCCCTTCATGCAGCGCCGCGCCTACGCGACCCACGCCGTCGAGTGGCCCGAAATGCCCGCGACGATGGCCACGTGGCCGGCGACATTTGAAACCTACTGCACCGTCCCCGGCCTCGAACCCGAGAAGGTAGCCAACATCATCCTCGGCGACCTCCAACGCATCTGGGTCTACGGCCGCCGCGGCTGGGCCGCGCCCCAACGCATTCCAGAGGAAGTCCTGGCCGCCTTCGACCGTCTCGTCGAATTGGGATATGATCGCCATCTCCTCCCTGGCGACCGCCGCCCCTAAAATCCGTATGCGTACCCTGGCCCCGATCTTCCTCCTCGCGGCACATTGCCTCTTCGCGCAGCCCCCCGCGCTGCCGTCCCTCGAAACCTACCTCCGCGAAAGCGCCCTCCCCAAAGCGGTGATTGACCGTTTCCTCCGCGGCCCCTCCTGGGCCCGCTTCGACCGCGACCTCGGCTACGTCCCCGGCAGCTATCTCCCCGCCGACGGCATGGACCAAAGCCGGTCGATCTCGACAGTCCAATCCAACGGAGCCCGCACGCAGTTCGTCTACGCCGGCAAGCCCACGCGCATCAACACGTATGGGGATAGCTTCACGCACGGCGATCAAGTCAACGACGCCGAGACCTGGCAGGAGTACCTCGCCGGCCACTTAGGCGAGCCCATCCGCAACTTCGGCGTAGGCGGCTACGGCGTCTACCAGGCGTACCGCCGCATGATCCGCGAGGAGCGCACCAACCATGCCGCCGAGTATCTCGTCTTCTACATCTGGGGCGACGACCATATCCGCAGCCTCCTCCGCTGCCGCCACGCGATCATTTACAAGCGGTGGAGCCACCGCGGCGGCGCGATGTTCCATGCCAATTTCTGGTCGCATCTGGAGATGAATCTCGACACCGGCCGCTTGGAGGAAAAGGAGAACCCTCTCAACAACCCAGCGTCTTTGTACAAGATGACGGACCCGCAATTCATGGTCGAAAAACTAAGGGACGACCTCGCCCTGCAACTGTACGCCGTAGCGATGGGCTACACCAACGAGTTCGATCAGCCGCAGGTCGCCAAGCTCGCCAGCCACCTGGGTTACCGGTTTGATTGGGCCCAACCCGCCGAGCGAAAGCGCCAGGCGCAAGAACTCCTCGACCGGTACTCGCTGGAAGCGACCCGCTTCACCTTGGCGAAGGCCCGCGAGTTCGCCCAGCAGAACAAAAAGAAGCTCCTCATCGTCCTGTTCGACCCCGGCCGGGCGATGCGCGAGATGCGAGAGTCAGGGACCCGATACGACCAACCCGTGGTCGACTATTTGAAGAAGGAGGGCTTCAACTATTTCGACATGAATGAGGTGCAGCTAGCCGATTTCGCCCGGTACCGGATTCCCTTTGAGGAGTACCGCAAGCTCTATTTCATCGGTCACTACAATCCTCGCGGCAATCATTTCTTTGCCTATTCGATCAAGGACAAGATCGTCGCCTGGCTCGACCCCAAGCCCATCCCCTACCGAAACCAAAGCGAGGACACCATCGACTTCAGCGGCTATTTGAAAACGATCCGCTGAACCCTGTCTCAGCGGTTGCGATCTCTCTCTCGTGAGCCCCTTTGACACGTGTATCGGTACACGATACGGTAGAGGGGTGATAAAGTCGTTCCGCCACCGAGGCCTCAAGCGGCTCTATCACGACGGAGACTCCAGCAAAGTCCGGGCAGATCAGGCGAAGCGCATCGCGGATGTTCTGGCTCATCTTGATGCAGCGTTGCATCCTTCAGATCTTGATCTTCCCGGATATCGAATGCACGCTTTGAAGGGCGAGTTGAAAGGCCACTGGAGTTTGAGTATCAGCGGAAATTGGCGAATCATCTTTCGCCTTGAGAACGGCGATGCCCTTGACGTCGACTTGGTCGACTACCACTAGAGAGGAACGAAGTAATGGCGATGAAGAACCCTCCCCACCCAGGCCGCTCCATCCGGGATGCTTGTTTGGAACCTTTGCACTTGAACGTGACGGACGCGGCGAAGGCCCTTGGCGTCGCCCGCCATACGCTTTCCCGCATCCTCAACGGCCAGTCAGGAATTTCGCCGGAGATGGCCATCCGCCTCGAGAAGGCAGGCTGGTCCAACGCGGACCATTGGCTGCGCTTGCAGACCGCGTTCGATCTTGCCCGGGCCAGGCAGCACGAAGGCCAAATCAAGGTGAAGCGGTTTGAAGTGCCGGAACTGAGCCCGCAATAGCGGAGCCAAGCACTGTAGTCGAGGGAGCCGGCTCCACCATCGGGAGACCCGTGCCCACAAGCGCCATCCCGCGGCGGCGGCCGGAACACCTGCCGGCGATGCCACTCCAGGTACTCCGGCTTCGGCAAACTGGCAGCCAGACTCGGGCGCCGAAACCAGAATCGTCAACTCATCATTCAGACTGATCGCACCCGGTCCAGCGCCCGATAACGCACACTGCAACACCCTGAGCCTGCCGCTTCAGCTCCAGAGCACCTTGAAGACCTTGCGATGCCGGCTAAGCGCCGCCGCCGGCGCCACCATCGTAGCAATCGACCTCTGCCGCCAATAGTTAGCTGTGAACGGCCGAGGCTACCCAGCGGTAAACTGATTCAAGAGGCCTGTGGTGCATATTGCAATCGACATTCCCGACGACATTGGGAACCTACTCGCCGCCCAAGCAGGCGGCGTTACTCGCGCGGTGTTGGAAGCGGTCGCAATCGAAGCCTACCGCTCTGGCGCCATCACCACATTGCAAGTTCAGCAGATGCTCGGGCTGCCCTCCCGATGGGAGACGGAAACTTTTCTGCAGGGTGCCGAGGCGTTCTACGACTACACGATGGACGATCTGGAAAAGGATATCGCAGCAATTCGCGACGCCTCGCGCAAATGACTGCGGCCTTGGATGCGTCGCCGCTTTGCTACCTTGTCCTGATCGGTGAGATCGAGTTCCTCCCGCAGCTCTTCAGCCGAGTCGTTGTGCCGCAAACCGTCATCCTGGAACTACGGCACGAAGAGGCCCCCGAAGTTGTTCGGATTTGGGCCAACAATCTGCCGCCTTGGATCTCTGTAATGGAGACTCCGGAAGGGATCCCTGCGGGAATGGAAAAGCTCCAGGCTGGCGAGCGCCGCAATCTTTCTCGCGGAGTCAATCAACGCCGATATCATCCTCATCGACGAGAAGGCTGCCCGCCAAGCCGCCGGGGCACGAGGTCTGTCCGTTACTGGTGTTTTAGGCGTAATCGGGGAGGCGGCAACAAGAGACTTGGTGGATCTTACGCTAGCCGTAGCCACGTTGGCGCGATACGGCCAACCGTCGAAGGGACGATCCTCCCCGCGAAGGCAGGGTGGTCCAGCGCCGCTGCTACCGGATTCCTACCCAATAGTCTGAAACCCCGATCAGCGGGAAACGCTTCGATGGCGTCCCATCGCCGTCACGCGAAACCTGAAGGTCTTTTAGCGCCGGCACCCAATCGACACCGGTTATCCGAAAGCGATGAAGTCGCGTACCACCATCTTGGCGGGCGACCCTGAAGCTTGCACAAACGAATGAGGCTGACTCGGTCCAGGAGCCTCCTTCTGGGAAGCAAACCCCAAGCAGGTTTTCGCATTTGCGGCGCCGGCCGCAAAAAGACTCCAGCTGAGATCGCCGTCCGCAATCCGGAATGCCTCAAAGGCACTCTCGCACCAGTAGGAATGGCCAGCCAATCCGGCGACCAGTTAACCTTCCCTGCCGGCAGTAGCGAGAGTCTTGTTGCCACTTCTGCGGAGGAGCGCCTCGTCGAGATCCTGGGTGTACCATGAGCATGGGAGGCAACTTATGGCAAATCTAGATTGGTCGCAATGCCCCGCTGTAGAAAGCATTCCCGGCAAAGTCAGCGGCGCATGGGTTTTGAAAGGAACGCGGACGCCCGTTAAAGTGTTGTTCGAAAATCTCGAAGCGGGCATGAGCATTGAAGAAGTGATCGAACAGTTTCCCGTGAGCCGCGAAGAGATCGACAGGCTTATGGCTTTCGTCGCGCGTTCGCTCGATAAAGAGCCGAGCTACAGCTAGACCGCCGCTTCATGCGTATTCTTCTTGACAACAGCGCCCCACGCGGTCTGGCCCGATATTTCATCGGACACGCCGTTGAAGAGGCGCGGGCTCAAGGATGGGAAGAACTCGCCAACGGCGATTTGATCGAAGCTGCCGAGCACGCCGGGTTTGACCTCATGGTGACCACGGACAAGAATATCCGCTATCAGCAGAATCTTGAGGGTCGCAAGCGTGCCCTGATCGTGCTGGAACATTCTCAATGGCCGATGGTGAAGCTGGTCGCAGCCCGCATTGTTGCCGCCGTCGACGCAGCCGTACCCGGCAGCTATCTTGAGGTCGATGTTCCGTTTAAGGATTAGCGCCGCCCCGTGCTCAAACCGAACGCTTGAACCACCACTGCGCGCTTGCGCGCGATCGGCCAATTACACAGGAGTTGCGCTAGCCGCCAGACTCGGCCGGAGCCTGGACTCCGCAAAAGGACCCACGATCAGATCATCGTCAGCAATCCGGCCTGAATAAAATTCATCGTCGCCGTCCCGGCTAATCCACTCCGCTGAGTTTCGGCCTGACGCTATCTGAGTTAGATACCATCCAGTAGGAATGGCCAGCCAATCCGACGACCAACCAACCTTCCTTTCCGGCGGTAGCGCCAGCCTCATTGCCAGTTCCGCAGAGGACCGCTTCGTCGAGATATTCCAAGAGGCCGTAGGCTTCATGGGTACCCAGTTGCTACAACCGCAGTTGCACTTTCTCGACCTGGATGGCGCGCCCCGCCGCATCGACTATGCTTTACTCTCTCCGTTGGACAAGTATGCCTTTGAAGTCGATGGCGAATACTACCATCGCTCAGACTCCTCCCTGGTATCCGCGGAACGGCATCGCGACCACCTGTTCCGGCAAAACTCACTGATCTTTAACGGATGGAAGGTATATCGCTGGACCGACTCTGAACTGCCAATCTATCGAGAACGCGTAATCGATCAGTTACGCCTGTTTCTCGAACGGGAGATCGCAGCCGGAACTCTCGAGAAGGGGGACCTCCTCCCCTTGCAGGAAGGCGGTGAGTTTGAGCTGCGTGACCACCAGACCGAAGCGCTCGCGGCTCTCCAGCAGTTTCGCGCAGAAGGAAAGACCATCGCTTTGCTCACCCATGCCACCGGAACCGGAAAGACACACGTCGCCATCAACGACGCCCAGTCCGTGGGACTTCGGACGCTCTATCTCGCCCATACGAAACAGCTTCCTGCTCAAACAGCCACGCGCGTCGCCAGCCTCTGGCCAACTGCCCGGACGGCCATCTACCAGCGCGGAAATCACGCCGAAATCTCCAATGCGCTTGTTGTGCTCGGCACGCTGCAAGCGGTTGCCCAGAATCTCACACGCTTCCAGCCCGAAGAGTTTGGCTACATCATCGTGGATGAGGCTCACCACGCTCCGGCTAAAACCTTTCAGAAAGTAATCCAGCATTTTCGACCGCAATTCCTTCTCGGCCTGACGGCCACCCCGGACCGGCCTGACCAGCGGGATCTGCTCCTGCTCTTCCGGGAGACCGCTCATCGGCTTCCCTTGGAAGAGGCGATCCGTCGTGGCGTCCTCGTACCCATCCGTTGCGTCCGCGTTGAAACAAACATAGATCTCCACCACGTAAAGTACAACGGCGTTGACTACCGCTTAAAGGACCTGGAACAGGCAATCCAGATCCCAGCCCGC
>JBBQRA010000119.1:0-18267 GCA_038215275.1 Bryobacterales bacterium | reverse complement strand
AACAGTACCGAATGGAGGGGAACATGGTGCCTTGCTCCCGGGACCGGGCACCGTTCCTGCTCCTATCGACGGTTGACTACAAAGACTCGAATTTGGAAAATTAAAGATAGTCTTCCTCAGATCCACATCGACAGATGATTGGGTTGATCCGATCCTCGTCTGCCTTTCAGAATTCCGCCCGCTCAGCCGCAGTGTCGGAATCTCGTTTCCCGTTATCCTTCGGCGGCTCGCCCATGACCTTCTTATCGCATTGAACGCGTGCGAACACATTGGCACTGGGACGCCGATGTGATTGACTTCATTGCTGAATTGCATGTCCCAGTGCCAAGCCTGGATCGTTTTCTAGGCGAGCTTGAAGATCTCCCGCAGGCGGCGGAGGACGAGTTTGTGCTCGCCGGGCTGCATCATCCAGACGGAGATTTTCAGGCCGCGTTCGCCGAGGCCGGAGACGGCGATGGGGGTGTCGCCTTCGAGGAGTTTGCGGGTGACTTCCGCCGTCTTGAGGGGAAAGGATTTCTCGGTCCAATGCAACAGCACGTGCGGGACATGGTTGGCGATGGGGGGCACGTGGCGCTCCGTTGTGAGGCCGGCGATGCCGGCGAGCCCAGAGCGGATCTCGGTGACACGCGACTCCAACTCCTTGGTCTCGCCTTCATGGTCCGCTTTGAGATAGAGCTCCAGAGCCGTGAGGAGGCCGACCATCTCTTCCTTGCCGACCTTCATGCCGCGTCCGATGCTGGCATAGGGATTGAAGCCGGGGAGCGCCGCCGTGATGAGATCCTTACGGCCGAGCAGGATGCCGGAGGATTGGGGGCCGCGGATGGCCTTGCCGCCGGAGAAGGCGACGAGGTCGAAGCCCTCCTTCTGATAGTGGAAGAGGCGTTCGCGCGGGCTGGCATCGGAGGCGGCGTCGATGAAGGCCGGGATGCCGCGGCGCTTGGCGACTTCGAGCCATTCGCGGCGGCTGATATTGCCGTCGGGGTCGCGGTCGTTGAAGAAGAACATCATCGCGGTGCGATCGTTTATGGCGCGTTCGAGTTCTTCCTTGGTTTCGACCCAGACGGTCTTGGCGCCGGCCAGGAGCATCTGCTGTTCGTAGCCGCTGCGGTGAGCCTTTTGCTGGATGATCTCGTTCTTCATGCCGGTGGTGTCCGGGAGGCGTTTGAGTTGCTCTGGGTCGCCTTGGGCGACGCAGGCGACTGTGCCCATGGTGATGGCCGAGGCGCAGCCGTTGGTGACCATGGCGGCTTCGGCGCCGAGGAGTTCCGCGATGCGGGCTCCGACTTTGGCTTGGAGTTCGGTGAGCGGGATGAAGTGGCGTCCGGCCTCTTCCATGGCGTGGATGGTTTCCGGCGCCATGAGGGATCCGCCGAGATGGGTGACGACGCCGACTCCATTGATGACGGGGCGGATGCCGAGACGGGCGTAGACATTGGGGGCTTTGGCGGCGGCATCGGCGGGGACGCTGAGCGCGGCGCCGGCGGCCGTGGCGATGGTTGTGGAAGCCAGAAATCCACGCCGGCTTGTTTCGTTTTCCATACTGTCTCCTATTCTTTTTCTTTGCGGCGGGGCCGCAGAGGTCCACTCGTTCTTGTTTGATGCCACCAGGGTTTGTCTTGAGACTGGTAGTCTCTTAGGATTCTTCCACAACTGGCTGGGTCGTGGATGAGAGCGACGAGCGTTTCTTTGCCTGGCTTGAGACGGGGGGAGCGCGAGATGCTCTTAGCGATTTTTGAGGAACCGCGCACAACGGACACGCCGCGCACAACGGACACTTCGCGGCTTGTGCGCTTTGAGCAAGCTGACTGCGTTCCACGAGACGCGGTTAACGCCGGTAGAATAAGCAGGCGGACAAAACCAGGACGAAGGAGAGGTTCGATGAATGCAGCGATTGAGAACCTACAGGTGGCCCTGCAGCGGGCCATGGCGGGCAGACCGGCGGTGGGCGGATTCCCCTACTTGGCGGAATCGCTTCGGCGCGCCGGTGTGAGCCGGAACGTCTGGACTTTGCCCGGGTGCCAGAGTTTGTATCTGACCGAGGCGGGGCCGGTAGTGATGCAGGGCACGCCGTTGGTATCGGGATGGGCGGACGTTCCAGCATTCAACGGGGAAGCGCTGATTCATGCGTTGCGGACGGATCAGGCAGGCGAGAGCACGTTTCCGGAATTTCTCGACGCGACTTGGCGGGCCGGCGTGGTGCGATATGAGGTGGATTTCGTGGGACGGACGGTGGCCTATTCCGGCTGCAACGGGGAAGTGTATGTGGAAGCCTATCCGGGGGTCGAGGTGGAGTAGCTCGCGGTTATTTCGGCGCTCCGATGGCATAGAGGGCGGTTTTCGTGCGGAGGTACATGCGACCGTCGCTGACGGCGGGGGTGGCGTAGATGTCTGAATCGAAATCGTTGATGGCCAGGATCTCCCACTCGCCGGTGGCGCTGAGAACGACGACTTTGCCGTGTTCGCTGGCGATATAGACCTTGCCGTCGACGGCGATGGGGGAGGAGTAGTAGTCTTCGAGGGCTCCGGTTAAACGGGCCTGCTTGATGACCTTGCCGGTCTGGGCGTTCAGGGTGGTGGCGATGCCGCCGCTACGGATGAGGAACACAACGTCGTTGAGGACGAGGGGCGCGGGGACGTCGGGCAGGGACTTTTCGTAGCGCCAGCGGACGTGGGTGCTGGTGAGGTCGCCGGCGCCGCCGAGTCTGATGGCCATGGCGCCGTTGCGGGCGGCGCGGCGGGTGCGGAAGAACGTCCATTCGCGCTCGTTCAGAAAGCCGTCACGGTCGAGATCGATGGCGCGCCAGGTGCCGGTGGGCTGCCAGGGTGGGGGGAGTTCGCTTTGGGCGAGCTTGCCGTCGCGGTTGGCATCGGCGGTGGCGGCGACTTCGGCGAAGGGGGGAAGTTCGACCTGCTGGCCGGCGTCGTTGCCGGGGGTCCAGCCGTTGAAGTAGAGGGTGTCGCCGGCGATGATGGGGGCTGATTTGGGTTGGCAGGTGAGGCCGCGGACGAACCAGAGGGTTTTGCCATCGTGTAGGGAGTAGGCGGTGAGTTGATAGGAGCCGGGGGCGATGACCTGGACGGGGCCGCTGGCGGGGCGGTAGATGAGCGGGGTGGCATAGCCGTTGATGACTTCGCGGGGCGTATTCCATGCGATTTTGCCGGTGGTGGAATCGACGGCCATGATGAAGGCGTCGGTATCCTGATCGCAGACGAGGACCACTTTCCCGTCGGCGTAGACGGGCGAGGCCACGATGCCGTGTTGACTGTTGAAGGGGCCGAGGGGCAACTGCCAGCGTTGTTGGCCTTCCAGGTCGTAGGATATTAGGCCGTAGTCGGCGAAGAAGACGTAGAGGTTACGGCCGTCGGTGGTGGGCGTGGGGGCGGCGCGATGGTTGAGGGAGTGCTGGGCTTCGCGTTTGGGGGCGCGGATGGCGCGGCGCCAGAGTTCTTTTCCGGTGGTGCGGTTTAGGCAGATGGTGACGAGATCGTCGCCTTCGGCGCCAGTGAGGAAGATGCGATCGTTGACGAGGATGGGGGAGGATTTGCCTTCGGGAAGGGTGGTTTTCCAGAGGACGTTTTTGTCGGGGCCGAAGTGGGTGGGGAGGGGAGAGCAGGTGGGGCAGAGGCCGGCGCCATTGGGGCCGCGGAGTTGGGGCCAGTCGGCGGCGGAGAGTCCGAGGGCGAGGAGGGGGAGGAGGAGTGTGCGCATGGACTTGCTTCCTATGGTAGTCCTTCGGGGCAAAGCGGGTAGCGAGATGGGGCGGCTTGCGAAAGAAGAGTTTCTTAGTTGAGGTGGCTCGTGCCGGTGGGCCATCGCTATGGCATACTGCGGGGCATGAGCGATTGTGTCAGCGATTTTATTGGGGCGTGGCAACTGATGGCCAGCCGGTTTCCCTCGCCCGTGCTTGTCGAAGAAGACGGCGTGGCTGTTTGCTTCGGGAACGTGCCGCTGATTTTCCTGAATCTATGGGTGCAGAGCCGGCCTGCAGGGACTCCGGAGGAGTTGGCGAGCTTGCTGGCCGCGGGGGGCCGGAGAGCGGCCGCCTGTGAGTATCCCGCGGGCGGAATTCTGCGCGAAGACTGGTTGCCGGAGGGCTGGGAGGCGCAGGTGGACGCGCTGGGCCTGGAGCAGATGATGCGGATGACGTGGATGGAGGCCGGCTTACTGGCGCCTCCGCGGCGGCCGGCCGCCGACCTGGAGATCCGGCGCGTGGAGAGCGACGCGGCCGCGGCGGACTTGGCGACGCTGAACGCACTCGCCTATGGCATGCCGGAGGAGGCGTTTGCGTGTATGGCGAGCCTTCAGTTTTGGACCTCGGATTCCTACGCCTATGTGGGGTACGCCGAGGGCAAGCCGGTTTCCTGCGCGGCGGTGTTGCCGGTGGCAGGGACCGTCTATGTCGCCCTGGTGGCTACGGCGCCGGGGGAGCAGCGGAAGGGCTATGCGGAGACCGTGATGCGCCACGCCGTGACCCAGGGACAGCAGGCGATGGGGACGACCCGGACCACGCTCCACGCTTCTGAGATGGGACAGCCGGTGTACCAAGCCATGGGCTTTCAGGCCGGGCCGTGCGTGATGCTGGTGGGGGCGGCTCACTAACGACCTTGATCCGGGCATGTGCCGGCCAAGCGGGTAGGATGGAGGGATGAAAAAATCCCTGAGGTTCGGCCTGGCGTTGAGCGTGTTCGCCGGGTTGATTTCGGCGCAGCCCGTCCTGGTGGAAAAGGCGCCGCCCCCGGCATCCGTCGCCTTGCCCGCCAAGGCCGTAGGCGGCAGCCTGTCCGCGGCGCGCTTGGCTCGCATTGACCGGCTGCTGCAGGGCTACGTCGATAGGAACCAGATCGCGGGGGCCGTCGCGCTCGTACTGCGCGACGGCCGCCCTGTATACGAACGGGCCGTGGGTTGGAGCGACAAGGAAGCCGGGCGGAAGATGACGATGGATACCGTCTTCCGGATCGCCTCGCAGAGTAAGGCGGTGACGAGCGCCGCCGTGATGATGCTTGTCGAGGAAGGCAAGATCGGTATTCAGGAGCCGGTGGGAAACTTCATCGCCAGCTTCAAGACGACGACCGTGGCCGAACGGGACGAGGCCGGGGCGGCGCGGGTGGCGCCGGCGAAACGGCCGATCACCATCGCGCAACTGTTGACGCATACGGCGGGGATCTCCTATGGACGGGAGCCCCATATTTCTGGGTTGTATGAAGTGAAGGGCCTGGGGCCGGCGGCGGGGAACGGCTGGTACACGGCCGACAAGACGGAACGGGTCTGCGAGACGATGGAGCGGCTGGGGACACTGCCTTTCGTGGCGCAGCCGGGCGAGGCCTATGTCTATGGCTACAACACGGACATTCTTGGATGCGTGGTGGAAAAGGCGTCGGGTATGCCGCTCGACGAGTTTGTCCGGACGCGCATCACAGGTCCTTTGGGGATGAAAGACACCCGGTTCTTCGTACCGGCGGCGGAGCGGGAACGGCTGGCGGCTGTGTACTCGACGGGAACGGACGGGACTATCAACCGAGCGGCCGAAGGGGCGCGGGGGCAGGGGCACTACGTCGATGGCCCTCGCGTGAGCTTCGCGGGCGGGGCGGGGCTGACGTCGACGGCGCGCGACTACGCGCGGTTTTTGGAAACGATCCGGCGGGGCGGCGAATGGGGCGGCGCGCGCATTCTGGGGCCGCGGGCGGTGAAGCTCATGACGACGAACCAGTCCGGCGGCTTGCACTCGGCGACGGGACTTGGCTTTGGCTTCGGCTTCCAGACCGTGGACCGGTACGGAGCAAGCGGCCTGGCGGGCGTGGGGGCGTTTGGATGGAGCGGGGCGTACGGGACGATCTATCAAGTGGACCCGCAAAGCCGGATGGTGGTGGTGTTGATGATTCAGATGATGCCGAACGGGACGGATATTCAGTCAAAGTATCTCGCGTCGGTGTATCAGGCGCTGGTGGATTAGGAGCGGATATGACTTGGCGGGGACTCTGCTTTTTGGTTTGCTGATGGGCGGCGCAGGACGGGGTGCTGGTGCTGATGCATGATGCAACGATGGATCGGACGACTTCGGGGACGGGGGCGGTGGCGGCGCTGCCCTACGCGGCGCTTCGGGAGTTGGGGGTGGTGCGGTTCCGGGAAGCTTTGCTGTGGGCGAAGGAGAGCGGGATGCGGGTGGATGTGGACCATAAGGCCGGGGAGGTGGAGGCGATTGCGGCGGAGATCCGGGAGACGGGCATGACGGGGCGGGAGGTGATCGAGGGGAGCCGGGAACGGTTGGAGCGGTTTGTGGCGCTGCTGCCGGGCGTGGTTACGATGCCGAAGGTGCGGAGCGGGCGTGCGGAGCGCGGGTAGCGGTGACGATTTTGGGGGCACGGGACCGGGAGGAGGAGATGCGGCGGGTGATCGGGCTGGGGGCGCGTTTGATTAAGACGGATCACCCGGACGTGGTGACGCGGGTAGGGGGTATGCTGAAGCGGTAAAAAGGAGACGGGCATGACGAGATGGCTGGGCGGGATGGTGCTGATGACGGGGATGCTGATGGGGCAAGGGCATCCGCTGCAGGAGTTGATTGAGGCGGCGCGGGCCGGGTCACCACGGCTGGGGGAATTGCTGAGCGGTGGGTTGCCGGGGCTGAAGGGCCGGGACGGCGCGGCGGTTTGGGGGCAGGAGTTTCTGTTCGCCGTCGAAAGTGAAAAGCCGGCGATGGTCTCCATCGATGAGCAACCGGCGGTGGCGATGACGTTGGCGCCGGGGACGAAGGTCTGGTACCGGTTGATGACGCTGCGGCTGGGGACGACGCACACCTACACCTATCTCGCCGATGGACGCCCGATTGGGACCTACGACGTCGCCGGGTACAACCCGGATGCGTATCCGCTGCCGGGGGCGGCGCGGGGGAAGCTGTCGGAGATGCGCACGCTTAAGAGCAAGATCTACCCGGGGATGACGGCGAACTATTGGGTGTATATGAACCCCGGACCTGACATGGAGCGCGGGGCGCCGCTGATGGTTTGGCAGGACGGCGAAACCATTGTGGGCAATGCCGACTTGTTGCGGCTGCGGCTGCAGATTGTGTCCGACAACCTGGTGCATAAGAAAGTGATTCCGCCGATGGTGCATGTGCTGATCTCGCCCGGCAGCGGCGGCGAGGCGGTGGGCACGCGGATGCGGAGTATTCAATACGATACGGTGTCGGATCGATATGGGAGGTACCTGCTCGAAGAGGTGCTGCCGGAGGTGGAGAAGACCTACAAGGTTCGGAACGATGCGTACTCGCGGGCGATGGCTGGGGCGTCCTCGGGAGCGATCTGCGCGTGGAACGTGGCCTGGTATTTCCCAGGGCAGTTCAGCCGCGTGCTTTCGCACATCGGGAGCTACACCGGCATCCAATGGCGGCCGGAGCAGAACCAGGACGGCGGCTACATTGTGTCCCATCGCGTCCGGCGCGAGGCGCGGAAGAACATCCGCGTGTGGCTGTCGGACGGCAGCGATGATATCGAGAACCAGGCGGGGAGTTGGCCGCTGAACAACATTGAACTGGCGAATGGGTTGAAGATGAAGGGCTATGATTTTCACTTCCGGTTCGGGGAAGGGAGTCATGCGATTGCGCAAGGGGCGCTGGATCTGCCGGAGTCTTTGGCGTGGCTGTGGCGCGGTTGGGAGGCGGGGAAGACGGGGGAGACGTACGAGATGGAAGAGGCGGAGAAGGCTAAGCCCTTGTTCCGGGTGAAGGTGGTGAACCGGGAGGCCTGGTAGACAGGCCCCCCGGGACCGGGTTGGGTTATTCGATGCCGAGGACTTTGAAGATGCTGGTGGCTGGCTTGATGGCCTCGTTGACGGCGTTGATGTTCTTCACGCCTTCGGTGCTCATCCAGTCTTCGAGCGCCTTGGCGCCGTGCTTGCCGTACACCGGGATGCCTTCTTTCCAGGTGGCGCGGCCGCAGAGTACGCCGCTATAGGCCGTACCGGCTTCGGCGGCCATGGCGAGGGATTCGGTGAACTGGTCGTTGGAGACGCCGGCCGAGAGATAGATGAACGGCTTGGTGGCGACTTCGGCGGCCTTGCGGTAGAACTCGAGGGCCTGGGCGCGGGTATAGGCGGCTTCGCCCTTGAACACGCTGCTGCCTTCGACGAACTCGGCGTTGACGGGGACTTCGACCTTCAGGACGTCGACGTTGTATTGGGGCTTGGAGAACTCGACCATGCTCTGGAGCACGATCTCCGGCTTGGCCTTCGCGAACTCGAGACCCTTCTCGCTGCCGCCCTTCGGGTCATAGCCGATGAACTCGAGGAAGTAGGGGATTTCGTAGTATTCGCACTCGGCGCCGATGCGTTCGCAGAAGGCGTGCTTGATGTCGTTGATCTTCTCGTCGTCGAAGGGGTTGTAGTAGAGCAGGATCTTGACCGCGTCGCCGCCCATGTCCTTGATGCGCTTGACGGAGACGTCGGAGAGGAGGTCCGGGAGACGGCCGGGGGTGTTGGCGTCGTAGCCGGTCTTTTCGTAGGCGAGGAGGAGGCCGCAGTTCTTATCGCGGGCGGCGGCGGCGGGGAGACCGAATTCGGGGTCGAGGAGGATGGCGCTGGCATGGGGCGTCAGGACCTTCGAGACGATTACCTTGAACTCTTCCATCTCTTCGCGGGAGATGGCATCGGCGGAGACGCCTTTGGCGGCGGCGATGGACTTCTGGAGGCTGCCGCGCTGATCCATGGCAGCGGCGGCGATGACGCCGCGGGTGTCGGCGAGGGCTTTGAGATGTTTCAGTTTTCCAGGGGATACAGACATACAGAACTCCTATTTTAACGGGGCTTGAGGTGGGCGGTGCGCCGGAAGTAGGTCTGAGCGCGGGAAACATCCGACAGGATCTGCGCTTTCAGGGCTTCAGGCGAAGGAAACTTGCGTTCTTCGCGGACACGGCGAAGAAACTGGACCTCGATCCGGGCCGGGGTATGGCCGTCGAACGGGTCGAGAAGAAAGGTCTCGATACTGAGGCTATCGCCCGAGAAGGTGGGGCGGACGCCAATATTGGTGATCGAGTTCCAGGTGCGCGCGGAGTCCAGGTCCCGGGTGCGGGTGATGTAGACGCCGTGCGCGGGGAGCAGTTCGGCAGGGGTGTCGAGATTGAGGGTGGGGACGGTTTGTTTCGAACCGATGCCGTGGCCGGGGATGACGGCGCCGCGCAGCGGGTAGGGGCGGCCCAGCATCCGGTTGGCGAGCGAGAGGTTACCGCTCGTAATGGCCTTTCGAATAGCGGTGGAAGAGACTTTGCGGCCGCGGCAGGAGAGCACCGGGGCGGCATGGACGGTGAAATCGAGTTGAGCGCCGAGGCGTTCGAGATCGTCGATGTGGCCGGCCTGTTGGTGGCCGAAGCGGAAGTTGTCGCCGACAATGATGGCTTTGGTCTGTAGCTGATCGAGGAGGATTTGCCGGACAAACTGTTCCGGAGTGAGGAGACTGAGGGCGGGCGTGAAGGGGATGACGTGGATCTCGTTGATGCCGAGGGCGGCGATGAGACGGCGGCGTTCGTCGAGCGTCGTGATGAGCTTGGGTGCGCGTTCGGGCGCGACGATATTCGCGGGATGGGGATGGAAGGTGAGGACGGCGGGCTGGAGCCCGCGGGCGGCGGCGATGGATCGGACGGATTCGAAGAGCAGGCGGTGACCGAGATGAATGCCGTCAAACGCGCCGATGGTGACGGCTCTCACAAAAGGGCCTCTACGCGCAGGCCGTCGTAGGCGAGGAAGACATTGGGAGGAAGCTTGCTTTCGGCGCGCTCGTGGCCGAGGTCGTGGCAGATGTGGGTGAAGTAGGCCGTTTTGGGTTTGAGGCGCTCGACGATGGCGACGGACTGCTCGACTGAGGAGTGGGTAGGGTGTGGCTTGTAGCGGAGGGCGTCGAGAAAGAGAATGTCGAGATCGCGGAGCTTATCCATGGACTCCTCGGGGATTTGATTGTGATCGGTGAGGTAGGCGATCTGGCCGACCCGGTAGCCGAAAACGATCATGGAGCCGTGGTAGAGCGGGATGGGTGTAATCTGCTGGCCAAAGAGTTCGAAGGGTTCGCCATCAAGGACGTTAACGGTGAGGCGGGGAACGGAGTTCTCCTTGCGGCCGTCGGCGAAAACGTATTCGAAGACGCGGCGGATGACGACCATGGTCGGTTCCGAGGCGTAGATGGGGATGGTGCCGCCCTGGCGATAGTTAAAGGGGCGGAGATCATCGAGGCCGAGAATGTGATCGGCGTGGGAGTGCGTGTAGAGGACGGCGTCGAGGTAGGGGACACCCGCGCGAAGGCACTGGGTGCGGAAGTCCGGGGAGGTGTCGATGATGACGTTTTTGCCGGCGAAGTTCAGCCAGACGGAGGCGCGCATGCGGTTATCGCGCGGGTCGTCCGAGGTACAGACGTCGCAGTCGCAGCCAATAGAAGGGACGCCGACGCTGGTGCCGGAGCCGAGGACAGTGAGGGTGACGTAGGGGTAATCTGACAAGCTTCAGGCTTTCGTTGAAGGATTCTCTCCCATTGTAACGCGGAGGTTGGCGAGCATGGGCTTCAGAGGGCAGGGCGGTTGGCTGGAGGTGCGGGGAATCGGACTCTTGCGATCCGCCAGAATTGGACGTTCAGCCGGGTGGGCGGCTTTGAGTTGATCCAAGATCCGAGGGGGAAGCGTTCCGCGATTGCGCCGGTCTACTTGTGTTTGATTGAGAACGGCATCGAAGCGGAAGAGCGCAAACAACAGGAGTTCTTCGATCTGGCCGAGCGGTTCCGCAACGAGCGCGACCCCGAAGAGACCAAACGCCTGGGCGATCAGTTGGGCCGCATGGTTTTTGGCGGCTGAATGCCGAAGATTGAGCGATGGGAAAACTTCCCTGAAGCCGTGCGGCAACATCTGATCGACCGCATGCGGGAGCGGGCGATCAGCATCGATGACTTGAACCAGCTTCGGCTATGGGTCGACACAAAGCCGGGGTCGCAGTCGCAATTTTGCCGTTAGCGAGGAGGTAACGGAGGTTGTCAGGCTTTGAGCCCAACGTCGAGCGTAGAGTCGCAACATCCAGTTCATAGACTGACGTCTTGGCAGTTATGAATAAACGGGCGCCGTTTCTACTGAAGGCGCAGTTGCTTGGGCTTTCGGGCTCTCGCACTGTTAGCAGGCGCTGCCCACTCGGCGCAAAGACCAAGACACCTTCGTCCTCGCAAACCCAGACATTTCCCAATGCATCGGTCTTAACCCCGTCCGGCCCTCCTGAGTCTGCAGTCTTCGCGAAGACGCGGCCTGCCTGGGCTCCCTTGGCGCTCGTTTCGCAGACCCCCACGCATCGGTCGACTGTGTCGCTTACGTAGAGAAGGTCTTCGTGAGGTGAGAAGGCGATTCCATTGGGCCCTTGGCAGTCTTGTGAAAAGACGCTGACCCCACTTTGCTGCGACCAGCGGTACACCGCGTTAGTGCCAGTCTTGGCCGGGTTTGCCCATTCGTTCTTCTGCTTCAGATCGGTGAAGTAGATGGAGCCGTCTGCTCTCACTACGGCATCATTCGGCCAGTGTAGTCCTTTGCCTGCATAGCTTTCCGCGAGGATCGTTATCCGCCCGTCACGTTCGGTTCATGTTAGCCGGCCTCGCTCACAACAAGCCGGCCCTTCCGATCTAGCGCCAAGCCGTTCGCAAGGTTGCTGCTGTTCCGAACCACGCTCAGGCTCAGCCCCGAAAGGCAATAGATTCTCTATTCGCCCACATCACTGAAGTACAAGTCTCCCCGGTGACTGCAAACGGGCCCTTCTGTGAAAACGAACCCGTCACGGAGTTTTCGAGCTTGCACTTCTGCGTTGTTTCGCGAAGGACCCGCGCTACCCGGAAGCTGGATTCAGCTTCCGGTCAAGCCGACCATCCGGCAACTATCGCTAAACCCTGTGGCGTTTTCGGGGAGCTATCCCGAACTCCTGACTGTAACGCGGAGGCTGGCGAGCATGTTCTTGAGCAGCCGGGAGAAGGGAGTGCCGAAGGGCTGATCGGTGGACAGATAGGTCCAGGTGGCGCCGCGGCCGAGGGCGCCGAGGGCGGGGCCGGGTTCCTGAAGGGGGAGTTCGTCGAACCATTGGTGGACGAGGCGGAGGTATTCGCGGAGCGGGTCGGCGCCGGAGTAGGAGAGGAAGTGTAGACCGGCTCGATACTGGGTAACGCGTTCGAGATGCTGGCTCCAGAGATCGTCGTGGTGAAGCTTTTCGTCCGGGGAGACGAGTTCGAAGCGGCGTTGGGCGTGGAGGAGGCGCTGCGCTTCGAGGATGTGCTCGTACTTGCGGAGGCGGAGGCGGAGATCGAGATGGCGGCCTTCGAGGAGGCGTTGAACATCGTCCGGGTTCGCTTCGGCGGCGCCGAGGTATTGGGTGATGAGATCGTCCTGATAGGAGACGAAGAAGCGGGAGGCGCCGGGATCGCCTTGCCGGCCGGCGCGCCCGCGCAGTTGGTTGTCGATGCGGCGGGATTCGTTGCGGCCGACGCCGAGGACACAGAGACCTCCGCATTCAGCGGCGCCGGGACCGAGGACGATATCGACCCCGCGGCCGGCCATGTTGGTGGAGAGAGTGATGCGGCCGACTTCGCCGGCACGGGCAATGACGGCGGCCTCCTCGGCTTCGTTCTTGGCGGTGAGGAGGTGATGGGGGAGGTCGAGTTGGGTCGAGAGTTGCTGAGCCTCTTCGACCGTGCGGGTGGCGATGAGGAGGGGTTGCCCGGTGGCATGGACTGCGGCGATTTCGGCGAGGAGGGCCTGGTATTGACTGGCCTTGGTTCGGAAGAGACGGTCCGGGTGATCGATGCGGATGCAGGGACGATGGGGCGGGATGACTTCGACTTCGAGGCCGTAGACGAGGCGGAACTCGTCGTCTTGCGTGGCGGCGGTGCCGGTCATGCCGCAGGCGAAGGGGTAGAGGGCGGTGAGGTTTTGCAGGGAGACGGCGGCGAGGATGCGGCCCTCGCGGTGGGGCGGCAGGTCCTCCTTGGTTTCGAGGGCGGCGTGGAGGCCGGCGGGCCAACGGCGGTCGCGCATGGTGCGGCCTTTGTAGTCGTCGATGGGGAGGATGCCTTCGGGGGTGACGAGATAGTCGACGTCGCGGCGGAGGAGGTGTTCGGCGTGGAGGGCGTTCTGGAGGGCGTCGAGGAGGTCGGGGTCGGCGTAGAGATTGCCGGATGAGAGCAGCGATTCGGCGAGGTCGATGCCGGAGTCGGTGAGGTGGAGGATTTGTCCGTCGGATTCGACATGGAAGTGGATGCCGCGTTGGAAGTCGCGGGCGGTGCGGGCGGCATTGGCGAGGTGGGCGGAGAGGTCGCTCGATTCGGCGGCGATGACGAGCGGAATGCGGGCTTCATCGATGAGGATGGAGTCGGCTTCGTCGATGACGACGGCATGGAAGGGGCGTTGGACGGTTTCGCCGGGCTGTAGGGCGATACTGTCGCGGAGATAATCGTAGCCGCATTCATGCGGGGTGAGGTAGGTGATATCGGCCTGATAGGCGAGGCGGCGCTGGGCGGGCGTCGAGTGTTGGGAGATGGAGGCGACCGAGAGGCCGAGGGCGGCGTAGGAGGGGGCCATCCATTGCTGGTCGCGCGCGGCGAGGTAGTCGTTAGCGGTCCAGACATGGACTCCGAGGCCTTCGCGGGCGAGGGCGGCGAGGGCGGGAACGGCGGCGACGGTTTTGCCTTCGCCGGTGGGCATTTCGACGATCTTGCCGGCGAGGAGGGCCTCGGCGGCGCGAAGCTGACCGGGGAAGAGAGACAGGCCGAGGGATCGCGCAATGGCTTCGCGCGCTTCGGCGATGATTTCGCGGGACATAGGTTCCTTGTGGCGTTGAAGGCTTCGGGGCGCGGGGACGAGTTAGCGGGTGGGAGGCGGAGGACGGTTCGAGGGGGCGGGCCGATAGGGCGGCAGCGCAGGCGCGGGGGAGATGAGGAGGAGTGGCCGATGCCGGATGTTTCCGGTGGCAATGGCGGGGGAGTGTTCGACCCGCTGCGTTTGGCTGCAAACAATGGCCGGGGACGCGGGGGGAGCGGGCGTAGCCGGAGCCGCGAACAGAATGCAGGCGCTGAGGAAGAGAAGCGTCCAGCGCGTAATCATGACTTCAGCGTAGCGGGTTTGGGTTTGCGGTTGGTGAAGGAACGCCAAGTGTGGCGGAGGAGTCCGACGCCGAACGAGATGCCGTTATAGAAGTGATAGAGCAGGTGGAATGGGATGGCGGCGACGGCGAATGGCCTGCCGCGTTTGGCCGCGAGAAAGACGTAGAACTCGTTGTTCAGAATGAGAAGGCACAGAAAGAAGAGGGCGAGGGCGAGGGTGAGAATGTGGCTGGGAAGATACGTAATGATGAAAAGGGTCGTGACGGCGGCATAGGCCATGAAGACGAACGAAGCGAACCGGCCGTAAGGGCCCTGGGACAAGGAGTAGCGGTGGCGGAGGAATAGGGCCAGGTATCCCAGCACGATGGGCGGGATGATGGCGAGCATCTGATGAGCTTCTGCAAGGATGACCAAGGCAATCATACCGATGGTCATAAAAGCGAAGCGGGAGCGGGAAGGCGCGGAATCTCCAGGGTCGATCCAGTAGCGGGCCATGTAGAAGAGCAGAAGGCCGAGGAGGGGGGTAAGCGCGTATCCCTGGAAATAGACGGCGACGCCCAGAGCGCTGAGGAAGAGGAGGAAGGCGAGGGCTACGCTGACCCGCTGGCTGATCTGAAGGTTCAGGTCGTTAGGCATGGACCGGTCGCGAAGGATGAGTTCGGTCCAAGGAATGCCGCGATCCATGACGTCGGTGCGGACGAGTTTCCAGAAAGTCCAGCGCTTGAGATGTTTCACTCGAAGGTCCTTATCCAGGATCATCTTGTGATTGGCGCGGGCCATGCGGAAGCCGAGTTCGATGTCCTCGATGGCAGGGCGGCCATAGGATTCGTCAAAGCCGGCGTGTTCGAGGAAAACAGCCCGGCGAACGGCGCCGCAGCCGGACCAGAAGGTGCAGGCCTGTTCGCGCGCGGACTGATGCACGAAGGCATGCATCAGGTTTTTGTACTGACTCAGGAAGTCCCGATGCGCGGGGTCATCGTCGTAGGAGCCGATGAGCGCGTCGAGCTCGGGGTCGTTCTCAAAAGCGGCCTGAACGCGGGCGACGGAGTCGGGCTGGACGCAGACGTCGGCGTCAATAAAGAAGAGAATGTCGCCGGTGGCGGCATGGGCGCCAATGTTGCGAGCTTTGGCGGGCCCGGAGCGGGGGGAAAGAGTGGAGAGGACGAGGTAGCCGAGCGCGCGAGCCTGCTGGGCCGAATCGTCGGTGGAGCCGTCGTCTACTACGATCACCTCGTGGGGTGGAAACGTACTGGTTTTCAGGTCAGCGAGGCATCGGACGAAGTCGCTGCCCCCGTTATAGACGGGAACGATGATAGATATCATCTCTGATCCAGTCTATCGTTTCGATAAGCCCTTGTCTCAAAGATATCCCAGGGTGGTAGCCGAGGGATAGAAGCTTGGAGGAATCGGCGAGCCAGCATTCCGCGTCACCGTTGCGATTGGCGCCGGTGAAGGAAAATTCAGGGCTGACGCCGAGAATTTCCGAGAGCCGCTCGGCGAGCGTTCGAATGGAGAGGGCCTCGGGACCGCCAACGTTATAGACTTCGCCTGTAAAGGCGGCGCGGTGGAGGGCGACGAGGAAGGCGGTAGCGATATTGGCGACGGGATTGAAGTCGCGGACCTGAGAGCCGTCGCCGAACATTTCGAGCCGGGTAGGGTTGGCGAGGAGTTTGCGGACGAGATCATAGACCACCTGCTTTCGCTGGCCAGGGCCGAAGACAGAGAAGAGCCGCAGGGAGGCGGTGCGCAGACCGTAGACGGCGGCGTAGGAGGCACAGTAGCGTTCGGCGGCGAGTTTGGAGACCGCGTAGGGCGGGACAGGGAACACGGGATCTTCTTCGGTGAAGGGGCGAGTGGCGTGGCTCCCGTAGACCGCGCCAGTGGAGGCGAACAGCAGCGGCGTTAGGGGGCAGACGGCGCGGATCGCTTCGAGGAGGAAGAAGGTGGGGATGAGGTTGGTTTCGAGATCGCGGTGGGGGTCGGCAATGGAGTCGGCGACGATGGCGTGGCCGGCGAGGTGGATGATGGCAGTGGGAGCGACGTGGCGGAGGAGGCCTGGGAGGTCGCCGGTGCGGAGGTCGAAAGGGTCGGGGGCCTGGAGATCGGCGATGTGGACTGCATGGCCTTGGGCTCGAAGAGCGGCGACGACGTGCGAGCCAATAAAGCCGGCGCCGCCGGTGACGAGGATCATTGCTACGATTGTCTCTGATTGCTCTTACTACGGATACTTAGCGCTGCAGTAATCGTAGCGACGTTGCCGTTACTCTGGTGGCATTTGGAGCTCTTCCGCCTGGCGGGAGACGCCGCGTTCTGGTTGGCTGTGGCGGGTGTTCCGGTGCTGCTGATTGGGCCCCATTTCTGGCGATGGGGAGTATGGCCGGCCGTGCTGCTGCCAGTGGCGATGGTAGTGTGGCGGGAGCCGCGGGCGGCGCTTTTTGCGGCGGGGTTAGCGTGGGCGGCGTTTGGATTGGGGGACCGGTTGATTGGCCGGTGGCTGGAGCGGCCATTGTTGCGGATAGTGTGCGGGTTCCTGGTGGGGCAGGCCGTATATGGTTTGGTGCTGTTTGGACTGGCGTCGGCAGGGTGGTTGGAGACCTGGGTTCTGATGCTCCTCTTGGCGCCGGCGTGGCGGGCGTTGCCGAAGCTGGACTTGCGGGGCGAATGGCCCGCTGCGCCTGCGTTCTTCGGGATGCTCTTCGCGGGCTTGGGGGGAGCGGCGCTGGTGATGCCTGTTTGGACGGGCGATGCGGTGCGATTCCACCTGATGTTAAGCCGCCTGTATGCAGAGGCCGGGGGCTTCGTGGCGCCGCAGTTTGAAATGTACGGCTACTATCCACAGGCGTTCGAACTGCTGGGGGCGTGGGCGCTACGGTTGGGGGGCGAGGCGGGTCCGCAGATGATTCCGGGGTTGCAGTTCGTAGCGTTCCTCGCGTTGGTTTATGAGTGCGGGCGGTTGATTGGCATGGCGCGGGCGGGCGCGGCGACGGTGGTGGCGCTGGTGGGAACGGTGCCGTTTCTACACTGGGCGGGCGTGGCACTGAAGAACGATCTGATGCTGAGCGCCTACCAATTAGCGGCGTTCGTGCTGTATCTGCAATGGCGGGAGAGTAAGCGGGAGGCGCTGCTTTTGGCCGCGGTTTTTTTGGGCGGAGCGGCGTTTACGGTGAAGCATACGGCGCTGTTTGGAGGGGTGGCCCTGGCTCCGTTGTTCCTGCACGCACTTTGGCGGCGGTGGCGGCTGTTGGCGGCGGCGGTGGCCCTGTTTGTGTTGACGGCGCCAATTTATCCAATCCGCACGTGGCGGCTCACCGGGAACCCTGCGTTTCCGGAATCGGCTTCACGGGCGACGAAGCCTACCTATTCGAACAAGACGCCGGTATCGATCGTGTTGGGTTACTTGGGAAAACCGTGGTTAGTTCATTTTGAAGGCAAAGCCTACTTTGAATCCCCGACGCAGAATCCGATGGGGGTAATGCTCCCCGTCCTGCTGCCAGCCGTACTATGGGGCTTGCGCGCGCCGGGGGCACAGGCTCTGAAGTGGTTTACCGGGTTGTACTTGTTCTACTGGGTATCGGTATTGACCGTGCTGCGGTATGCGATTGCGCCGCTTGCGGGTGTGTTCCTGCTGGTGTGGCGGAAAGCGGAGAGCCGGGTTTGGGGGCCGGCGCTGCACTATGGGTTTGTGTTCTCGCTATATGTAACGGTGGTGGTGGAGTTACATCCGGCACTGCCTGGTTACTTCCTCCGGCTGACCAGCCGCGAGGCGTTTCTGTCGCAGGCTTTGCCGCCGTTCGGAGCGATGCATGCTTTGCAGAGGATAGCGGGACCGGATGAGTTGGTCTATGCGGTGGGGAACTGGGCGATTGCCTATGCGCCGTATCCGAATCAAGTTCAGCACTACTACCGGACGGCGCGGCTTTATACGCTCGCGCAACTGGACGAGCTGGCAAAACGGCCTTACCGGTGGTTGATTGTGCCGGTTGATTTCCCAGCGCTGCCGCAGTACGAGCAACGGTATCGGGATGCGCACTTTATTGTGTACCGTCTGCCGAACGGAAGCGAACGCGGAGCGGGATCTGGAAGCCTTTCGGATTCGCCCCGTAGCGGGAGTTTCCTACGGCGACAGCGTGATCAGCACCTAAGCCGTTGAAACCAAAAGAGTTTTGGCCTGAGCTTC
>JBBQRA010000118.1:0-18346 GCA_038215275.1 Bryobacterales bacterium | reverse complement strand
TGAGATAGACCGTGGCAGCGAACAAGAATAGGCTCATCGGAAGGTCTGCCGTGGCCCGTGGGCGGCCTGATAGATGCCATGGTGTGACTTGCCGACGGGTATCTGGTGGACAATTTTCTTCGAGGCGAGATCGAGAATGGAGACCCTGCGGGCGAAGCGGGAGGTGAACCAAAGCTCCTTCTTGTCGGCGGAGAGTTCCATACAATCGGGGCCGCCGGGGGCGTCATAACGGTCGACGACAGTGAGAGAGTCCTGATCGATTTTGGTGATGACGGCGTCGACGCGGTTTGATTGATAGACGTGGCGGCCATCGCCGGCGGAGATGAAGTTGTGGGCGCCTTTGCCGGTGACGATCTTCTTCACCTGCTTCCGGGTGCGCCAATCAATGACCTCAACATAGTCGCGGCCCATGATGCCGATGAGAAGGTGCTTGTCGTCGGGAGTCATCCAAATACCGGAAGGAAGCTTGCCGATGGGCATGCGCCAAACCTCTTGCTGTGTCTTGAGATCGATCGCCATCAACTCGTTTGTATCTTGCAGGGTGATGAAGACGAACGAGGAGGCCTTGTCGTAGGCGAGATGGCTGGGGGTTTTGGCGGCGCGCAGACGCTTCAGGAGCTTGAAATCCTTCCCGGAGTAGATATCGACGCGGTGGAGGCGGAGCGAACAGGAGACGAAGTATTGGCCATCGGGGCTGAAGCCAATCTGATAAGGGTCGGCGATGTCGCGGATCCGGTTTTTGATTTCGCCGGAGGTGCGATCGAGAAAGACGAGTTCATTGGAGGCGGCGTTGGCCACGATCAGAAACTTGTCGTCGGGAGTGGCCATCAGGTGATGGGGTTCTTTCCCGATGCGGAAGCGCTTGGTTTCCTTGCGGGTCTTCTGGTCAATCAGGGAGATCATCTCATCTCCGGAATTGAGGACCACGACGAGTTGAGCCGAAAGGGGAAGGGCTGCGGCCAGGAGGACGACGGTCAGAAGAGTGGACATAGAGGTCTTACATTCGCAGGGTACCATGGGGATTCTCCGAGCACTTCGCGACCAGAATGGGTTACCCTAACGGGGATGGTGCTTCCCGTCCGTTCCGGTCTGCTTGTAGTCAGTGGGGCTCTTTGGGCTTTGGCCAGCACCTGCATGGCCGCATCCGGAACTCCGGTGGATTGCGAAAAAGACGGACGCTGCCGCACGCTGAAATCTTTCTTTGTTCGGCATGGAAGTCCACTGCAGTCCATGGCGGCTATCTTTATTGGAAAGGCCGACCAGTATGGCCTGGATTGGCGACTGCTGCCGAGCATCGCGATGGTGGAGTCGAGCGGCGGTAAACATAGCCGCCGGAACAATGTCTTTGGCTGGAACTCCGGCCGCACCGGATTTCGGACCGTGGCGGCCGGTATTGACTATGTGGCCAGCCGCTTTGCCCAATCCCCTATATACCGAGGCCGGACAAGTCGCGGGATCCTGACGGCATATAACCCTGCCCGCCAACAGTATCCCCATAAGGTGATCCGTTATATGGAGATGCTGGAGACGGGCCAGGTCAAATAAAGGCTAGCGAACCGCGAAGCCGAATTCGCGAATCGGTTCCGCATGGTCAGGTCCGTAGAGCCGGAGCCAATATAGGCCGGATGGGAGCCCCTCGGCGACGGCGAGGCTAGCGCTGGCTGCACCTTGCAAGGCGACCGAGCGGGTCAGAAGGGTCTCGCCGTCGCCATTGGTCAACTCCGCGCGGTACGACGGCGACGGCGTAAGACCGGAGAGGTCGAGGCGGAAGACCAACGGCCGGCCCACGGGCGCTCCAGGAACCACCGCGGCGCGGACGGCTTGGAGTTCCACAGTGGCTGCCGGGCCGGAAACCGTGCCGCGACGCCACGCCATGGGCGCCATAAAGAGCACCAAGGCCATCGCCGCGCCGAAGGCGAGCGCGGGGAACGGATTGCGCAATTGGCGGCGGAACCATTCCATAACGCCGCCGCGTTCTTCAAGGGCGTCTTCGCGCTCCAGGATCGGCGCGACCGACCGAAACGTCTTCGTGAAGAGCTCCAACTCTTCGAGTTGCGTCTGACACTGCTCGCACACGAGCAGATGTTCTTCGACGGCAGCGGCGGCCGGTTCAGATCCCTGTTGCAACAGGTATTGTTCGAGTTGTTCCTCAGATAAATGCACTACAGGTGATTGCGACATCCCGATTTCTCCGTTCCACTCAATATAGGGTATTCCTTCACCCACGTTGGAATAGTGCAAAAAGAATAAGAATTCTCTCCCTTTTTTGTTTTACGGAAATTGGGGAAGCGCGTACTACGCCGATACCCGCAAAAGGTGGTGGGCGTTGTCCCAGGCGATTTTGCGAAACAGATCCGGAGTGGTGAACTCCTTGAGCAGGCCGAGGGTGTCCCGGCCGACGCATTTTCCTTTGAGCCGGGCCAGAAGAGGGCTGCCGCCACCGCCATTCCCATCTTTGCAGGAGCAGTCGCTGCCGAACATCAGTTTGTTCTGATGACGCTGTAGGAATGCCCGGGCGAAAGTGGGGTCGCGGCTGAGGGCGTTGTTACCGGAGTTGGCGGAAAGGTCGCCGTAGAGGTTGGGATAGTCGGCCAGCCACCGGTCGGTGAGGCCGCCGAGTTTGACGGGTCCGGAGGGGTACTCTTCGCCGGAGGGCGGATTGGCGCTGATGCTCGCCCAGAAGAAGTTGGCATGGCCGATGAAGTTGGTGTTCTTATGAGCCTTCAGGATTTTGTCGAACTGGGGGAAGCCGGTGTTCCAGAGAGCGTCCCTATCGAAGGGAGCGGCTTCCTGGAAGTGGAGGAGAACGGGGACCTTGTGGTCGGCGGCGAGGTCGTAAAGGCGGCGCATATCCTTGGCGTCAGCCGCGGTGTGCGTCTTCATTTCTCCGATGCCGATGGCCCCGTCCTTCAGCGCTTGGGCGACGCCATCGTAGCCGCCGGGTTGGGTGGGGTCGGCGGCGACGAACCAGGTGAAACGGCCGGGGTGCTTGGCGATTTGCTCCTTAGCGCGGGCGGCATCGCGAAGGTTGGTGAGCAGGACGGCCTTGTTCATTCCGGCGCCGGTGACGTGATCGAGCGAGGAGACGCCATCGCGGCGGGGGTGGAGATGGATGTCGATAACGGACGACGGCCAGGAATTCTGGGCGAGGAGCGGCGCGGCGGAGGAGGCGGCGAGGAAGTGGCGGCGGGTAAGCATAACTGTGGCGTATTAAATCACGTTTGGAGGCGGCGCGGAGATGTGATGCAATGAGTCGAATGCCTCAGAACACCAGTAGTCAGGAAGTCTATGACGCCGTAGTGGTCGGCTCTGGCGCCGGCGGTGGCACCGCGGTGCATGTGTTGACGGCTAAAGGCCTGAAAGTGGCTCTACTTGAAGCGGGCCCCATGTTGGATGTCGCCACAGAATTCAAGGAACACAAGGTGCCCACCGATTACGACCATCGCGGCGCTGAGGAAGGCGGCAAAGCCTATTTCGGCCAGGGAAAGCCTTTCGGTTTCTTTGCGACGACGAGCGGCGGCTGGCAACTGGAAGGCGAACCGTATACGGTGGGCGAAGGGAGCCAGTTTCAGTGGTTCCGGTCGCGTATTCTGGGCGGCAGGACGAACCACTATGGCCGTATGTCGTTCCGGTTTGCCGAGTACGACTTCAAGCCCTACGATAAGGATGGTCTAGGCTTCAACTGGCCCATTTCATATCAGGACATTTCGCCCTACTATGACAAGGCCGAAGAGTTCATCGGGGTGGCCGGGACGCGGGAGAACGTGCCTTCGTGCCCCGACGGCAAGTTCCACGCCGCACCGCCGCCGAAGGTTCACGAGATGCTGGTGAAGAAGGCTTGCGACAAGCTGGGCATCATTTGCATTGCGAACCGGCGCGCGGTGATCACGAAGAATCTGAACGGCCGTGCGGCTTGCCACTACTGCGGCCAATGCGGCCGCGGTTGCCAGACGGCTTCGGCCTATAGCTCGGCGCAGGTGCAGGTGTTTCCGGCGATGAAGACCGGAAAGCTGAAGGTGTTTGACCTGGCGATGGTCCGTGAGGTACTCACCGACAATAATGGCAAGGCTACCGGCGTCCTCTATATCGACAAGAAGACCCGGACGGAAAAGATCATCAAGGCTAAAGTGGTTGTGCTGGCGGCGAGCGCCTGCGAATCGACCCGCATCCTGCTGAACTCCAAATCGAAGGAGTTTCCGAACGGGTTGGCTAACGGGTCGGGCATGCTCGGCCGCTATTTGATGGATACGGTGGGCTTCGGGCTTTCGGGTACGGTGCCGGCACTCGAAGGAATGCCGCACTACAATACGGACGGCTACGGCGGGGCGCACCTCTTCATGCCGTGGTGGCTGTGGGACAAACACAACAAGCTGGATTTCCCGCGTGGCTACCACATTGAGATCGGCGGCGGCTACGGGATGCCCGGCGTGGGTAGCTACCATGGCCCGGCGCGGCGGTTCGGCTACGGGGCAAATATGAAGTCGAAGATCCGCGAAAGCTACGGCACTTCGATTGGCTTTGCCGGGCGCGGCGAAATGATTCCGAATATCCACTCCTACTGCGAGCTCGATCCGAACGTGGTCGACAAGTGGGGCATTCCCGTGCTGAAGTTCCACTTCAAGTGGACCGACTATGAGTGGAAGCAGGCGCGCCACATGGAGAAGACCTTCGCCGACATCATCACGACCATGGGAGGGAAGGTGAGCGGCCTGAGTGCATCGCAGCGCGAATCGCAGGGTATCTCGATTCCCGGCACGATTATCCACGAAGTGGGCGGCGCGCGCATGGGCAAGTCAGCCAAGGACTCCATCCTGAACGGCTACTGCCAGACACACGAAATGAAGAACCTGTTCGTGATGGACGGGGCGAGCTTTGCCTCGAACCCGGACAAGAACCCCACGTTGACGATTAATGCACTGGCCTGGCGCGCTTGCGACTACCTGGCCGAGGAGATGAAGAAAGGCAATGTCTAACTTCGTACCACTCGAAACATTAGACCGGCGGTCGTTGATCCGGACGATCGCGCTGGGGTTGACGGCGCTGGGGACCATGGAAGTAGAAGCGGCACAGCACGTCCACACCGAGACGGCGGCAGAGAAAGCCAAGGGCCCGTATAAGGTGAAGACGTTCACGCCGGGCGAATACAAGACGCTGCAGCGGCTGGCCGTCTTGATTGTGCCCGCCGATAGCGTGTCCGGCAGCGCGCTGGACGCCGGGGCTCCGGAGTTCATCGACACATTGGCGAGCCAGAACGAACTGATCGCCGATATCTTTCACGGCGGATTGGCGTGGCTCGACGCAGAGATGCGAAAACGGTACACCTCGACGTTTACCGATGCAAAGCCGGAGCAGCAGACGCAGATGTTGGACGCGCTGGTGGAAGCCGGACGCGAGTTGGCCGAACGGCAGAGCGAGGAGTTGGTGTATCAGAAGTCGCCGATCTACAGGGACTTCACCGGATACACCGTACGGCGCGCGAATGAATTGGGCGCAGGAGTGGCGTTCTTCGATTGGGTCCGGAAGATGACGGTGGACGCGTTCTATACGAGTCCGATCGGCTTCAAGGACTTGAACTACATCGGCAACCGGGCGTTAGGCCGGTATACAGTGCCGGCCGAGGCGATGGAATACGCGATGAAGCGGAGCCCGTTTGCTTAGCTAGATCGCCTCAATGGCTTTGGCGAAGTCGGCCGGCGTACGAATGAGCTTGCTCTTTCCCTTGCGCCGGCGGACGGCTGAATCGAAGATGTCCGGGAAAGGCGTACCCCCACGAAAGAAGGGAAGAAGCTGGAGATTGAAGATCCGGGCTCGTCCCTTCTCCAGTTTTGCGGCAGGCATGCTTTCGTAGTAGCGCGTTGTGGGGCCGAGGAGGACGACGGTCTCCGTGTCGGCTTCCTGGTTGAGAAGGTCCGCCAGGAACTCGACGTGGCCCTTGGGGCTCTTGAGAACCTCGTAGTCAACCTGACCCAGTTCGAGCTGGTTAACGGCTTCCGCCACTTCCCCGAGACGCACGGACCGAAACCCTTCGCGGCGGTAGAGTTCCTGGCGCTTGTCAAGATTAAAGACAATGAGCTTGACGGGGCGAGGTCCGAGGCGTTCTAGCAGCGAAGAGAGAGCGCCGACCAGCAGCATCCCATCGGACGTGCGGAGACGGGTGCGACGGGGCGAGAGGGGAGCGGCGTTGAGAAGGATGGTCAGCGGTCCGCCCACATTGGGTTCGTTTCGTCGTGGGGGCAGACCGATTAACGAGAATTCGGCGACGGTGTGCGGGGCAATGGCGAGCGGCACTTTTTTGTCGGCGCCGGTGCGGGCGACTTTGGTCTTCCAACTCTTGCGGCAGGCGCGGTTCTGTTCATCGAACAGAAGCCAGTCCACTTGGTACTCCCCTTCTCCGACCAGGTAGCCTCCGCCCATCTCGAGCACCTGTTTCGTTTGCGGAATCGGCGGGAGGTCCAAGCCTTGACCGAGGAAAACGGCGTCACCCTGCCGCGGCGTGACGCGGGCGACCACCGTCAGTTTGTGACCGGGGCCAAAGAACTGGCTCAATGGCGTTGTGAAGAAGTAGCCGGCTTGGTAGCGGAAGCCAAAGTTCAGGTAGGGCCGGGTGGCGGTGACTTCGCAGTTGAGGACTCCAGAAAAAGTCCGTTCAAATGTGGACGCCCAACTCGCAGGCAGCATCGCCTGCGCCCAAAGAACCGTTACCAGTTGTAGAGTACCCATCCGCCGAAGTTCTCGTCGTCGGTAGCGAAGATCAAGCCGCCATTACCGGGTACGAGCTCCATGCCTTCTATTTTATGATCGGCGAAGGTCCGAACGCGAAGGAGGTGGGGGTGGGGTTTGAAGCGCAGCCGCCTTTCCTCGAAGCTAAAAACGCCGCCGAGGTAGATGGCGGAGGAAAAGGGCCCGTCGTCGCCGGGGCCGGAGGCGGAGGCGACAAAGAGGACGCCGCCTTCGTCGACCTTCATCTCCGAGACGTGGCGAACGTGTTGCGTTGGCCAGGGAACGCGGATGGTGGTGGATTGGACCTGGGAGAGCTTGTAGCCTTCGAGATGGAGCTCTCCGAAGAAGAGGCGAGCCGGGCGCTCGTCGGCGCCGCGATCCGCCCAGGCGAGGAGCAAGCGGCCGTCAAGCCGCTGGATGCAGAGGCCTTCGAAGTTCAGGTCGGGCGGGAGTTCCGGCAAGGTGAAGCGGCCAATGGTTTTGGCTGACTTGCGGTCGGCAGCGAGGCGAATGTGATAGACAATTCCCCGGCTGATAAGGGCCAGAAACTCTCCGGGATGGCCGGGCACGGCGGAGATGCTTTCGAGGTCGATGCACTGGGGATCGAAGTTCCAATCGAGCGATTGATAGGTAACGGCCTTGGCGCCGGAAACGGTGATGAGGGCGGTGCGAGGATCGCCAGGCGCCTTATTGTCATGGACGATGAGAAACGTGCTGTGGCCCGGAGTGTGCTCGACGAGAGCGAGATCGGAGATGCCGCCGAGGATGCCTCCGCGGACGGGGCGCCAGTCGTCGGCGAGGAGGCACGCAGACGCAGCGAGGAAGGCGAGAGGGCGAAGGAGCATGATGGCGGACCTAACCTTCGAGGATACCAACCAGGTCAAGAACCGTCTTCCGGGCGGGTTTGAGGAGGGGCAGGTTCGAAAGCTTCAGCAGAAGTACGACCATCCCCAAGCTGCGCTTGACGAGCTGGCGGCTGCGGGATTGATTCTCCGACCGGTCATAGATCCAAAAGAGCAGGATGCCCATTTGATACATCCATAGGATCTTGGCCATGTGCGGAGCGAGGTCCTTCGGGATACTGACGCCGGTTTCATCAATTGCGCGCTGGAACTGGGCGAAATCGAATTCTCGAATGGCGCGGGAGGGCTCGCTGAACGGAGAAAGAGCGCTGGCCGGATCGGCTGCATTGCTCATCAACGCACCGAGGAAACGGCGGTTGGGTTCAAAGTATTGGAACTTGGCTTCGAGGATGGCGTGGAGACGGTCGTCCAACTTCTTGTGTTGCTGCGCGGGTTCGAGAAGAGGGCCGAGGTCTTCGAGGGCACGCTGGTAGTACTCGAGGACGATGGCGTCCTTGGAAGCAAAGTAGTAGTAGGCGAGGCCGGTGGCGACTCCGGAGCGCGCGGCAATCTCCCGCATGGTCGACTCCGGGAAGCCGCGTTCCCGGAACAGGTCGAGCGCGGCTTCGAGGATCTTGACGCGGGTTTCGGCGGACCGTTGCTGGCGCATGGATTTCCTTATCGCAGATTGCAGGAGGGCAGTTCAACCTGCTGGAGCTTGTAGGCGAGATCGGCGTCGGCCTTCAGCCCGAGCCAGCTGGAAAGCTGAGTGCGGCTGCGGGAGAGGGTGGCGAAGGCTTGGCGCGCCAAGGGCAACAGCGCGGGGCTGGCGAGACGGTACGACCACGAACGGTAGTCTTCGAGGCCCCAGAGCACCATGAGCCAAGCGGAGTCGCCCTGCCAGACTTCACCCGTATCAGCGACGACGGTTAGTTCCCGCTGATCGTCCGGCTTGGGGGCGAGGTGCAGCGGCAGGGCGTGACGCTGCGACAGAATCCAGTTGCGCATGGAACTGCAGAGGCCGCACTGGGAGTCGTAGTAAAGAGTCAGGCTGGTCATCGGGCGCCTGCATAGCCGGTGGGCGGGATGGGCGGCGGCGCCGGGGTGCTCCGGTCGATGGCGCGGCGGCGGATTCGCGTGAACAGGAACAGGTTGAAGAAGTGCATCAAACCCAGGACCAGAAGAACCCAGCCGACCTTTTCGCTGAGCAGTTCAATAGCGGCGCGGGCGGTATCCAACTCTCCGTAGGTGCGGAGACTGGAGACGATCCAGCCGAGATTGATGAGGTATAAGCCGACGACGAGCAGGTGGTTCACGGAATCGGCAAGTTCGGTCTGGCCGTGGAAAGCGTCGATGAGGAAGGCCCGGCCGCTGCGATGGAGAGTACGGGCCACCCAGACGGTAATCGCGATGGACAGCAGCAGATAGGCGAGGTAAACATAGACGACGAACATAACAAGCTCCTTTTTTGAACACGTTCAGTTGAACGTGTTCAAAAATAGTATGCCATGTTATTTCGCGCAGCGAAAGCCGATTGTGGGGCTCCGCTCGCCGGGCCTGGCCCAACTGCGATAGGGAACCGAGAGGAATAGCGGCGGCACGTCAAACCAACTGCCGCCGCGCAAGACGCGGTAGGCGCCGGTGTCGGGGCCGGGCGGATTCCCGGCCGGAGCCGACTCGTAGTAATTGCGGCCGTACCAATCGGAGCACCACTCCCAAAGGTTCCCCGTCATGTCACAGAGGCCGAAGCCGTTCTTGGCCTTGCTGCAGACGGGCCGCGGGCCATCCTTCGATTCGTAGACAGCGTCCGCCGGGGTGACGGCGCGGTCTCCCCAGGCAAACATCTTCCCTTCTTCGAGGCCGCGGGCGGCGCGCTCCCATTCGGCTTCCGTGGGCAGGCGTTTGCCGCCATCCCAAGCGCAGAAGGCAACCGCGTCGTCATAGCTGACGTTGTAGACGGGATGATCGTGTTTGGCAGCGTCCGGTACGCCACTCTTCCAGTGGTACGGCGGCGCGTGCTTAGTGGCTTTGACAAAGGCCTGATATCGAAGGTTGGTGACTTCCGCCACGTCAATGGAATAGGCCTTCAGCTTGACGCGATGGACTGGAGTATCGTCCTTGGCCGGGTTAGGAAACCATGCGACGTCGTAATCTTTCCATACAAAATTGCGGCCTTGTTGGAACTCGCCGGCAGGAATGGATACCATCTCTGGCGCGGCCAGCAAGAAGAGAGCGGCCCACCAGCTAGGCATAGAGGTTCTTGAGGTCGTCCGTCGGAATGAGGGTATTCGCCCCCAGCGGATCAACATAAAAGTAGGCACGGCCGGAAGTGGTGTGGTGCACCTCTTTCGACCAGTCGATACCGAGGGCGGAATAGATGGTGGCCACCACGTTCTCGATGCGTGGCTGCATGGTATGCTCCCAACCGGTATCCACACACTTGACGCCGTCGGCATCACTCGCGCCGAGGACGCGGCCGCCCTTGACGCCCGCGCCGGCGAACATGGCGGGGAAGCAGTGCTTATGATGGTCGCGGCCGTGTTGGAAGTTGAGAGCGCCGGGTGTGCGGCCGAACTCACCCATACAGACAATAAGCGTGTCGTCGAGGAGCGTCTTACCGGGGTTGACCGGGGACTTGGCGACGGCGAGATCTTCAATCAGGTTGGCGAGGGCAGGGTCCATTTCGTTGATCAAATGGTAGTGATTGGTGGACGCCTTCTTCGTCCAGATCTCTTTGTGATGGTCCCAGCCGTTGTGGCAGATGTGGATGTAGCGGGTTCCACCGTCCTGCTGAAGCAGGTTCCGCGTCAGGATCGACGAGAGGCCGACGGAGGTGTTGCCGTAGCGTTTGCGGTCAGCCTCGGGAATGGTGAAGGCTTTTGGCCAGCGGCCATCGGAGAGAAGCTCTTTCGCCGTGTGGGAGAAGTCTTCAAAGCCGGTGATGGACTTGTCGAGTCCGGAGTGGCGGTCGGCTTGCGCCGTGCGAAGGCTGGATAGGAGCCGCCAGCGCTCTTCAAGAAGTTCGGTCGCTTTCTGATCGAGACGCATGCCGGAGAGGGCCTCTTCGGGGTTGAGGTCGAAGACGGCGTGGCGGGGTGGAAGAAAGCCGGTGGACAGAGCGCCGACCTGATTGGTAGTGAGATTGAACGAGACGTAGGTCGGGAACGTATCGGTGGCGCGGCGCTGCGGTTCGAGTTCGCTGGCGACGACGGAGCCGACGGAAGGGATCTCCGGCGCGAAAGCGACGTTCAGTTGGCGGCCTGCCTGAATGTAGTATTGGCCGCGCAAATGCACCTCTTCATGACTGACGAAGGAGCGGATATGCGCCACTTTGTCCATTACATTGAACATGCGCGGGAACAGGCCATACGGCACGTACATGCCGTTCGAGGCCTTCCGCACGTCGAACTCGGCAAGGGTGGCGGGGTTCTCTTTGAAGTCGAACGAATCGACGTGGCTGAGCGCGCCGGCAAGTTCAAAGAAGATTACGTTGCGAGCGTTGCCGCGTGGTTTCGTCTTGGCCGTTGAATTGGCGCGGAGCGCCCGCGGCAGGACGGAGGCTCCGAGGATGCCGAGACCGCCGTAGCGCAGCAGTTCGCGGCGAGTGGAGAGGAGGTCTTGGATCTTCATAAGTTGTACAGAAATTCAACCAGGTTGAGGAGGGCCCATTGCAGGTTCTGCGCGCCTTCAATGCGATTGGCGTTGAGGGCATCGACAGCGACGGCGCGTTCAGCCGGCAGAGGAAGGCGGGAGATGGTGGCGAGGAAGAGTTCGTCGACCACCTTGGTATTATCCGGGTAGGTGTCGAGCAGTCGCTGGACACGGCTGTCCTTGGCGGCCAGCACGCGGTCGTTGACTACGGGAGAGCGCATCATCGTGATGGGTTGTAGCGGCGACGGAGACGGAACCCGGGGAGGGCCTCCGCGGTTCGATTCGCCGAAGGCCGACATGAAGGATTTCAACTCGCCCTTAGCCTGGGGCACGGAGACTTGCATCGCCACGAATTTTCCGGGACGCGTGGTAGCGTCGGCGATGGCGTCGTGCAACTCTTCGGCCGTCAGCATGCGGACATACTTGCGAGCGTAGTAGCGGGAGTAGGACTCCTGCCATTCGCCCGGGAACCGGGCGGACAGTTGGTAGGCCGAGGAGTTGCAGATTAGCTTGAAGAGGCTCTGGATGCTGTGATTGCTCTCCCGGAAGTGAGCCGCCAGTTTTTCCAGCAGCTCAGGGTGGGACGGCTGCAGATCCCAGCCTTTCGGCAGATTGTTCGGGTCCAGGCGGAGCAGGTCGAACTCGTCGTACGGATCGACGATGCCGATTCCCATGAGCTTGGCCCAGAACATATTCACCGTGGCGCGAGCGAACTGCGGGTGGCTCGTGAGCATGCGGCCGAGTTCAGCCCGGGGTTCGACTTCGGCCGGGACGGTGGCGTTGGTCAAAACGAACTTAGGAGTATTCGGCCCGCCGGAACGTTTGGTGCGGAGCATGCTTTCGGCTTTGGTATTGTAGGGTCCTCCAAAATCGTCGACGAGGAAGTGGCCCATGACGGCGGCCGAGTGTTCGACATGCGGGATGTAGCGGGTTCCTCCAAGAAAAGACGACATCTGGAAGAAATCCGAACGGCGCAGGGTGGTGAGATAAGCATTGACCTTCTCGAGATGACCGCGGCCGTTGTGACACGAGACGCAGGAGAGATTGATGCCGAGGAAGACCTTGCCGTAGAGGATGGTGAGTTCGTCGTGGGTATCGAGCTGATTGATCTTTGAAAGATCGTCGCCATCTGCGACTTCGCCAGGCTTACCTTCGACATGTTCCCGCACGATAGGATTGGCGGCGGCGACGACGTAATTACTCTTGGCCGAAGCGGCGATGAGGGAGCGAACCCAATCATCATAAGGCCGGTCGGCGGCGAGACTTTCTTTCAGTGCGTAATGGAAGAGGGAGTGGCCGCGGCCCATTTTTCCGTTGGCGCGGAGGACGTCCATGAAGAAGTAGGCCCACTTGTCGACGAACTCAGGCGAACCGATTAGCTGATCGATTAGGCGGGAGCGCTTGTCGACTCGCTTATCGGCGAGGAAGTCCCGCACCTCGGACGGCGTGGGAATTTTGCCGGTGAGATCAAGGCGGACGCGACGGAGGAACTCAAGGTCCGTGGAGAGGGGCGCGTGGGGGACGCCGTCCCGCTTCATCTTGGCGAAGACTTCTTCGTCGATAAAGGTTCGGGATGCGACGGGTCCGGCCGCTGGTTTCGGGAGGTGGGCCGTCAGTCGGGCACTATCCCTACTAACGGTGTTTGCTTTGGGACGGAACAGCGGCGCATGAGCGTCTGAAGGAGTGGGCTCTTGCGCGAAGCCAAGAGTAGCGGAAAGGAGGGCGGACAGGATCAACGCGGATTTCACGGAGCACCTCTATGCGGAAACGTTATCAGAAGTTAACACCAGGGTAAAGGGGGCTCGTCAAGCATTGGCCCGATAGGTACGCGGCGGTTGCGATTCGAGAAATTCTACAAAGCGTTTCGCCGTCAGTGGAGGGCTGTAGAAGTATCCCTGCACGGTGTCACAGCCCGATTGATTGAGGAATGCGACCTGGGTCGAGTTTTCGACCCCTTCGGCGATGGCTTGGATATGAAGGGAATGAGCTAGCTTGACGATGCCCTCCACGATGGCTTCATTGTGCCGGTCCTGGCCGACGCCGGACAGGAACGACGAGTCGATTTTTACTGCCTCGATAGGAAATTGTTGCAGATAGCTGAGCGAAGAGTATCCGGTCCCGAAATCGTCCAGATGGATGCCGACTCCAGCGCCGTGCAAGGCATGGAGAACCTCGCGGACGCGCGCCGAGCGATGGAGGAGAACGGTTTCGGTAATCTCAACTTTCAAGCAACGCGGGGGGACGCCGAAGGCTTGAAGATTCGCCATAATGATGGCGAACACGTCCTGCTGGTGGAATTGCACGGGCGAGAGGTTCACGCTGAGATGAAGGTCGTACCCGGCGGATCGCCAACGTTGGAGTTCGGCAATCGATTCTTGGATCACCCATTGTCCGATTGCGAGGATGAGACCGGACTCCTCGGCGATGGCGATCACCTTCGAGATGGGAATCTCGAAGGTGAGGTCGTGACGCCACCGGAGCAGAGCCTCGGCGCCAATAATGGTTCCGGTCTGCAGATCGATCTGCGGCTGCAGAACGATGGAGAGATCCTTCGAAGTCAGGGCCCGGGAGAGATCGCTTTGAATGAGAACCCGGTCGCGTATTTCTGCTTCCAGGCGACGGTCAAAACGACGGAACCCGCGTCGGCCATCGGCTTTGACTCGATACATAGCGAGGTCGGCGTTGCGGACCAAGTCAGGGCCGGAATTGGCATCGTGAGGGAAGACGGCGACGCCGATGGAAACCGTGATCTGCAGCGGGCGTCCATCGAGAACGAAAGGGCGCGAGAAACTGAGAAGAATTCGTTCGATGAGGGCTTCGGTCTCTACGGCGGAGGGAGGTTCGACGAAGAGGACGAACTCGTCGCCGCCAAATCGGGCGAGGGTGCCGGCACCGTCTGTGGCTTGGCGGAGGCGCTGGGCGGTCTCCACCAGGATCTGGTCGCCGACAAGATGCCCGAGCGCATCGTTGGTGTCCTTGAAGCGGTCAAGGTCCACAAAGAGCAGTGCGACCGCGCCCTCGGCGGCGGCTTGCCAGAGGATGGCCTGATCCAGTTTGGCGAGGAAGCTTTTTCGGTTCAGCAAGCCGGTGAGTTCATCGTGGCCGGCGATATATAGCATTTTGGTCTGAGTCAGCTTTTGCTCGGTGATGTCGACGAGCGTAACCAGAAAATGGGAAGACAGGCCGGCGGGCGCAGGAATGAGCGTGAGTGTTTGCTGCGCCGTAAAGGTGCGGCCGGCTTTGGAGCGTAGAGTCATCTCGGCCAGAATGGACTCGCCGGTAAGCCTGGACTGACTGAGCAAGCCCGCGAACGGAACCGTGTTGCCGGGCGCTTCAAGGAGCGATGGATACTGCTTCACGAGCTCAATCAGCGAGTAGCCGGTTAGCTCTAGATAGGCACTGTTTGCCCAGTCGATGCGGCCTTCGGCATCCACGATGAACATGGCGTTCGGTGTGGTGTGCAGCGCCGCGAGCTGGCGGGAGAGCTGGGCGTCGCGGAGGATGTGCCCGGTCGCATCGACGTGAGAGACGACCACGCCGCCCGGACGCTGAGCTCCCAGGGGGCTGATGATGCAGAGGAACCAGCGAGCGTCGGCGGGGGAATGGCAGGGATAGTGGAAGGAAAACAGCGGCTCGCTACCGAGCAAAACGCGCCGCAGACCTTCGGCAACCACTGCGGCATCCCGGGCGCCGTGTCTTGCCAATTGCTCACAGACCTCCAGGTAGTTTGAGCCGACGCCGCAATTGCTGCCGATGAAGCCATGTTGGTCAGCAAACTGCCGCCAGGCGTCATTCACCTCGATGATCTGCCCGTGGGCGTCAAGAATCGCGAGCTCCGCGGGCATCGCATTAAAAGTGGCCTGCCACCATTCGGTGGTGGTGCGCAGCCGGGTATCGGAGCGGCGGAGGCGCTCATTGCTCTTGACGAGCGACGTTACGTCATGGAAGACAATGACGACACCGAGATGGGCCTTGTGCCGACCCTGATATGGCCGCAGGCGAACGCGGTAGTGGCACGAATTCAGAGCCTGCCGGAACTCAACGGCCTGGCCGGAGCCAATGACGGATTGGATCCGCGCAGTGAGTCGAGCGGCGAAACCGGCGTCGTTGGGAATGATCAAGGGCCCACCAAGTTGATTCGTCGTGAGGCCCAACAGGCGTCGTGCGTCCTCGTTCATGTGGCGCAGGAATCCGCGGGCATCCGCGACGAGCAGGGGGGAGTCGATGCTGTTCTCGATGTTCTCGAGGTCTTCGATGAGGAACGAGAGTTCGAGCGACTTGGTTTCCATCTCCTCATTTACGGTCAGCAACTCCTCGTTGGCGGCCTGCAGCTCTTCATTTGAGGTCACGAGCTCTTCGACGGCGGCCCGCAAGCTTTCGCGGGTCGCCTGGAGTTCCTGTTCGAGCTCGCGAACGTGGCTTTGGCCTTCGGCGACCGAATCGGCCACGCTCTCTTTGGCATCGACGGGGGCCGCCAACTCCCGGAAGGCAACCACGAACTGACGCACCGGATCGGTCTGGGGGAGCGGGACGACAATGGTTTCCAGTCGACACAACGTGCCCGCGAGTTCGAAGGGGCGGCTGGTCGAACGAAGGGTTTGGCTATTCCGGGCCGAGCGATGTACGAGAGAGCGAAGCGCAGTGCCGACGGGCTTCGGCAGCATGCTGGTGAGGGTCAGCGTGACTTTCCCATCTGGTACCGAGAGATACCGATTGACGCCGCCAAACGTTTCGAGAATACGGAAGGTTTCGTCGATCAGCACGGCGCGGGGCGCGAATTCGTCCACGAGAATCTGACGAAGGAGATTGGCGGCGGCCGATTCGGTGGGACCGGAGGATTCAGCCGGGCGATCCCCGGCACCCCAGACACGTGTGACTGGAAGGCGACGCTCCAGGTCCGCAATGGGTCGATTGACAAAGATGCGCCAGCGGCGGTCGATCGTTTCAAACGCATCTGATGGAATCGTTTCGCTGCGGCCGAGGAAGAGAATGCCGCCGGGGTTGAGGGCGTGCTGAAACTTCCGGATGATTTCTTCCTGCAGGTGGGACTGGAGATAGATCAACAGGTTGCGGCAGGAGACGAGATCGATGTTTAAAAACAGCGGATCCCGCAATAGGTCGTGCCGAGCGAAGACGACCCGGTCGCGGATGCGTCGGTGCAATTGATAGCCGTTCACGGATTCAACGAAGTGGCGGGCGGCAAACTCGGCAGGGACATCCTTCACCGATGGCGCGGCATAGGTCGCCTTTCGGCCGAAGGCGATAGCGGCCTCGTCGAGGTCGGTCGCGAAGATCTGCAGCCGCCGGTGCGGCAGCGCATGCGAGAGAGCAATTGCAAGGCTATAAGCTTCCTCCCCCGTGGCACAGCCAGGCACCCAGACGCGGAAGGGCTCGAGGGTGGGTTGACTGTGCCGCTCTTTCAATGCGGCGAGAAGGGAGTCAAACGCGGGTGGGTCACGGAAGAAACTCGTGACCGGGATCAGACAGTTCTGGGCGAGCTTCTGGATCTCATCGTGGTCTTCATCCAGCAAACGAAGGTAGTCGGCATAGGACGTGCAGCGGGTGGCCGCAAGACGCTGCTGGATGCGGCGAGCGATCGTGTTTGCCTTATAGCCCCGGAAATCGATGTTCGTCGACAGATTGATGCGTTCAAGGATTTGGTCGAGTTCGGAGCGGGAGTGAGGAGCGGGAGTGTCGAGGGGGATTGCGCCACGTTTGGTGAGATAGTCGCCCATCTGACCCGGGGGCAAGATCGCATCCACCGTGGTTGCAGCGATGGCGGCCTGAGGCATGGCAGGGTACTGCGCGGTTCTGGGATCCTGCACGATCACCGTACCTCCCGCTATCTTTAATTGCCGGGCGCCAAGGCTGCCGTCGGACCCGCTGCCCGAGAGAATGATCCCAATCGAACGGGTGGGCGCTTGCACGGCGAGAGAAAATAACAAGCTGTCGATCGATGGTTTTTGGCCTCGTGCGATTGTGGGCTGCAACAGGAATCGATTGTCGTCAAAGAGGATGTTCCGGCTGGGGGGAGTGACATAAATGACTCCTCCCCGGACCTCCGCCAGGTGCTCCACTTGGGAAACCGGAAGCTGAGTCTCACGCGCCAGAAGTGTGGCGAGCCGACTGGCATGGTGGGGGGAGAGGTGTTGGGCGATGACGTAACAGTATCCCTGGTCCCGTGGGAGACCGCGGAGCAGGAGGCGCAATGCCTCCAGGCCCCCGGAAGAACTGCCAACGGCTACGATTTGTGGAAGTGTGGAGGCAGACTCGGTCGGGTCTACGCTGTCAACGACAAATGACGGCGAATCGTCGTTGCCACCAGGTGGTGACTTCGTCAAACTGGTTTTCCGTATCTTAGGCGGAGATTCGAAAATACGCAAGGGAATAAGAATGTTTCAGTTTGACTCTGTTCCGCTCCATCGATAGACTCGGGCTGTGTTGACGCGATTCGCTGGTCTACTGATAGCGTTGGTGGGGGCGCGCGGCGCCGAGGCTGGCCCATTTGTCGAACGCACTTGCGGCGGTTGTCATCAGGGACCGAAGGCCGCGGCGGGGCTCGATTTGCGGGCGCTGCCGGAACGCTGGGACGATGCGGCGGCCCGGTCGGTCTGGGTGCGCGTTCATGACGCGGTAGAACGGGGAGCAATGCCTCCGGGCGGGGTGGCTCCGGCAGGCAGAACAGAATTCTTTGCTGCGTTGGGGCGAGAACTGCGCGAGACCGAACTCGCCCATGGAAAGGCTCAAGGACGATCGGTATTGCGGCGGTTGAACCGCTACGAATTTGAGAACGCGCTGCGCGACTTGTTGCATGCCTCATGGCTTCGACTGCGGGATTCCTTGCCTGAAGACGGGCTTGTTCAACGCCTCAATAAATCCGGTTCGGCCTTGGATATCTCTCACGTGCAAATAGCGCGCTATATGGAGACGGCTGATTCTGCCTTGCGGCAAGTGATCGCTTCGAGTGGGCAGCCGATGGCGAGACAGTCTTGTCTCATACAAGATGAGCCTGAAGGAGAAAGTGTGGTGCAAGCTGGGGATTGATAATCAGCATGCAAGGTGGCGAGAAGTTGAGTTTGGATCAGATCCGCGCGCTGCTCAAAGCCAGTCAGGAAGTTCGCTTCGCCGGGCAC
>JBBQRA010000117.1:0-18444 GCA_038215275.1 Bryobacterales bacterium | reverse complement strand
GGTCGGAGTTCTTGAGAATATCGATCATCCGATCGCTGTTGTCTTCGAGATCGATGCTCTTGCCGTCGGTGACCAGATGCCACTCGCTCTCGGCGCCGAAAATCTCGTTGAGGCGCTTGCCCATCTCCTTTTGCAGGAAACGCAACACCTGACGAATCTTCTGCAGGGAGAATCCTTTGCGCCGGAGTTCCGCGATAACGGCGATTTCCACCGCCTCTTCTGCGAGGTAGATCCGCTTGTGTCCCTCGTGGCGCGGCGAGACGACCTTCTGTTCATCCCACCACTGGAGTTGCCGCAAACTGACCCCGGTCATCTCCGAAATTTCGCTCGAGGTGAACGAGCGTTCGGACGGTTGCACTTCAGACTTCACTTTTTTTGTTTTGAACATAAGTGGTGGATTGCGTTTACACTGCCTGCAAGTCCTCTCAATTGTACGGGAACAGCGGTGCCTGTCAACGGTTAACGCCAAACAATCTTTGACCCACAAAATGTAGTATTTCCATTAACTTCCGGTCCAATCTGTAGTCGCCCGGTTGCCACGCTGCGGCCTCGCATCCGGCGGGAGTATACTCGAAAGCTATGCGTAAAAAAGTCACCGTCGTCGGTGCCGGCAACGTCGGCGCCAACTGTGCTCTGCGAATCGCAGACAAAGAGCTAGCCGATGTGGTTCTCGTCGACATCATGGAAGGAATTCCGCAAGGAAAGGGACTCGACATTCAACAGTCCGGCCCCGTGCAGGGGTATGACGTCCGGATCACCGGCACCAACGATTACGAAGCCACGGCCGGGTCCGACATTGTCGTCATCACCGCCGGATTCCCCCGCAAGCCGGGCATGAGCCGCGACGACTTACTTCTGGCCAATTACGAAATCGTGAAGACGGCCGCGGAAAACGCGATGAAGTATTCGCCGGACGCGATCCTGATTCTCGTCACCAATCCGTTGGATGCCATGTGCTGGGCGGCGTGGAAGGTCACCGGCCTGCCGAAGAACAAGATCATCGGCATGGCGGGCGTACTCGACACGGCGCGCTTCCGCACGTTCCTGGGTGAAGCGATGGGTGTTTCGGTAACCAACATCAACGCTTTGGTGCTGGGCGGCCACGGCGACACCATGGTGCCGATCACACGGCTGACGAACGTGAGCGGCGTGCCACTTAGCGAGATTCTCGACGCGGACACGATCGCCAAAATTGTGGAGCGGACGCAGAACGGCGGGGCCGAGATCGTGAAGTACCTCAAAACCGGTTCGGCGTACTACGCTCCTTCGGCCGCTACCGTCGAAATGGTGGAAAGCATTCTGAAAGATCAGAAGAAAGTTCTGCCGTGTGCCGCGCTGCTCGAAGGCGAGTACAACGTGAATGGTGTGTTCTTTGGCGTGCCGGTGAAACTGGGCTCGAACGGCATTGAGAAGATCTATGAAGTGCAGTTGACCGACGACGAAAAGGCGCAGATTCAGAAGAGCGCCGCGGCGGTCCATGAACTGGTAGAAGTCCTACAGCAGAAGGTCGGCTAGAAAGCTGGAACTTTTTTAGCGCCCGTGGGTTTGAAACTGCTCCCAAACCCGCGGGCGTTTTGCGTATAATCAATTTTCTCAACTCAACGGAGGACCGTTTCGGCCTATGGATCCAGAGCAGGTAGTACAGCTTGTCGCCGGTATCTTGGCAGTGGCTTGCATCGTCATCATCATCATGCGGCGCAAAGCTAAAGGCGCCAAGGCCAAGGCGGAAGAGAACGATTTCTAATGGCGCGCAAGAAGCAGGCGGCAGCGACGGAAGCACCGCGAATTGACGAGCAACACACCTGCTTTCGCCTCTCGGTTCGTCCTTCGGAGATTCACCGGTGGGGCGTCTTCGCCGAAGAGCTAATTCCGAAGCGGCGGAAAATTATGGAGTACACCGGTGAACGCTGCAATCGCCGGGAGACAAAACGACGCGTGTTTGAACGCGAGTTCAACTACATGTTCACGCTGAACAGCTATTGGTGCCTCGATGGCTCGACCGGTGGCAGCGGGGCAGAGTACGTGAACCATTGTTGCGAGCCGAACATCGAGGCCCGCGTCGTCAAGGAACACATCCTCTACATGAGCCTGCGGGACATTCAACCGGGCGAGGAACTCACGATCGACTACCACTTTGGCAAAGACGTGCAGCGGGTGCCCTGCGGCTGTGGCGCGTCCACCTGCCGCGGCACCATCAATCTCTTGGAATAGTGGGCGATCCAGCGGTTTAAATTGATGTATCGATGGATCGAGCGGCGGCAGCGGTCAGACGAACGTCAAATCCTCCACCGGAGCCTGCGGCCCATTCAGCCGGGCGAAAAACGCTCGTTCGCGCCCTGCGACTGTTGCGTGCCCAAACGTCGCGGCGCCATCAACCTTTTGGCGCGACGTTCCAGCGCGGTTCTTCCCGCTCTAGCGCCTCGCGCGATTCCGGCGTGCGGCCCTGGTCGTTCGTTTCTGCAATCCAGCGGTCAAGATCGCCGGAGAGTTTCTTCAGCGTTGCCTGATACCTCTTCTCGCCGGCGAGGTTGTTCACTTCGTGAGGGTCCGCCTGGTGGTCGTAAAGTTCGATCTCCGGCTTGCGGGCGACCATCCACTGCGCCTGCACGGGCGTGAGTTTGCCGGTGGCCGCAAGTTCTTTGATGACGGCCTGCGTGGGGTAGTTGGCCGTGATGTATTCGTTGAACTGGGTGTAGGGGCGCTCCGGCATGAAGTTACGGATCAGTTTGAAACGGCTGTCGCGGACGGCGCGGATGCGCTCCACTGTCATGTCGCAGCGGTCCCGGGCGGTGAAGATCTGCTTGCGGGGCTTGGAGCCGCTGAAGAGGCCTTGGCCATGGAAGAGCGCGGGCTTGGCGATCCCGGCAATTTCGAGGCTCGCGGCCGTGATATCGAGCGCGATGACCGGATCTTTACGGACGGCGCCGGCTTTGACGCGGCCGGGCCAACGGACTAGCAGTGGAACATGGGTGCCGGAATCGTAAAGCCACTGTTTACCGCGGATGAGGCAGCGGCCGTTGTCGCCGAAGATAAAGATGGCCGTGTTCTCTAACAGCCCCTCGGCTTTCAGTTGATCGAGCACGGCGCCGACCTGGGTGTCCCAGTAGTGCACGGCGTCAAGATAGTTGGCGACTTCGTTGCGAACGACTGGATGGTCGGGATAGTAGGGAGGAAGGGTGACCTTGGCCGGGTCGGTCAGATCTTTCTGCTGACGGGCTAGAGGCCACATAGCGCCCTTGTGGGGAGCCGTGAAATTGATCTGGGCGTAGAAGGGCTGGCCCTTGGCGCGTTGATTCCAGTGGGTACCCTGGAAGGGCTTTTCGGTCTGGAAGTTGAAGTCTGTCTTGCCGGAAGCGCGCAGTCCCGGAGCGATCTCGGTGACGTTGGCGGTGAAGTAACCGGCTTCCTGCATGCGGTGAGAGATGAGCTTGACACCGTCGGGAAGGCGGTGGCCGTCCTTGCGATGACTGCGGTGGTTGTGGGCGCCGATGGTGGTCTGATAGACGCCGGTGTTCCAAGCCGAGCGGGCTGGGGAGCAGACGGGAGCCGTGGTGAAGCAGTGGGTGAATCGAGTACCTTCGGCGGCGAAGCGATCGACGTTGGGGGTCCGGGCGAGCGGGTGGCCGTAGCATCCGAGGTCGGGGCCAACATCGTCGCCGAGGATCCAGAGGATGTTCGGGCGATCGGCCTGATTCTGTGCGCGGAGATTCAAGAAAGGCGCGGCGCTGGCAAGTGCGGCACGGCGGGTTATTGACGCGGCTATTTGCAAGGTTTGGCTCCTTTGAAGGGCAGGCCTTCCCAGGCTTCAAGCTCCAGGAGGCGGTTGTATTTGGCGAGGCGTTCAGAACGCGTGATGGATCCGATTTTGATTTGACCCGCACCGGTGGCGGTGGCGAGATCGGCAAGGAAGGAATCTTCGGTTTCGCCGCTGCGGGCGGAGATGACGGCGTTGTATCCGGCGGCGCGCGCCTGGCTACAGACGTCGAGGGTTTCGGTGAGCGTCCCGATCTGATTCATTTTGACAAGGACAGCGTTGGCGGCGCCACGATCGATGCCTTGACGGACACGCCCGGCGTTGGTAGTGAAAAGATCGTCGCCGACGAGTTGGATATGGCCGAGGCGTTCGGTGAGGCGGACCCAGCCGTCCCAATCATCTTCGGCCAGGGCGTCTTCGATGGAGACGACGGGGAAACTGGCACACCAGCGGGCGAGCAGTTCGACCATCTCCTCGCTCGAAAGCGATCGCTTTTCGCTGGCGAGATGGTACTTCCCTTCCCTGTAGAAATGCGTGGCGGCGACATCGAGGGCGATAGAAACCTGATCGCCCGGGGCGTAGCCGGCTTCGGCGATGGCGATGGTGAGGAGGAAGAGAGCCTCCTCATTGCTGGGAAGCAGTGGCCCCCATCCGCCTTCGTCGGCGACCCCAGTGAGGACATAGCCGCTGCGGCGGAGCAGATCGCCGGCCGTTGTATGAATGCGGACAGTAGCTTCGAGGGCTTCGGCCATGGTGGGGAAGCCGTGGGGGATAATGAGGAAATCCTGGAACTCCACGTTGCCGCCAGCGTGGAGGCCCCCCGAGAGGATGTTGATCATGGGCACGGGCAGGCGGGGGGCGCCGAGGGAGAGGGTTCGGTAGAGGGGTTCGTTGCGGGCGATGGAAACAGCCCGGGCGACGGCGCAAGAAATGCCGAGGACGGCGTTGGCGCCAGTTCTGGACTTGTTCGGACTGCCATCGATTTCACGGAGGCGGGCATCAAGGGCGCGCTGGTCGTCGACGGGGAAGCCGGCCAGGGCGGGGGCGAAGATTTCCGCCACGTGGCGAACCGCGCCTTGCACGCCCTTCCCGCCGTACCAAGCGCCGCCGTCGCGCCATTCATGGGCTTCGTGAGTTCCGGTCGAGGCGCCGGAGGGAACCTGGGCGAGGCCGCGGGTGCCGTCGGCAAGCGCGGCTTCGACTTGGACCGTGGGCCGGCCGCGGGAATCGAGAATCTCGAGGGCGCGTAAGTGTTGTAGGGTCAGGGTCATCGGTTCCAGAGGTCAAGGATGTCGAGGGGTGGAGAAACCAGAATATCGCGGGCCAGCCTCCGAGCGATTGGCTTCGTTTCGTCGAGGAGGTACTCGGCGGGCGACTTGCCGTCGACGCGAGCCAGTAGGAGACATCCCAAGTGCAGCTTGACGCCTGCGGAGGGGACGGCGGGGGAGGCGGCATGCCAGAACGCGGCGGCAGCATCGCGATACAGGTTGCGCCATTGCGGAAGATGAAGAGATTTCAGGAGCAGATGATTCAGTAGGAATGCGGCATCGAAGGCGGCGTCTCCGTAGTGGACCACCTCATAGTCGATAAGCATGACGCGGCGATCGGCAATGAGCACGTTTTTAGGGGACCAGTCCCCGTGAACGAGGCTCGAAGCTTGCTCTTTGCAGCGGTCAATGGCTTGGGCGAAGTAGGGCGCCAGATCGGGGTGGCGGGCGGCGGTGAAGCGGTAGTAGGGATCGAGCCGAAGCTCATTAAAGACGCGCTGGTCGCCGTAGCGGTCTTGCCAAGGAGTGGCGGCGCGTGTGGCGGCTATCTGTCGAGCGAGCAGTTGCCCGATCTGGGCGCCGACGGCGGGGTCGCATTTGCCCGCCAGAAGCAGGCTTTTCCAATCCTCGGCGCCGACGGGGGCAGCCTCCATCGCATAGACATAATTTGCCTCGTCGACGAAGGCGATCGCCGGAACGGCACCCGGAGGGAGGACGGAAGAGACCTCGCGCAAGGCGGAGGCCTCCCGGAGAGTTCGCGCGGGGTCCGAGAGCCACTCTTCGGCTACGCGCAGCCGTTCTAGGGCTTGTTTGACGACGAGACGGCCGTGTACCGTTTCGGCGAGCAGCACTGTATTCGAGACGCCCCCGCCGAGCGGCGTAATCGCGCCGCTAAGCGGAAAGCCTTGTGCGGCCAGATACGCCGCTGCGTTGCCGGGGTCTAGTTGAAGCAAACGCCAGGATAGCAATTAGCCTTACCTGGCCAAAGCTTCTCCAAAGAAGACAGAAGGCTTCGGCGATGAAGAGGCACTGATCATGGGCCTCGATCCGAGCTGGTGTTCCTCGGTCCGGCCCCCAACTATAGGGAATCAGCCGCGCGAAAAGGCTTTGAACAGGCCGGTGAGGCTGCTGGAAAAGACGCCGCCCGAGGATGTTTGTTTGGCGGTCCCAGCCTCTTTGCCAGTTTTGCCCAGCAGTCCCTGAGAGAGGGCGAGCAGGCTTTTGCCAAAGGCGGTGGTAGTTGGAATCACTTTGCCATCGAGCAGCGCCCGCTGGACATTCTCGTAGTCGCTGGGTACCAGGTGATGCACGTCGGTGTGCAGCGCCATCTCGATCATTTCTTTGTTGAGGCCCGCTTCTTTATTGAAGCGGTTGATGATGAGCTTGATCTTATGGCGCTGGATGCCGGACGATTCGAGGTATTGCAGACCCCGCGCGGTAGCCTGCAGCGCCGGAAGTTCGTTGGTGGAAACGATGAGAACTTCGTCGGCCGCGCGAGCGATGGAGACGGTCCAATCGCCATATATGGAACCGACATCGACCACGACATGGTCATACATACGACGGGCAAAGTCGAGGATGGGTGTGGCCGAGCGCAGGCCTTGTATACTGTCCACCGGATTTTCGGGAGGGAGCAGCACGTCGATGCCTTGACTCTGAGAGATGAGTCCCTTCCAGAGATCGGCGTCGAGGCTGTCAGCATGCTGAAGCGCATCGAGGAAGCTATAGGTGGACTTGAGTTTGTGGAGGAAGGACACTGTTCCCGTGAGGGGATCGAGATCAGCGAGCAGGACCCGGCCTTCGCTGAGTCGTTTGAAATGCACGGCGAGATTAGAGGCCAGGGTCGTAGCGCCACAGGCTCCCTTGGCGGGAACGATCGCCGTGATGCGGCCTCGATCAACGCCGAGGGAGGGGCTAAGCCGGCTGAGCTTCTCGAGGACTTGGCGAAGTTGTTCCTGGGTGAATGGCCGGGTGAGGAACTCTTGGGCGCCGCCACGCAGACACTGCAAAAGAAGGCTGGGGTCCGCTTGTTCGACAAGCACGACGATGTGTAAATTCGCCTTGAGCGTGGTCAAGGCGGTGAGGACAACCAGAGCCGTCTTCTGATCACTGGAAACATCGAGAAAACAGAGACTGGCAGCGCTGTTGAGCGGCAGTTCATTGACGTTAGCGGGCGCTGGATAGCCCCCGATTTCGATCACTGGCGCGTCGGCCATTTCGTTTGAAATGATCGGAAGCAGCTCGGCGACATAGTTCCGGCTCGGGCTAATTACAATGACCTGCCAATTGTCCTTGGGCAAATGGGACTCCCCTAAAGAGAAGGATCGGCAGGACAGAGCAAAAACATGAGGCCAAATTCTTCGGCTCCGCCGCGGAATTGCACTAAGACCTCAAAGGTGGTGGTCGATATGCCCAGCAATAGGAGTTATCCCCGTCCTGGGGACGAGTATATGGAACAGAACATGAACAAGAAAACCGTCTTGTTGTGCGAGACGCAACCGGTGACCGCCGAAGGCATTCGCGCCATTCTCGCCGCCTGCACAGACCTCGAATATCTGGGTCGGACTGAAACGCTGGTTGGAGTGAGTGAAATCGTCCGGCAGCAACGGCCGGACGTGGTAGTGATCGACAAATCGCTGGGAATTCAAGCGGTTTTGGACTGGCTGGCGCTTGCCAAAGCCATGCTGCCGGCCGAAACGGAGGTCGTTATCTGGGGGGTGTCGATCACGGAAGCCGAAGCTCTTCGTTTTCTGCAGTCTGGCGCGCGCGGCATTCTACGAAAGACTTCGGACCCCGAGATGGTAATCGCTTGCCTGCGAGCCGTAGCGAAGGGAAACAGCTGGATGGCCGATTCGGTGTTTCGGGAGCCGGGCCGAATGGAGCGGAACTCCCGGAGTGAACTGACTCCACGGGAACAGCAGGTGCTCGAACTGGTCGAGCAGGGCATGAAGAACAAAGAGATAGCCCGCGAGTTGGGGATCCGGCCGGGTACGGTGAAGATTCACTTGAAGCACATTTTCGAAAAGACCGGCGTCCGCGGCCGGTATGGTCTGGCGCTATCGGTAATCCGGCAACGTGGTGGTATCGAGCAGTTGGCCAAGGCATCCTAAGTCCTTGGGCCATGGATTTTTACCGGATCCGCACCCCCTGCATGATAATCTGTTAGGGGTGCGGTCTCCGTTTCCATTCGTCCCTGTAGCCTTAATTTTCGCGATTCTGCCCGCCGTGGCCCAATCCCCGCCTCCCCTCGTGCAAATCCTAGCGTCGGAGATGGAGCGAAACTTCACCGCGTTGAAGAGCAAGGGAGATCCAGCGCCCTATTTCCTGGCGTACTCGGTGACGCAGCAGGAGACCAATGTCCTGACCGCGACAAGCGGCATGTTGGCCTCGAAGGATTCTTCAAAGTCTCGCTCGCTGGACGTTACACTGCGGGTCGGTTCGCCCCAGCTCGATAATTACCGCCGGGTGGGCCGTAACTTTGCGACGTTTACGAACGGTTCTATGCTCTCGCTCGACGACAACGCCAACGCGTTGAAGCGGCGTATCTGGATGGACACCGATGGGGTGTACCGTGCCGCCTCGCAACGGCTGCTGAACATTCGCACAAATAAAGAAGTGAAGGTGGAGGCGACAGATCAGTCTGGAGATTTTTCGCCTTCCGAAGCGGTCGTTTCTTATAAGATCACTCCTGAACTTCGCTTTGATGCCGACAAGTGGGCTGGCCGGGCGCGGCAGTGGTCAAAGCGCTTCACCCAGTATCAGGAAATCTTGAGCTCTTCGGTGACGGTGATTGCGCAGCGGGAAACGAAGACCTTCGTGAATACCGAGGGCACCCGATTGCAGCATGGCCGCACGTATGCACGGATTTTGATTTCGGCGCGTTCTAAGGCGGCCGACGGGATGGATCTAGCCACGTCGGAGACTATCGAGGCGGACGACCCCTCGCGACTGCCGAGCGACAAGGCAGTGGAAGCAGCGGTGGACCGGGTGGCGAAAGACTTGCGAGGATTGTTACGAGCTCCGGAGGTGGACCCGTTTGTCGGGCCGGCGATCCTGTCGGGACGAGCGGCAGGCGTGTTTTTTCACGAGATCTTCGGCCACCGGATTGAAGGCCATCGGCAGAAGGATGAGAACGAGGGCCAGACGTTCACCAAAAGCGTGAACGGGCCGGTGCTGCCATCGTTTCTCTCTGTGACGTTCGATCCCACCGTGAAGCGAATGGCGGAGACGGATCTATACGGTTGGTACGACTTCGACGATGAAGGCGTCGCGGCGCGCCGGGTTCCGGTCGTGGAGGAGGGAATCCTCAAGACGTTTTTGCTCTCGCGCTCCCCGATCGCCGGCTTTGCGAAGTCGAACGGCCATGGACGGCGGCAGGCGGGCGCGGAGATCGTGTCCCGGCAGAGCAACTTGATTGTCGGCTCGAGTAACAGCGTTCCGGATGCGAAACTGCGGGACCTGCTGATTGAGGAGATCAAGAAGCAAGGTAAGCCGTACGGCCTTTTCTTTGAGAGTGTTACGGGAGGCTTCACAACGACTGGCCGGGCCGGTCTGCAGGCGTTTACCGTCATTCCGCTCGTAGTGTACCGGGTGTATCCCGATGGACGGCCGGACGAGTTGGTTCGGGGCGCCGACATTGTCGGCACGCCGCTCGCGAGTTTCGCCAAGATCGTCGCGACGGGCAACCAACTTCAAGTCTTCAATGGCTATTGTGGTGCGGAGAGCGGGAGCGTGCCGGTTTCGGCCATCTCGCCGGCGTTGCTGGTGACGGAGATTGAAGTGCAGAAGAAGAACCGTTCGCAAGAGCGTCCACCCCTGCTGGGCCGGCCGACGCAAACCGATGGGAGCGATCGATGAAGCGCCGTACCTTTGGCCTTCTGCTGGGCGCCGCGGCCGTGGCTCCAGGTCAGACCAAACTGAATGATCCAATTCTAGAAGCGATGCGTTCGGAGTTGGAACGGTCGCTGAAGCTCCGCCTGGCGGGCGAGACACCCTACTATATCCAATACGTTGTGGAGCAGGGTACGAACTTGAACTGCTCGGCCACGCTGGGCGGGTTATTGATTTCGCGAATCTCGAATTACCGCTTGCCGCGGGTGCAGGTACGGGTGGGCAGTTACGAGTTCGACAACACGAACTGTGTCTACACCGGCATGGTGCGGGGGGCTCGATTCGACAACGAGAATTGGCCGCTCGAAGCCGATGAGAATCAGATCCGGCAGGATCTATGGCTGGCAACGGACCGAAGCTACAAAGCTGCGGTGGAGACGCTTTCGCTGAAGCGCGCCGCGCTCAAGAACGTGAATCAGGCCGAAAAGCTGAACGATTTCGCCAAGCAGGCGCCGGTCGTGAAGGTGCTGCTTCTTTCAAAGAACAAGATGGACGAGAAGAGGGCGAATGAACGGGTGCGGACGCTCTCTGCGCTCTTCACGGCTTATCCGAAGATTCTCGATTCCCGGGTAGAGTACGAAGAGGGGGTGTCCGGATCCTACTTCGGAAACACGGAAGGCACTTTCTTTCGAATTCCCGAGAACATTGTGACTCTGCGGGTACGGGCCGAGGCGCTCGCCGATGACGGTAGCCCGCTGCGCGACTACTTAACTTTCCATGCGTTTGAGGCGGTGAATCTACCCTCCGACGCCGAGATCACAACCGCGATTCACGCCATGGCCACCCGTCTGACGGCCCTGTGCGCCGCGCCGCTGGGCGAGGCTTACAATGGCCCGGTGTTGTTTGAAGGCGAAGCGTCGGCGCAGTTGCTTGGGCAGATGCTAGGCGGGAACCTGGGGCCGGTGCGCTCTCCAGTTTCCGAGCCGGGGCGACCCGTGAACCTGCCTCCATCGGACTTCGAAGGCCGGCTGGGCGCGCGGGTCATGCCGGAGTTTCTGGATGTGACAGACGATCCGTTCGCCAAGGACGCCAAAGGCCGCCCGCTGTTCGGATCCTACGAAATCGATATGGAAGGAGTAGTGCCGCAGACGCTTCCGATCGTGAGCCAAGGGACCTTGAAAAATATGCTGCTGACGCGGCAGCCGGTTCGCGGATTCGAGGGCTCGAATGGACGGGCGCGCCTGCCCGGATCGTTCGGCGCCAATGCCGCGCTGCCGAGCAATCTGCTCGTGAAAGCCAAAGACACGATCGAGTTGGCTGCGCTAAAGGCGAAGCTGATTGACACGATCAAGCAGCGGAACAAGCCCTACGGCATCATCGTGAGGAAGATCGACTTCCCCAGTTCGGCCAGTGTTGCCGAGTTCCGGCGGTTGGCGGCTTCGCTGCAATCAGGAGGCGGGAACCGGCCGATTTCATTGCCGTTGGCGGTGTACCGGGTCTATCCCGACGGGCGGGAAGAAATGATCCGCGGGATGCGGTTCCGGGGCTTGACCGTGCGGGCGCTACGAGACATCCTGGCCGCGAGTTCCGAGACTTACACGCTGGACCTTTTGGCGAACAGCTTCCCGTTGGCCTTGATGGGCGCCGGGGGATTCGTCACCGGGATGTCGGTGGTGGCCCCCTCGCTTTTATTCGATGAGATCGACATGGACCGGCCGCAGGAAGAACGTCCCAGTGCGCCGGTAGTTCCGCCGCCGCCGATTGAAAGCGCAGGCTAGTTCGCGAGTATGGGTCTGCTGAGCCGTTCGATTTTCCGGGAGGTGTTGGCGGGTGCTGGACTAGGCACGCTATTGTTCAGCTTTGTCCTGTTCCTGCAGCGCATCAGCCTTCTGTTTGAACAGTTGGTGCGCGGAGCGGCGTCCAGTTCCACCGTTGGCTATCTGTTTCTGCTCGTGATGCCGTTTACCCTGATGATGACGCTGCCGGTGGGCGTCCTGGTGGGTGTACTGATCGGCCTCAGCCGGATGTCGTCTGACGGCGAGATCATCGCGATGCGGGCCGCCGGGGTGCCCGGACGGCGGGTTCTGGGCCCGGTGATGGTGTTTGCCGTGATGGGTTCGCTGATGACCGCGGCCTGCTCGCTGTATTTGACGCCTTACTCCATCCGGGAGACGGTGCGAATCCTGAACCAGATCATCGCCGACCAGATGACGGCGGAGATTCAGCCTCGGGTTTTCGCCGAGCAGTTCCCGAATAAGACCCTGTATATCGGCGACGTGATTTCCGGGCCGGTAACCCGTTGGCGGAACGTCTTCATCGCCGACATGACGCCGCCGGAACAGCGAAAGCGCAGCACGCAGGAAGCGGCGGGAGACGCGCCGCGGATCACCATCGCTACCGAGGCAATTGCGGTGCCGGACTCGGCGAACAACCGCATCCGGCTGCGCCTGGTGAACGGTAGCACTCACGAAGTCGGCAAAGAAGCCGGGCAGTATTTCAATACAGCATTCCCGCTGATGGATCAGTCGCTCGATGCGCAAAAGCCGGCGGAGAAGCAGGCGAAGGCCTTCTCTGATATGGAGACCGAACTCTTGTTCGCGGAGGCAAAACAATCCCGGGAGGCCGATATCGAGCTGCAGCGGCGGCTATCTCTTCCACCGGCGTGCATTCTGCTGGCTTTGGTCGGGATTCCGCTGGGCGTTTCATCGCGGAAGTCGGGCAAGTCCGCTGCGTTTGTGTTGACGGTGTTTCTGGCGTTTCTTTACTTCATGGCGCAGGTAAGCCTTCTGGGGCTGGCCAAGCAGGGGACCTTGAGTCCGGCGGTGGCAGCGTGGGCCCCGAATGCTCTGTTCGCCTTGGTCGGTCTGGTTTTGCTGGCTCGGCTGGAGAGGCCGGGCGACCGGGACCTGATCGGCGCCATCCGCGCGTGGTTTTTAGAAACCTTTAGTGGGCTGGCCGAGCGCTACCGCTCGAAACGGGAGAGGTTGGCGCGGCGGGCACCGCGGACGACGATCCGGCTGATGCCTCAATTGATCGACACATACGTGTTGAGCGAGTTCCTGTTTTACTTCTTCATCTGTCTAGTCAGTTTCGTTGTGCTGACGCAGGTTTTCACGTTCTTCGAGTTGCTGAGCGATGTGATCCGGCACCAGATCCCGATGGAAAAGGTTTTGCGGTACCACCTGTTCCTGGGGCCCAAATTTATCTACGATTATTCGCCAGTGGCTGTTCTGGTCGGGGTCTTGATCACGTTCAGCATTATGGCGAATCAGAATGAGGTGACGGCGTTCAAGGCTTCCGGGGTGAGCCTATACCGGTTGTCGGCCCCGATTCTGCTCGCGGGTATCCTGTTGAGCAGTGCGCTGTTCGCGTTTGACCATTACGTGGTGCCGGAAGCAAACCTGATTCAGGACGGTATCCGGGCCGAGATCAAGGGCAAGGCGCCGCAAACCTACCTGCGGCCGGACCGCAAGTGGATTTTCGGGCATGACTCCCGAATCTTCTATTACAAGTACTTCGACCCGACCGAAAAAGTGATGGTAGGCGTGCATGTGTATGAACTGGACCCGAAGACCTTCCGGTTGGCGCGCCACATTTCGGCGGAACGGGCGCATTGGGAGCCGCGCATGTCCGCCTGGGTGTTTCAAAACGGCTGGGTGCGCGACATGCAGGACATCCGTATTAAGCAATACGAGGAGTATCAAGTCCGTACCTTCTCCGAAATTGATGAGCAGCCGGACTACTTCCTGATCGAAGAGAAGCAGTACAAACAGATGAACTTCCAGCAGTTGGACCACTACATTCAGGATCTGAAGCAGAGCGGATTCGATACCATCCGGCTGCAGGTGCAGTTCCACCGGAAGTTTTCCGTTCCGCTGTTCGCTTTCATTCTGGCCATCATCGCGGTGCCGTTCAGCTTCATGGGCGGCCGGCGAGGCGCGATGGCCAGTGTGGGCGCGAGCTTCGGAATTGCCATCGCCTACCGGGCGTTCGACGAGTTATTCGTGCAAGTGGGGAACCTGAACCAACTGCCGGCGCCGGTGGCGGCGTGGAGCCCGGACGCGATTTTCCTGCTCGCCGGGCTCTACATGATGACGCGGATGCGCTCGTAGCCTAAGATCGATTTCAGATACTCGATCGGCGTCCGAGAGCGCAGGGCCGACGACGCCGTTGCCCCGCGGACCGTTTTCGAACCAGTGGCCCTGATTGCCGTTGCCGGGCTCGGCCGGATCGAACCGGAACGCTCCGTCGAACTGGGTGGTCTCATAGCCCACCTTGACGGGATCGAAGCGCTTGGAGCCCAGCCAGAATGTCTTCGCCGGCCGCTGCTCGCGGGAAGCGAGCAGATCATGAAGCGTGGGCACGGAGCCGTTGTGCAGATACGGGCCGGAGGCCCAGATGCCGTTGAGAGGACGCGCCTTGTAGATCTCTTCGGCGCGCACTGCAGGCATGCTGCCATCGCGGTAGCCCTGCCACATCAGCTTCTGTTCGGGTGAAAAATTCGCTTGTCGAAAGAAGCGGTCGCGGATGCCTTCCGTGACGAGCTTTAGACCAACATCGGCGGTGACGCGGCCTTGGCCCAGAGCGCCGGTATCGGCGGTGCGTTTCTTGAACTCGATAGCCTGGTTGGGGTCGGTGCCGACCATCGCCAGCGGGATGTCGCGAAGAGCGAGGAAGCGTTTGCCCGTAGAGTTGCCGACCCAGAAGACCGGCTTCTCGGTGCGCAGGTCGGCTTGGAGTTCGTCGATCGGCGGGAGATGACAACCTTGGCAATGCTTTTTATAAAGAACCGCGCCTTGGACTACTTTCTGCGGATCGAGAGAGGGAAAGATCGCCGGCCAGCGGGGGGAGCGGAGACCACCGTAAGGCTCTGCGCCGGAAAGCAGATCCTCCATGCTCTTGAGGCCCGGAAGGTTGACGCTATTGGCGAACTCCTTCGCCTTTGGTCCCGAGAGAAGAGCGAGGGCGCGGACACCAAGGGCTTCGCCGATGTTGCGGACGAGGGGATCGGCGATCGAAGAGTTGTATTGGACCCAAGTGAACCAGGAAGCGTCCCAGACTTGAGGGAACTTCACGGGCGCCTTGGCGACTGCAAAATTGGAGTCGATGCCCATGTTGGCGGCGAAGACTTGATTGCCGATGCGGGTGAGGGCGTCGGTGCGAATGAAGCCGGCGTCATAGGGGTATATGTTGCCTTTCTCGGTGGCGGCGACCTCGGCTTTGGCCCGGGTGAGGAAACGGTCGACGGCTTGTTTCAGTTCAGCCTTTTGGGCCTCGGGTGCATTCGCGCCGAGGACGCGTTCTTCAAAGGCCCGATAGCGCCAAGGAATGAGGTCGGTGAGGACAAGGGCGACACCCATGGCCTTTTGAAATTGCGTCACCTGGATCATGGCCGGGCCGCCTTCGACGCGAACGGAATAGTTTCCGTAGTTGAGCTCGCCGGTATGGCAGGCGGCACAAGTGAGGCCCACGACGGGATACGTCTGGCCGGTGTCCGGATCGGCGAAATCCTCTTGACGGGCGAAGCCCACCGGGAGTCCGTCAGGGTTCCACTTGACGTCGGCGGGGCTCGAGAGAAAGCCGAAGCGGCCCAGGTACTCGGGCTTGGCGAAGAGGTCACAGCCAAGCGGGGAGAGGCAGGGCTGTTCGAGAGCGAGCAGCCAGCGATAGGGGACGAGGCGGGTTCCCTGAGCAGTGTGGTGGAATTCGAGGCGCTGGGTGTCGGACCAGCCTTGATCGAGGAGTACGATTTCGCCGGGCGGTTGGTAGGCCGGCACGTTGACACGGAGCTTAGCTAAACGTGGATAGGCGAACACTCCGCCCACCAGCACGAGCAGAGCGATTCCCCACAGCAGGATCTTCTTCATCTTGGGAATGATGCGCTTAGAGCAGGGCGCTGGTCAACAGCTATTTCGATTGACGCAGTTTCTGTAGCGCAGCGACTCCGCCCGCACGCTGGAAACCGGGGATGAACAGGCGCCTGGCGAGCTCCTGATCCGACAGGTCGCCGAGGGGCTCGGCTGGCGTAAACGTCACCGGGACCGGGGCAAGAGCTGCGGCGGCGAGGCACCAAAGGGATGCCCGTTTGCCGCAGAGGAGGCGGAGTTCCTTCGGGCGTGAGGAGTGTGCGAAGTACAGGGCGGTGAGGATGTCCTGTACGCGCTCGGCATCATCGGAACGATGGAAAGTGAGATGGTCACCGCGGAGAGAGCCACGTTCGGTGGCGGCGGCGCCTGTCTGAAAGACATCGACGCGGAGAGCGACTTCATTGGGAGGCGCCATCTTGAGCTCACCGTCGGGGTCGACGACGACAGTGTGGCCGGGCATCCCGCGCGTGGGCACGCGATCGCCGCCGCCACGGCCTTCGAGGAGCAGGTAGTTGCCGGAGCGGAAGGTACGAACCTGCTGGGGCCAGGAGACGCCTAAGATCTGTTGAAAAATGCGGCGTTGTGCCGCAGCCGGGCGGGCAGCCGCTTGGTCCTTTGCCATGCGCTGCCATTGCGCGAAGATCTCCTTTTGGCCGGCGATGAGTCCTTCCGGTTTGATGGCGCCTACGAGGAGGGTCTCCAATTTCGGAGGAAGGACTGCTTTATCCCGGGGGGCGGCGGAAAGCTTGAACGGGCGGCGCCAGATACGAGCCAAGTAGGCATAAACCGCTTCGCGGCTCTGCTGGTTATAGTTGTGACCGGCGTCGATATGGCGGTGCCAGACGCGGCCGGCCTGGCCGTATAGCTCGTAGATGGCGCGAATGGCCGGATACTCGTCAGTGGGCGATAGCTTCGTCCAATCGCCGGTGGCGGAGACCAGGAGCATGGGCCGAGGAGCCATCATGGCGGCGATCTCGACGTTGTTCGAATCGATCCGAAGGGAGGGGGACATCTCGCAGGCATCGTCGCCCTGGAAGGTGGCGGAGACCATGTTGACCGGGATGGCGACCTGAATGCGGGGATCGACGGCGGCGAGAAGGAAGGTCTGGGTGCCGCCGCCGGAGGCGCCGGTGATGCCGATGCGGCGAGAATCCACTTCGGGGAGTGATTCGAGCACGTCGACGGCGCGCATGGAGTTCCATAGATGCAGTCCCAGGGAGCCGAAGGACCAAAGCCGTTCGGAGTCGCTATCGCCGAGGTCGTGCTTCAGCTGACGGGTATCGTTGTAGCCGATCATGTCGTAGGCGAAGGCGACGTAGCCCTGCTGGGCGAGGTTGGCGGCGAGCGCGGGGACAGAGTAGTCCGGTGCGTCATGGATACGCCCGTTCTTCCAATGCCCGTGGGCGACGAGCATGGCCGGAACGCGGCCGCGGACGCGCTTGGGCAGATAAATATTGCCGGCGACGAAGAAGCCGGGAAGCGGTTCAAACACGATCTTCTCCCAGATGTAGTTTCCGGCGTCGACGCGACCAGTTCGTTTAATGGCCAAGGGAGTTTTGGGAGGGAGAGGCAGCAGGCCGGCCGAGGCGAGAATTTGCTGCTGCAGCACCGCCTTGTGGGCTTCCCATTCGGCGAGGGAGGCGAACTTTCGCATCTTGAAGTGGGCTTTGGTGTGCGCGGAATCTTCGTTGCGCCGGTCACCGAAGTCTGCGGCCGGCGCCAGCGGCCCGCCCATCGCAAGAATCGAGAGGGCAAAGGAGAGTTTTTTCATGACCGCTGCGATTTAGACTCGCGGCGGCAGCTTCGCGTTACGCGATCAATTCCCCCGGAGGACGGCGCCATGGACATCGGTGAGCCGGCGGTCGATCCCATTATTGCGATAGGTGAGGCGCTGGCGATCGATGCCGGGCAGATGGAGCATCGTGGCATGGAGGTCCCAACAGCAGACAGGCTTCTCGACGGCTTTGTACGACCATCCGTCCTTGGCGCCATAGCCAATCGCGCCGGGGAAGCCGCCGCCAACGAATACCTTTGATGACCGCCGCGATTCGAACCGCCGACGGAGCACTTGCGTTACGCGATCAATTCCCGGAGAACGGCCCCATGGACATCGGTGAGCCGGCGGTCGATCCCATTGTTGCGATAGGTCAGGCGCTGATGATCAATGCCGGGCAGAGGGAGCATCGTGGCATGGTGGTCGCAAGAGCAGACAGGCTTCTCGATGGCCTTGTACGACCATTCGTCCGTGGAGCCGTAGCTCTGGCCGCCGCGGAAGCCGCCGCCAACGAATACCTTTGACTCGTCTTCAACACTTTGCGGCGCGAAGTGGGCGTAACTCGTTGATTCTTCACGCGGGGCTCGTCTCGATCGCGAGAATGTAGTGACACGGATGGTTCACTCGATCGCGCTCTTTACATTGTATATTGATGTATTCCGTGCTTATGATGGTGACACAGTAGCGCCTCGTTGTTCGTTCGTACTCAGACCAATGGTTCCCGGACCTATCTGCTCATCGTGGATAACGAATGGGTTGACGGCAAGGTTACACAGCGCGTCCTGCTTCGCCTCGGCCGTCTGGACGAGTTCCTGGCCAGCGGCAAACTCGACGCGCTCATCCATTCCCTCGGAAGGTTCTCGGAGAAACTCTCGATCCTCGGCGCGCATTCGCGAGGCGAGAGCGTCACCACACGAAGTACCCGGATCGGTCCACCCCTGATCTTCCAAC
>JBBQRA010000116.1:0-18575 GCA_038215275.1 Bryobacterales bacterium | reverse complement strand
TATGGGCGGCGGTATGGGCATGGGTGGAGGGATGGGGATGGGCGGAGGGATGGGGATGGGCGGAGGAATGGGGATGGGCGGGTTGGGGATGGGCGGGTTGGGCATGGGTGGGTTTGGCATGGGTGGAGGCATGGGCATGGGCTACCCGATGGTGACCCAAGGGCTCCCGGCCAACGCGCAACAGGCCGCCACGATGGGAACGGGCGGCACCGGGGCGATGGATCGCACCGGCACCTATCTGGGTGCAGGCGCGGCGGGAACCCAGGCGGTCAAGGGCCCTCGCGTGGTTCCAAACCCGATGGACAACACGATCATCATTCAGGGGACCCCGGCCGAGTACGAGGGCATTCTGAAGATCCTGAAGCAGTTGGATATCCCGCCGCGTCAGGTGCTGATTGAGGCGAAGATCTATGAAGTGAGTCTGAGCGGGGCGTTCGCCAATGGCATCGCCGCGTTCCTGCAGAAGAAGGAAGCCGCTGCCGGCTCCACCGGGCAGGCCGGTTCGAGAGACTTTCTCGGTTCGTTGGCGAACGCCTCGTTGAACCTTTCGGCGGGAGCGCTCGTCGGGCAAAGCCGTGAGCTTCTGGCCTTCCTTTCGTCGACCGAGAATGAGAGCCGCACGCGGGTGATCTCGGCGCCGAGCATCATTGCGACCGACTCGATTGCGGCCAGCATTAATGTCGGCACCGAGGTGCCCACGCTGACGGCTCAGGCGGCAACAGGTGTCCAAAGCGGCGGAAATTCGCTGTTTGCGAACAACATCTCCAATCGGAACAGCGGTGTCACGCTGAACATTACCGCCCGGATCAACCCCAGCGGAATCGTGACACTGCTGATCAATCAGGAGGTCAGTTCGCCAATCGCGCCGGCAGCAGGTGCGATCAACTCGCCTTCGTTCTCGAAACGGACCTTAAACACCCAGGTGACTCTGGAAGACGGTGATACGATCGCTATCGGCGGCATCATCAACGAGACGAATACGCAGTCTTCCGCGGGCATCCCGGTGCTGCATCGGATCCCAATAATCGGTTGGGGGTTCGGCAGCAAATCGTTCAGCAAAGAGCGGACGGAACTGATCGTCTTCATGACGCCTCGGGTGATTTTCGATACGAAAGAGATCACCGAGGCGAGTGAAGAACTCAAGAGCCGGATGCGCCGTCTGCGGAAGTACGTGAAGGAATAGCCGCGGCGACGGAACTTGGTGGCCGTGTGCGGGTTAGAATCGAATCGGCCTGTTCTGACCCGCATGAAACTGAACCGTCTCGTCCGCTCCGCTGTCCTGGCAGGGGGTTTGCTGGCTGCTGCCCCCGTTTACTGTCAATCCACGCCTGTTGATGTCGGCAGCGGCAACATCGATCCGGTGATCCGGCAGCAGTTCGTGAATGCATTCTTCCGGAACACCTTTTCGAACTTGGTGACCACACCGCCGGTGGCGGATGTCCGCCGGTTCGGCCCGACGGGTCTGATTCAGGAGTTCAATCCCCTGACCGGAAATGGCGGACGTCTCGCGCTGGTGAAAGCCAATACGAGCACGACCATCGTCGATCAGCAGACCGGTGTTTTTCAGGTGCTCGCCCTGCTGTATGCCAACTACAGCGCTGTGGGCGTCGCGACGGCCGGGTATCCCACGATGGACACCTCGCTCTGCGCCAACACCACGGCTGGGACCTGCTACTGGCAACTCTTCGATAAAAAGTTCGCGCTATTTTCCTACTCCGCCGCGCTTGCGAATGGGTCGCAGAACTTTTTAGTGAAAGATCCGTACTATACCCGCTGGCAAAACGCCGGCGGCATTGCGGTACTGGGCGCCGCCACCTCCGCCGAGACGGCGGCCACCAGCCTCGCCGGTAGCGCGTACACGGTGCAATCCTTTCAGAACGGGCTGATCTTCAGCATTACCTCCGGCACCCTCAGCGGGCGGGAGGTGGTCGTCGTTCCGCCGGTGACGACGACGTATCTGGCCAACGGCGGTCCTGGGGGATTCCTCGGCCTTCCCAGTGGCCCGGCGCTTTCGATTGGCAACAGTCGCTTCCGTCAGACGTTTGAAGGGGGCGCCATCGACTACGATTCAGCGGGCACGGCCTCGGTGCGTTTGCCGGTACACTCGATCGGCCTCACCCCTGGCCCGGCGACACTCACCTTGAAGCTGAACGATACCTTCCAGGTGACTGCTGTTCCCCGCGCGTTCAACGGCGACGAACTGCTCGACCGGCCTATCGCGTGGACTACCACCAACGGCCGCGTGGTGTCCATTCAAGCGTCGGGCGCCTCAGCGACTCTTCGCGCGGTGGGCGGCGGCGTGGCGACCATTACGGCCACCGCCGATGGGCGGATCAGCTCCCCGATTCAGATCTTCGTCCGAACCACCTGTTGCCAAGTCGGGGAAGGCGCCCCCAGCGCAGCCGCGACGCAGGCGTTCCAGGACGCGGTCACCCGGAATCGCCTTGTGCTGCAGCTTCCCGGCCGCAATCCGGTGCGCCGTGTGGGCAATGGCTATATGCAGGAAGTGTCGACGACGAGTGGAGTTCGGGTGGTTCTGGCCCTGCCGGACCGCTTGGCGCAAGCTTACGTCTTGTCCGGGCTGCTTCTCGCCCGGTATGAGGATTTTGGTGGACCAGCGGGCATGTTGGGTTATCCGCTATCCGATGCCAGCGCTGGAGGGCGGCAGAATTTTGAGAACGGCGTGCTGGCTGGTTCTCCGGTGCGGTTGGTCTCCGGGGCGTTGTTGACGAGATGGCAGGCACTTGGCCTCGAAACCGGCGCCGCCGGTCCACCGGTAAACGATGTTGCCAGCTTCTTTACCTTTGCGGCGACAGGCGGGATGCAGCAGGCCTTCCGGTTGGGTTCGCTTTACAACGTTCCTTTGGCTGGCCGAGTGAACTTCACGACGGGGGCGATCCACTCCAAATATGTCGAACTGGGTGGTCCGGCGGGTCGCCTAGGCGCTCCTGCGAATGACGAATATGCGGTGAGCGGCGGCCGGCGGCAGGATTTTGAAGGCGGATATCTTCTGGTTGCGGCGGGGGCGACGGAGGCGTCGGCCGTGGAAACGCCGCGCCTGCCGTCCGTTAGTGCCACGCCTGGAACTGTGATCGCGGGCAGCCGGGTCCGGCTAGCGCTGGGCGGTTTCGGGGAGAATCGGCGGATCCGCGTCCGCACGACCGGCGAACCGGACTTCTTCGTTCAGCCGTCGAATGGCGCGTTCGCATGGGAGCTATTGGTGCGTGCCAATGCTAATCCCGGGACAATCACGGTTTTGGCCGACGATGCGGGCCAGAGTGTTTCCGCACAAACCAGCTTCACGGTCCGGGCGCTTGCGGACGCCCGTCCCCGGCTGACGAAGGTGCGCGGAGACGGCCAAGCAGGACCTCCGGGATCTCTGCTTGCGGTGCCTTTGCGGGTACAACTGCTGGACGAATCGAGCAATCCCTTGGCTGGGGTGGCGGTGGTCTTCACGCCCTCACCGGGCGGTTCGCTGGCCCGGTTCGCGGCCGTCACGGACAGCAATGGGGAGGCGGAGGCGGTGCTCCGCTTGCCCGCGCGGGAAGGCATCGCGTTGGTCACTGCCGAGGCGCTGCTGCAAGTGGTGACTTTTCAGGTTCGGATGACCGGGGGGACGCTGAGTTCGTTCCCCCGGATTGTAGACACGGGAGATCCGTATCTCGCTTCTGCCGCCGCCATCCTCCGGTACTACCAGGATCGCGGCGAGTTGCCATCGCCGATATCCGCTGCCAGCCCGGCTGCCTTGGCCGGGTATCTCAAGGCGTTCTGTGTGTTTGACGGCGTGGGCGCTCAAATTTGCGACGGCGTACTTGAAAATGGAACCGCAAACTTGTGGCGGTTGCCGGGATTCGTCTCCGGGAGCCTGACTCCGGTTGCCCTGGCGCCAAATGAGCAGACACTGCGGGACGCCATTGCCTCCGGCCCTGTTCTGGTTAGTCTTGCACTCGAAAACGGCAATGCGCATGCGGTGGTTGCTACTGGGATTGGGTCGGCCGGGGAAGTGCTGATCATGGATCCAAGCCCAACATTCGGCCGGACGTCGCTGGGGGAGTACCTGGCTGGATTCAGCGCCGGGGCTATCACTTATAAAGGCCGAATTACCGGGTTGTTACGGTTGGAGCCCCGGGTGCCTGCGAATACCGGTTTTCTCATCGTTTCCGAGAGCGCCACGCCCGAAGTGGCGGGAGCGGCGGGGGTGTGCGGCGCGACGTTCGCGGTGCATCGGAACGGTGTTCCGGTAGTATTCCGGGTTTGCGACGGGTCGGAGGCGGTTTATCAACTGGATTTGGCTGCCGCAGGCAGGTTTACGGCCACGGTGACGGACTTGGCGACGGTCGGTGCGCGGTATCCGCTGTTGGGGGAGCAATCGGCTTCGTTTCGGGTTTCGAGGCCAGCCTTACAGTGGGAGGTCACGCCGCTCGCGGCTTCGTTCGGGGCGATGGCGGTTTTGAACGGAGCGAGCTTTGTGCCGGATCTGGCGCCGGGCGCGCTGGTGAGCGTCTTCGGGGTGGGGTTGGGGCGATCCGGGACGCCGACCACGGCGGAGATCGGCGGACGAACCGCGGAGGTCCTCTTTAGTAGTTCCTTCCAGGTAAATCTGGCGGTGCCCTTGGACTTACCCATGGGTAGCTACACGTTGACCCTGCGGTCGGCATTCGGGGTGGCGGAAGCACGGATCGACCTGCGCGAGGTGGCTCCCGCGATTTTCCGGCTCGCGGAGGGACAGATGGCTGCAGTGAATGCAAACGGTGCGTTGAACGGTCCAGCGCAGCCGGCGGCGCGGGGAACGGCACTAATTCTCTATGGAACTGGATTCGGGGCGGTGGTCCCTCAGGGGAATCTGACCAGGACGGAGCGCCCGGTGTCGGCGCGAATCAATGGTTTGGAAGTGCCCGTTGTATACAGTGGACTCGCCCCTGAATACATTGGACTCTATCAACTCAATCTAACGCTACCGACGGATATGCCCCCGGGGCTATTCCAAACCCTGGACCTGCGGCAGGGTGGAGTGGAGGTGAGTCCCATAAATGTATCCATTCAATAGAGTTAGCGTCTCGGCAACGCTGCCGGGGGCCCTTTATCGAAGCCCGGCCACGAATTGTCGCCGGAATGGCCCTTTACCTGCTACAGTTGAGCCTGCGCACAGACCCCTCTCGGCGCAAGTCTTTGGAAAATCAGAGCTTGACTTGACGGGGTGGGAATGTTAAAAAGTAAAGGATTGCGTCTACTCAGGGTTAGGCGGTTTTCTGGTTATCAGGGCCGCGAGTACGAACGAATCACAAAAATATAAAGATTAGCTTGGCTCGCAAGGGGCCGCCAACCGCAGGCTGACAGAAATTTGTCGTCGCGACCGGGCGAACTCCTCGAGACTAAGTCAAAGCGGTAAAAAGGTAGTCCCTCATCAATTCGATTTTATTCCACAAGGAGAAGGAAATGGCAGATTTCCGCAAATGGTTCCCGGTATTGGCCGTTGCTTCGCTGATGTTTGGCGCGGCAGCATCCGCCAATGCCCAACCGGCGTTTAGCTGTAACACGAACGCTGGCGTTCCGCCGATTGTACGCGCGGAAGGGCTGACGGAACTCGTTGGTGACTTGATTTTGAACTGTACTGGTGGCACCCCGACCGCTCTTGGCGCGCCGGTCCCCCAGGTCAACTTCCAGATCTTTTTGAACACCAACGTGACCTCCCGTCTGCTCAGTGATCCCTGGAGCGAAGCGCTCCTTATGATTGACGAGCCGTCTGGCACCGGCACTGGCGGTGGCAACCTTCGGTATTGCACCACCAACGGTGGTTGCCCGATGGTTGGAAGTGGCGGTCTCTCTGGCGTCAACTACAGCGCTGGTGACGTCAACAACCCGACGCCGGCCAATGTGTTTCAGGGCCGTCAGGCTGGTGCGAACCAGCTCGTGTGGCTCGGAGTGCCGATTGATCCTCCTGGCACCACGAACACCCGCATCATCCGTATCACCAACGTTCGTGCGAACGCCAACCAGCTTGGTGTGAGCTCGACGCTGATCCCGACCCAGATCGTTATGTTCGTTTCGGCGACCTCGACGACCTCGATCCCGATCAACAACCCGCAGCAGACCGTGGCCTTCATCCAACCCGGCCTGACGTTCGGCCTCCGCACCGCGGTTGGCCTGAACTTCCTGCAGTGCGTCTCCACCAATAGCGGCGCAGCAACCAGCAGCAGCTCTGCTCTGACCAGCTCGCGGCACATCCTCCGCTTTACCGAAGGATTTGCTTCGGCGTTCAAACGCCGGGTCAACATTGGCACCAGCGTCACTTTCAATGCGGACGAAAGCCAGCTTCCTGTGGCTCAGAACACGCCGAATAATAACTTCTTCACCGAATCAGGTTTCTACAACCCGTTTGCGGTGGTGGGGACTAACAGCGGCGCTGCCACGACCAACCTCGCTCAGGCTGGTCTTGCTTCGCAGGGTACTCGCCTGATGGCTCGCTTCACCAACATTCCTGCTGGAATTGTGCTGTACGGTTCGGTCTACAGCGTCGTTTCCTGCAGTGATTGCGGTCCTGGCAGCACGGCGAACGTTTCGACTGCACATACCAACCTGACTTCGACCGTACGCCTGGTGTCTACCGATGCCAATGGTGGCGGTGCTTTCTCTGCTGCCGCTTCCACCAACAGCTCTTCCCAGGGTGGCACCGCCATCCCGTCCGCTCCGATCTCCATCAGCAATGGTGCGGGTATGGCGGTTTGGGAAGTGATGAACGCGAACCCGTTCCAGGTCCAGACGGTTGAAGTTGTGGTCTCAGTGGCTTATGCCGCCAACACCAGCAACAACCTCCCTGGCCTCGGCAGCGCTTCGGTCGCTGGCAGCTTCGCGCCGCTCAGCACCGTGACGACTGCTTCGTCCACCAACAACCAGCCGCGTTTTGCAGATACGAGCTCCGCTCGGACCCTGTTCAACGTGAATGCTTGCAGCACGAACATCCTGTTCCCGTTCTTGACGAACCAGGTGGGCTTCGACTCGGGTATCGCTATCGCGAACACCTCGACCGACCCGTTCGGAACTGCTCCGCAGTCCGGTCCGTGTAAGCTGAACTACTACGGTGAGACCACCGGTGGTGGCGCGGCTCCCGCGGCTCAGACCTCGGCACTGATTCCGTCTGGTAGGACCATGACGGCGACCTTGTCGAGCGGCGGTAACTTTGGTGTCGCGGCTACGCCCGGCTTCCAGGGTTACGTGATTGCCCAGTGTAACTTCCAGTATGGTCACGGCTTCGCCTTCATCAGCGACGTCGGCGCCAACCGGGTTTCCGAGGCTTATCTCGCCCTCATCATGGACGGCCAGGTTGACACCTATCCGCGGTCCGGCGTCTTCTCTGAAGTCCTCGGCCACTAAACCAAAAGCAACGCAACCGGCAACGGGGAGAAGCGCAAGCTTCTCCCCGTTGCCTTTTTAAGCAGCCAACTTTTTGATTTAGTAATTTACCTTCTCTCTTCTTGTAGTACTATGCGACCAGTGGTAAATTAAGTGTTGTCGCTTTCCGCTTCCCGTCTCCGCTCTCCCGTTGCCCGCGTCCACAATCCCCTATTTTTCGAGGTAGCAATGTCGCTTTTCCGACACAGCCTTTTGGCGTCGGTTTGTCTGCTTGTGTCCGCTTGGACCTCCTTCGCACAAACCCAACTGTTCCTTTTGCCCAATACGTCGAGCCAGGCAGGGACGGTCACCGCCTTCCGGCTGGATCCGTTCACCACGATCTCGTCCTTCACGGCGCAGCCAGGCGCTGCGTTCTTCTTCATGAACTCTGAGGGAACAAAGTACTATTCCGTCGCCCGCTCCGGCAGCGATACCTTAATGGTGTTGGAAGCCGCCAATCCGGCGAATGTACTGAAACGCCAAAATCTTTCGCAGGCGGAAGCCGCTACGCTCACCCCGGATGGGCGGAGGCTGCTCATTGTGGCCAATGGCCTGCATATCTTTGATACGACGACCGATAGCCTCTTGAATACCGTCACCGGAGTCGGGAACCAACCGATTGATGTCGCCGTTCTGCCCGATGCAACCAGAGCCTTTGTTCTAAGCGCCGTCAGCAACTCTCTCACCGCTGTCGACCTGAACACGAACGCGGCAGTCGGCACTCCATTGACCATCGGTGGCGCATTGACCGGTGTTGCTGTTGGTTACAACGGCCTTGTCTACGTCACGACTTCGAATCGTCTTTATGAAATTGATGGACGCGCCATGACCATTCGGACCGAGATTCCGTTGAACGCGCGGCCAGGCAAGATTGCCTTCACGCCCGACGGTCAGTACGGCATCATGGTAAATCAGACGCCGGTCACGGGCTCCTCCGTGATCCTGGTCGATCTGCGCAGTCGCACGGTTGCAGGGACAATCCCAAATTTCGGTCCGATTCTCGACTCTCTGACGGTGGCCTCGAATAACCGCGTCTATGCTATCTCCAACCAGCAGCAAACGTTGTTCGAAATCAGCCTGAGCCCGTTGAACATCAATCCGCCTCAGTTCGCCAATATTGGCAGCCTGAATAATGTCACTGCGCTCATCGGCACGAACGAGACCCCGAATCCCCGCTTTCTGTTTGCGGTGACGCCGGGCTCGGTCGTCCGCTTGGACAATACGTCCGTTCCGCCAGCGGGCAATGGGGCGGCCGCCATCCCGGCGAACCCAGGCGCGCTCGTGTTCGCGGCTCCGGCACTCGTGGGTGCGACGCCGACCCAGATTATCGGCTACAACGGTATCCAGAGCACCGCAGTCGGTACCGCCTATCAGCCCTTGATCACGCGGGTGCTGAACTCGACCGGCCGGCCCATCAAGGGCGTGTCGGTGACATTCGCCTCCGACAACTCCGCGGCGCAGATTCAAGGCGCGACTGTCGTTACCAATGATCAAGGCTACGCGATCACTAACATCATCGCGCCGCCCACTGCGGGTACTTTTTCGGTCGTCGCCACTGCGGGCGCCACCGGCACTAGCGCGCCGACATTTCAATTTACCCTCACTACTGGCTCCACCACTGGCGGCGGTACGCCGACCGGATTGCTGAAAATCGTTCGCGGACAGGGCCAATTGGTTCAGGAACAGTTCCAGATCAGCGAGCCGATGACGGTGGAGATGCTGGACACCCAGGGTCGCCCGGCGGTGAACCAGACGATTACCTTCGCTCTCCAGACCGGAAGCGGGTCCTTCAATACCTCGACGTCGGACGGCACCATTCTGCCGGGAGCTTCGTGTAGCGGGAACGTTTGTACTGTCCAGACCGATGCCGATGGCCGTGCGGCGATTGGGTTCATTGCGACTTCGGTGAATCCCGGTTCGTCCTATGCACAACAGACAATTACGGCCACCAACGGTACGAGTACGGTCAACTTCATCCTGACGAGCATCCTCGGGCAATTGCTCGGCGGCGGCTCCGCCTCACCGCCTATCGTCGAACGGATTAAACCGGTTGAACGGGAAATCGTCGGACAGGCCGGGACAACGGTGACCGAAGCCATCCAAGTGCGTGTCGTTGTAGTGTCGGGCCCGCAGTCCGGACAGGTGATCCCCAATGTTTCGCTCCGTGCCAATACAGGGAACACGGCGGCTTCCGGTCCTACCGCCAACTGCGTCGGCGACGGCGATGTCGCGCTCACCGATTCCACCGGCGTGGCGACCTGTAACCTTGCGGTCGGCGGGCGTCTGGGTCTCGCCCCGCTGCAGGTTGTAGTGGGCGGGTCCATTAACCTCGGTGGTGCTTCGCTTGTCCTCGATGTTCGCCCTGGGCCGCCTTCCACGATTCGACTCGTGCAAGGGAACAACCAGTCCGGCGCTCCCGGTGAACGGCTACGTCTTGCGTTTGTGGCGGAAGTCTCCGACGCTTTCGGCAACGTTCTTCCGAATGTGGTCGGCCAATGGGAAGTTCCGGCGCTTAACTCCATTACGCTCGCGAACATCGTGGCCACCTCAGATTCGAGGGGCCGCGTGTCGGCGCTCGGCACACTGGGCACGGTCCCCGGTACCAACGTGGTTCGTTATCGAGTCGGCAACGCTACCGGCAGCTTTGCCTTCAATGTGAACATCGCGATTACCGGGCTCGCTACGGTTTCCGGCGGCGGTCAGACCGCCATCACCGGGCAAGCCTTCCCGCAACCCTTGATTGTCCAGGTAACGGATGATCGCGGTGCGCCAGCGGCTGGCCAACCGGTGGTCTTCTCTGTGGTCGGCGGCAGCGCTACCCTCAGCGCCGCCACCGTCAACAGTGGCGCCGATGGCCGGGCTTCCGTGAACGTCACCGCCGGCTCAGTCGCGGGTACCATCACGGTACGCGCCTCGCTCGGCAGTCTGTCCCAGACCTTCACGCTCACCTCTCGCTTACCGGGCCCGGTGTTCAGCGTGAACAACATCGTCAATACGGCCAGCAACCAGCCCGGCCTCGTGCCATGCGGTATCGGGACTCTTTACGGCAGCGGAATCGCCCCTACGTTGAACGGGGTTCTCCCGGCCAACCTGCTTGGCTTTGGCGGCTTGCCGCTGATCCTAAGCGGTGTCGAAATCAGTTTCGACGGCCAGCCTGCTCCGATCCTCGCCATTGCCAACCAGAACCGGCAGGAATCGATCATCTTCCAGACACCGTGTAGCTTAGTCCCGGGCAACCGGGTTACCGCTACGGTCCGGGTGTCGGGCGGTTCCACCACGGCCGGCGGCATTCAAGTGCTGCGAGCCCAGCCGGGTATCTTTGAAACCGACCCCGGCAACGGCGTCCGTCGCTACGCGGCGGTGCAGCGTCCGGACGGCAGTTGGGTAACGATTGACAACCCAGCCCGTCGGGGCGAGGTTCTGAAGATGCTCGTCACCGGCCTCGGCTCTGTCACTCCGTCGGCCGATACGAACCGCGCGGGTATCGCCGGGCAACAAGTCCAGGCGCCGCTCATCGTCGGTGTTAATGATGCGGGTGTCCGGCTGGTTTCGGCCGAATATTCCGTCGGCATGATGGGCGTCTATGTCGTTACCTTCGAGGTGCCTCTCGACGCAGCAACCGGACAATACCGGAGTCTGGCGATCGCAGCCGAAGGGCTTAACGGTGAACTGGTATTCGGCAATAGTTCCGCTATTGCCGCCATTCAATAGCCGCGGCCCGTCTACAAACAACAAAAGCCCCGCCGCTTGGCGGGGCTTTTGCATTCCTGACTGATATCCTGAAATCTGCATGCGCCGTACGCGCTGGGTCCTTCTCGCCAGCATTCTCATTCTCGTCGCCGCCGTCGCGGGTATTTATCGGGCGCAGAAGGACGCGCAGGACAAAGCTGCTCCGGCTAAACCGGCCTCCTTGCCGGACAATGTCAGTGTCTCGGCTCAGGATTGGCGATGGAGCAAGAACGACGGGGAACGGCCCATCGTGGAAGTGCGAGCCCGCAACTTCGAGCAGAAGAGTGATCCTCCCCGGGTGGATCTGGAAAAGGTCGAGCTCAAACTCTTCCACAAGGACGGGCGCTCTTTCGATCTGGTAAAGAGCGCTCAAGCCGAGCTCCGTATGGAGGACAGTACGCTGTACTCGGCTGGTGATGTTGAAATCACGATGGGCCTGACCGAGCAGCCCAACCCTACCAATCGGCTTGTGCGCATCCAAACCTCCGGCGTCACGTTCGAAACGCAGTCTGGCAAGGCTACGACCGACCAGGACGCTTCCTTTGCCTTTGAAAACAGCGAAGGTACCGCGCACGGAGCGGAATATAATCCCGCGACCAGGGACCTCCACCTTCGCAGCGCGGTGAAACTGAACTGGCGAGGGAAGGGACCTGACTCAAAGGCGATGACTGTCGAGGCCGGCGAGCTGAACTATCGCGAAAACGAAGACAAGGTTTATCTGAAGCCGTGGTCCCGGCTCCAACGCGGCACTCTGACCCTAAACGCGGCCAACTCCATTGTCACGCTCGACAACGGCGAGATCCGTCTGGTCGAGGCCACGCAAGCAAAAGGCGAGGACCGCGCCCCCGGGCGTCAACTCCTCTACGCAGCAACCCAACTTTGGCTTCATTTCGGGGCCAAAGGAGTGATGGAGTCAATTGAAGGCAAGCAGGGCGCCCGTCTCGAAACAATCGCCGATTCGGGACGAACGGTCGTGAATTCTCAGAATGTTGATCTCGCCTTCGATGGGGGAACTGGCGACAGCATCCTTAAGAAGGCTACAGCTACCGGCGACACGGTGGTCGAGTCGTATCCCGTTCGCCGCGGCGCCGGCGAGCCGCCTTCGGATCGGGTCCTCAAGAGTGACATTGTGGAGATGATCATGCGGCCGGGCGGCCAGGAGATCGACCATCTCGATACCCACAGTCCGGGCCAGATCGAGTTCCTGCCCAAGAGCCCCCGGCAGCGATATCGGCGGCTCGATGGTGAGCGCTTCTCCATGGTCTACGGGGCCAACAATCAACTGGAAAAGTTCCGCGCGACTCAGGTCAAGACCATCACCCGGGCGGCCAAGAAAGGCGACCCGGACCGCAAGACGAGCAGCCAGGATCTACAGGCGCTATTTGATCCCAAGACGGGCGAACTTCAGTCTCTCGAACAATGGACCGGTTTTCAGTACGAGGAAGGCGAGCGCCGAGCCCGGAGCGACCACGCCCGGCTTGAAAGCGCCTCGGAGCGCATATTTTTGAAAGGGGGGGCCCGGATTTGGGATCCCACCGGCTCTACGGACGCACTCCAAATTGAGCTCGACCAGAAGACGGGTGACATGATCGCCGAGGGCAAGGTCACCTCCACGCGTCTGCCCGATGAAAAGAAGCCGAAGAAACCGCAAGCATCGTTGCTCGATTCCTCCGATACCGTGCAGGCTCGCGCCGACCGTATGCAGACCAAGGAGGAGAACATGTGGATCCGCTACGATGGCAATGCCCTGCTCTGGCAGGGGCCGAATCGCATTGAGGCCGACTCCATCCTGATCCAGCGGAAGTTACAACGCCTGGATGCCACCGGCAATGTCGTCAGCCAGTTCCGGGAGAAGGCCAAGAACTTGTTCACGATTGTGCGGGCGCCGCAGATGACGTACTGGGATGCGGAGAAGAAGGCCCACTATATGGGCAACGCCAAACTCAACCGCGGGAACTTAGTAGTAACGTCGCGTGACTTGTTTGCGTGGTTCTCGCAAAAAGAGAATGACAGCTCGCTCGAACGCGCCGAGGCTATCGGCGATTCCGTGATCGTGCAAAGCGGCCCGGATGCCACCGGTAGACTGCGCACAAGGCGGGGCACCTCCGAACGCTCCGACTACGATGTCGCTGCGGGCCGGGTGGTCCTGTCGGGGGGAGCGCCGCAGATGTTCGACTCGCTTAAAGGAACCACGAAGGGGGAACGGCTAACTTGGTTTGCCAACGATGACCGGCTTCTCGTCGATGGCTCTTCCAACAAGCCCGCCACAAGCCGTATCCTAAAGAAACGGTAGCTTATGCGCTCACTCGAAACACGCGAAATCTCGAAGAGCTACCGGGGGCGTAAGGTCGTCGACAACGTGTCGGTGTCCGTGCAGCAGGGCGAGGTTGTGGGCCTGCTCGGACCAAACGGCGCCGGAAAGACGACGAGCTTCTACATGATCGTCGGGTTGATCAGCCCGGATTCGGGCGTTGTGCAACTCGATCAAGACGACATCACTCACCTGCCGATGTACCAACGCGCCCGCCGCGGCGTCAGCTATCTGCCTCAGGAGCCATCGGTCTTTCGAAAGTTGACGGTGGAGGAGAACCTGATGGCGATCCTCGAAACGCTGTCGCTCGATGCACGGCAGCGCCGCGAGCGCATGAACCGCCTGATTGAACAGTTGGGACTGGAGACGGTTCGCCTCAACAAGGGCTACATGCTGTCGGGTGGCGAACGGCGGCGCGTGGAAATCGCCCGATCGCTCGTCATTGAACCGACGTTTCTTCTGCTCGACGAGCCCTTCAGCGGTATCGACCCGATCCAGGTGCTGGAAATCCAGCGGATTATCTTTGATCTGAAGAAGAGCGGCATCGGCATCTTGATCACCGATCACAACGTCCGGGAGACGCTGGCGACGGTGGATCGGGCCTATATTATCAACGGCGGAAAGATTTTTCGAGCTGGATCGCCGGAGGATCTGGGGCGCGATCCCGAGGTCAAGCGGGTCTATCTCGGTGAGGGCTTCCAGTTTGAGTTGGGCTTCCGCCCTTAGACCTTCGGCGGCTCCCAGTACTGCCACCGTTGAAGTACTTCTCAATTGGGCCTTTCGTCATGCTCGCCCACGGCGTATGATGATGCGTGTTGCCAGCCACGCGTCAACCCCTCTTGATTTCTGTTGGATCCGCGCCGCACGCCTCGCGGGTGGGGAATCCGCGGATGGAGGTCGCTATGCATCCGGTCCCTGAAGACGCCTTGGCGGAGGCTCAGACCCAGATTCGCGAGTTGGAAACGCGGGTGAAGGAACTCGCGCGCCGGGAACGCGCGCGGCAACGCGAAGTCACGGCCGTTCGTCGAAAGCTTCGTGAATTCGCTGGAGATCTGGAATTCGCCTTGGAGCTGGAACGGCGCCGCGCCTCCGAATTGGAACAGGCCTACTACGATATGGTCCTGCGGCTGACCCGGGCGTCCGTCTACAAAGACAATGAGACCGGGGCCCACATCCAACGGGTCAGCTTCTACGCCAAGATCATCGCCCGCTCCCTCGGCTGGAGCGAGGTGGACCAGGAACTCATCTTCCGAGCCGCCCCGATGCACGATGTCGGCAAAATTGCGATCCCCGATGTGCTGATTCGGAAGCGCGGAGCCCTCGGTGTTGAAGATCGCCGCATCATGGAGAGCCATACACTCATCGGCGCCCAATTGCTCGAAGGGTCCAATTCCCGCTTACTCGAAATGGCGCGCGACATCGCGGTGACGCACCACGAGAACTGGGACGGCACCGGCTATCCCCGCCGCCTGCAGGGCAACCAGATTCCCATCGCCGGCCGGATCGTAATGTTGGGCGACAACTATGACGCCCTTCGCAGTTGCCGGAGCTATAAGAAGGGATTTTCGCACGTGAAGACCTGCCGGATCATCCTCGAAGGGGACCCGCGCACGCGGCCGGAACATTTTGATCCGCAACTGCTCGAGGTCTTCCGGACGATTCACTTGGAGTTCAACGAGATCTTCGAGCGGTTTAAGCAGGAAGGATCGATCATAGGATAAGCCGCTGCTCGCCAACGCGGCGGGTGATACGTTCCCGGTCCAGCAGCTCCAGCAAGGGAATCGCATATTTGCGGGATACGCCGGTCCACTCCTTAAACTCACCTACGCCGAAGCTCTGCCCTTTTTTGGCGGCCAAGAGCGCTTTGAGGCTATCCAGCGTCTCGACGTGGTAGACGAGCTCGTCGCTCACTTTGATAAGACGCCGCTCCTTCATCAGCATTTGTAGCAGCAGCTTCGCCCGGACGCTCTCGACCCCACACTGCGCCAGCACTTCGGTCAGCCCCGGAGTTGCCAGTCCGCCCTGCCGGAAGGCTTGCTCCATCTTCTCGCGGGCCGCCGACTCGTCCTCTTGCAATAGCACCCGATGGGTGGCCAGCCGGACGAGGTCGTGGTCGGCGGTCAGTTTCGTGGTCATCGCCAACAGGGCGTCAAATAGATGGGCCGGCCCCTTCGGCAGCACTTTCCCGCGCAGCTCCTCCTTGGCCATGCCGGCCTGGAGCGGGTTCGCGCGGTGGAAGGTAGCGAGTGTCTTCTCGGCGAAGGACAAGCGTGCCTGGGCCCAACTCTTCGCCACGATATGGCTTCCCAAGGCGATCAGCCCGTTCGACAGTTCGGGATTGACGCCCAGCTTTCGCCGCAACGCCGTTCGGTCCAGGCCGGCGGCCGACTCGGTGACCAAGAGATCCGTCGCTGCCGTGGGGCTCGCGCTTGCCAGCGTCTGCAAACGGTCCAAGTTCGTTCGCCGCGGCGGCGCGATTTCGCTCACCATGGCCCCGCCGATAGTGACAACCGGGGAAAATTGCCGGAGTACGCATCGATCCCCTGGAAGTAGCAGAAAGCCCTCCCGCAGCCGCAGCCGCACCCAGGCGCTCTCACCCGGTTGCAAGGCCGTCCCCTCCAGCAGACGCATCTCCGCCACCGTCTCCGCGGTTCCCGCATGGAGATGCACCAGCGTCCGCAGCTTCAGCGGTTTGGCGGTCGGCAACAGCACAAATCGGGCGTCCACCACCCGCACCGGCTCAAACCAGCCGGGCTCACTCAGCACCATGCCCCGCTCGATCTGGCTATGTTCGATTCCGGCCAGATTCACGGCGGTCCTTTGGCCGGCCTCCGCTCTCGGCGCTGCCTTCCCGTGCACCTGTAGTCCCCGCACCCGCAGCCGCCGGCGCGTGGGGTACAGTTCCACCTCCTGCTCCACCCCCACGCTGCCCGCCGTCAGCGTGCCGGTCACTACTGTCCCGAACCCCTTCATTGCGAACGAACGGTCAATGGGAAGCCGGAAGGCCGATGCCGCATCCCTGGGCCGAAGCGTTTTCGCCAGCCTGCGCAGCTCGGTTTGCAACGCTTCGAGACCTTCGCCCGTCTTAGAACTGACTGGCAGGATCGGCGCCCCCTCAAGGAACGAGCCCGCGACGAATTCCTCCACCTCCATCCGGATCAGTTCCAACCACTCCGCATCCACCAGGTCGGCCTTTGTCAGTACGACCATGCCCCTCTCCACTCCCAGCAGCCGGCAGATATCGAAATGTTCGCGGGTTTGCGGCTTGATGCCTTCATCAGCGCCGATTACTAGCAGCACGACGTCGATTCCGCTCACCCCGGCCAGCATCGTGCGCACGAAGCGCTCGTGCCCCGGAACGTCGACAAATCCTGCCCGTACGCCTTCACCCAAGTCCAAATGCGCGAATCCCAGCTCAATCGAGATGCCGCGCCGCTTCTCTTCTTCCAGCCGATCCGTGTCGATACCCGTCAGTCGCCGGACCAGTGACGTCTTCCCGTGGTCAATGTGTCCTGCCGTCCCAACGATAATAGATGTCATGCGCGCTGTTCTCTTCATGGTCGCAGGTTGTGCTCTCGCCGTTGCGCAGGAAGCCGGCCAACCCTTGTTTAAGGCCGTTGTCGCCGACGTCCGTGTCGATACCCAGGTCTTGCTGAAAGATCGGGTCATCGATTCGCTCACCCGCGAAGACTTTCAGATCTTCGACAACAACGAACGCCAGCCCCTGCTTGATTTCAACCGGGAGCGGGAACCGCTCACGCTGCTGCTCCTGCTCGATGTCAGCGGCAGCATGAACAAATTCCTTGAACAGCTCAATCGCGCCAGCGGGGCCGCGCTCGCGCAGCTTCGTCCCGGAGACTCGGTCGGCGTGATGGTGTTCAGTCGAGAGGCGAAAGCTACGCTGCCTTTCACGACTGACCGGGACGCCGCGGTGCAGGGTCTTCGCGATGCTGTTCGCGAGCGCGAACTCGGCAGCGGTACGCTCATCAACCCCGCCGTCATCGCGGCCGCGGACCATCTCCGCGCCACTGCGCCGCCGCAGGGCCGCCGCGCCATTGTCATTGTCACGGACAATCTCGGGCTGAACTATCAATCCCCCGACGATGCCGCCATCCGCGCCCTTCACGACGCCAACACCGTTCTTAACGCCATCGTCGTCGGCAAAGGCCGCCGCCCCGATGGCACGCGCAGCCAATTCGTCAATCCTGACTTTTCGCCTTCGGACGTTTTCAAAATTGCCGAAGAAACCGGTGGCGACGCGTTGAAAGCCGATCGTGCGGACGAGGCCTTCCCGCAAATCGTCGAACGCATCCGCACCCGTTACAACCTCATCTATCGAGCCCCGGAGGGCAAGCCCGGCGAGTTTCGCGAAATCCGCGTCGAGCTTTCTCCCGCCGCCAAACTCCGCTTCCCCGGCGCGGAGGTCCGCTCCCGTCGCGGCTACTTCGTGCAGTAGTATCTGAGGATGCCGCTCTCCCGCCGCGAACTGCTTTTAAGCTTGGTCCCCGCCAAGCGCCCGAACATACTCTTTTGCATCGCGGACGACCAGTCCTATCCCGCCACGGGGCTGCCAGCCTTTGCACGGGTGGCATCGAATGGCGTACTCTTCCGCAACGCTTATAGCTTGTCCCCCGGCTGCGCCCCTTCCCGAGCCGGCCTGCTGACCGGACGATTCCCCTGGCAACTCGGCGAAGCCGGAACCCATGCGGCTGGCTTCCCCCGCAACCTTGTCGTCTATCCCGATCTGCTCGCTCAGGCTGGATACCATATCGGTATCACCGGTAAAGGAGCCGGGCCAGCCAACTTTGCGAAGGACGGCTGGCCCCGCAATCCCGCTGGCCCGGCGTTCAATCAGGCCAAGCTCACGCCGTCCAGCAAGGGCATTCAAAGCAACGATTACGCCTCGAACTTCGCCCAATTCCTCGACGCGCGACCAGCCAATCAGCCCTTCTATTTTTGGTTCGGCTGCCAGGAGCCACATCGCGTCTACGAGCCCGGCTCTGGACTCCGTGCGGGCAAAAAGCTGGCGGACGCTACCGTCCCGCCGCACCTGCCGGACAACGAAGCCGTCCGCAGCGACTTGCTCGACTATCAGCTTGAAGTTGAGCACTTCGATACCCATCTTGGCCGCATGCTCGACCTGCTG
>JBBQRA010000115.1:0-18767 GCA_038215275.1 Bryobacterales bacterium | reverse complement strand
CAACATGCCGAGTCCGACGAAGATAACGGTGGAGATGGCGCTGACCACCGGATTAGCCCCGCGGCGGGCCATGGCGTAGAGCACCATGGGAAGCGTTTCGGAATCGACGCCAGCGACGAGAGACGTGATGACGTAATCGTCGAAAGAGACCGTGAAGGCGAGGAGGGCGGCGGCGGCGATGCCGGGTTTGAGCATGGGCAGCGTGACCAGGCGGAAGGCTTGCCACTCCGTGGCGCCGAGGTCTAGGGCGGCTTCTTCAAGAGCCGGGTCAGCCGTACGAAGACGGGCCATGACGACGAGCAGGACGTAGGCCATCGAGAACGTGACGTGGGCGAGGATGACCGTGTGCATGCCGAGCTGGAGTTGGAAGTAGCGGAACGCCCATTGAAATGTGGCCAGCATGGCAATGCCGGTGATGATTTCGGGCGTGACGAGCGACAGGTACATGGAACCGGAGAGGAACTTCGAGTTCTTCTTCCAGAGGCCGTAGGCGCCGAGGGTGCCGACGGCGGTGGCGAGAGCCGTTGAGACCACGGCAATGATGAGCGAATTCCACGTGGCTTCGGCAAGGGCGCCGTCGTTCCACATCGCCTCGTACCAGACGAGTGAGAAGCCTTCCCAGACGGTGAAGCGAGAGGAGTTGAAACTGAAAGCGCAGAGGATCAGCAGGGGAAAGTGGAGGAAGACATAGATGCTGACGACGTAGAGGGGCAGGAGTCGTTTGGTCATAGCATCTCTCCGCCGTCGCGCCGGAGCAGAGCCCAGAGCAGGAGCATGACGATAGCCATGAGCGTTAGGGACAGTGCCGAGCCGAAGGGCCAGTCTCGGGCCGAGGTGAACTGGTTCTGGACGAGGTTGCCGATCATCATGCTCTTGCCGCCACCGAGGAGGTCCGGGGTGAGATAGGCCCCGAGGCACGGGATGAAAACGAGGACGGCGGCGGCGCGCATGCCGGGGGCGGTGATTGGAAGGACGACGTGGAGCATGGCTTCCCATGGTTTGGCGCCGAGGTCGGCGGCGGCCTCGAGGAGGGACTTATCGAGGCGCTCCAAATTGCTATATAGCGGTAGGACAGCGAAGGGGAGGTAGCCATAGATGAGCCCGACGATGACGGCCCCCTCGTTATAGAGCAGCGGGAGGGGCTCGCTGATGATGCCGAGGCCGAGGAGGGCCGAGTTGATGAGCCCGGTATCTCGGAGCAGGAACATCCAGGCGTAGGTGCGGACGAGGAAGCTGGTCCAGAATGGGAGCATGACGAGGTTTAAGAGCAGAGTCTTGCGGGTTCCGGAGCGGGCGATGTAGAGGGCGAGGGGGAAAGCCAGCACGATGCAGCCGAGGGTGGAGGCGCCGGCCATGATGAACGAACGAAGGAGGATGACGCCGTAGAGCGGATCGAAGAGGCGAGTGTAGTTTTCGAGGGTCCACGGTTCCACGACCCCGCCATAGACGCCTTTTGTCTGGAGCGAATAAACGACGATGATCAGCATCGGCCCCAAGAAGAGGAGGAGCGCGAAGGCCCAGGCCGGGAGCAGGAAGAGCGCGCGGAGCCTCATCATTGCGGCAGCGCCATTTCATCGCGCGGATTCCACCAGACGTGGACGCGTTCGCCGCGTTGGAACTCGCCGAGGCCGTGAGCGATCTGGGCGACGATGCTATCGCCCGCGGGGGTTTTGGTTTCGACTTGAAAGCAGTCACCGAGGAACATCGCCGAACTGACGGTGGCTTCAATGACGCGGGCTCCGTCGCCGGGGGCTTCGCGGGAGATACGCGTCATCTCCGGGCGGACGCCGACGGCACCGACCCAGTTGACCGCGCCGAGGAAGCCGGCGACGAAGCGGGTGGCGGGGTTGAGGTAAATCTCTTGTGGCGTGCCGATTTGTTCGAGGTGGCCCTTGTGCATGACGGCGATCCGGTCAGAGAGCGAGAGGGCTTCTTCCTGATCGTGGGTGATGAAGAGGAACGTGATGCCGACGCGGGCTTGGAGCTCTTTTAGCTCGATCCGCATCTGCTTGCGGAGTTTGGGGTCGAGGGCGGATAGCGGCTCGTCGAGGAGGAGGACTTCGGGTTGCAAGACCAGGGCGCGGGCGAGGGCGGTTCGTTGGCGCTCGCCGCCGGACATCTTGGCGGGGAGGCGGTCAGCCTTGGTGCTGAGTTGAACGAGGTCGAGGGCTTCCTTTACCTTGCTGGAGGTATCGGGGTCGCCCTTGCGCTTTAAGCCGAAAGCGACGTTTTCCGTGGCGGTGAGATGGGGGAAAAGCGCGTAACTTTGGAAAACCGTGGTGACGGGGCGCTCGTACGGGCGAAGGCCGTTCATGGTGCGGTCACCGAGTTTGATGAGACCGCGGTCGGGTTCGTCGAAGCCGGCGATCATACGCAGAGTGGTGGTTTTGCCGCATCCCGATGGACCGAGCAACGAGTAAAAACAGCCTTGCGGAATCGTCAGCGAGATGCCGTCGACTACCCGGTGCGACGGGAAGTCTTTGTAAATATCTTCGAGATGGAGGTCGCCCACTAGTAAGGTACTTTAGCGGAAAACTCGCGCCATGCGAGGAGGGGCTGCAGACCTTCGCCCGCCAGCTCCCGGAGCATGGGGGTTCGCCGGTGCGCGGCGGGTTTGGCTAGCTCGGCGTAAAAATTAGAATCGTCGAAACCGGCGGCGGCCGCGTCTTCTTTGGTAGCGGCAAATATGATGCGATCGAGACGCGCCCAGAGAATTGCACCGAGGCACATGGGACAGGGCTCACAGCTGGCGAAGAGGGTGCATCCGGACAGGTCATGGGTTTGGAGCGCATGGCCCGCGGCACGAATGGCGACGACTTCGGCATGCGCTGTGGGATCGTGCAGCGCGGTGACGCGATTGACGCCTTCGCCGACCACTCTGTCGCCGCGAACGATGACGGCTCCGAAGGGGCCGCCACCCGCTCTGACGTTCTCCGTTGCCAAGGCGATCGCTCGCCGCAAATACGCTTTGTCCACAAAATCAGGGTATCTTGTTTGAAAGGGAGTACTCGAATGATGGCGCCACCCGCCAGCGATCTCTCGGTCGCACTGCGTAGCCGACTCCAACAGTTGGAAGCACATCTCGGCACCGTCCTTCGTGGCAAGGCAGAGGTGGTGCGTCTGAGTTTGGTCGGTCTCCTTTCGCGAGGCCACTTGCTCATTGAGGACGTTCCGGGTGTTGGCAAGACGACCCTGGCCCATGCGTTGGCTCGGGCGGTGGACAGCCGGTTTCATCGCATCCAGTTCACGGCGGATATGCTGCCGGGGGATGTGTTGGGCGTTACAGTATTCAACGCGCAGGCGCAGGAGTTTGAGTTTAAGCCCGGGGCGATTTTCACGAATTTTCTATTGGCTGATGAGATCAACCGGGCGACGCCGAAGACGCAGTCAGCGCTGCTTGAAGCGATGAACGAGCAGCAGATTTCGATTGACGGCCGCTGCTATCCTTTGGCCCGGCCTTTCATGGTGATCGCCACGCAGAATCCGGTGGAGCATCACGGCACGTATCCGTTGCCGGAATCTCAATTGGATCGGTTCCTGATGCGGCTGCGGATTGGGTATCCCGATGCGGCGAGTGAACGGGAGATCTTGCGGCGAGGCGGCGCGGACCCGAACGCAGTTTCGGCGCCGTTGCTGACGCAGACCGAGATATTGGAACTGCAGCAGGCGGTCGAGTTGATTCATGTCGACGACTCGTTAGTGGACTACATGCTGGCGATTGTGGAGCGGACGCGCACGCACGATTCGCTGGCGCTGGGTGTGAGTCCGCGCGGCGCGCAGGCGCTTTTCCGCGCTTGTCAGGCGTTGGCGATGTTGGAAGGCCGCGGGTTTGTGACGCCGGACGACGTGAAGCGGTTGACGGTGCCGGTGTTTGCGCATCGCGTGGCGTTGCACGCGCGGGCGGCGGCGGCGCAAGGTGCGACGGCGGCGGCCGAGCGGTTGTTGGAGAACATCCTCACATTAACCGACGTTCCGATCTGATCGACTCGGGCTAATAGTTTGGCCACTGGGTCAGCATCAGGCAGCCGGCGGCGATGACGAGTCCGAGCCAAGCGAACCAGTCGCCGTAGCGCGTATACGGGGTCAGGTCGGAGCGCCAACCGAAGCTCAACGTTCCGGCCATGGCCCGGAAACCCGGGAAGCTTTGCCGGACGACGCCGGCTGGATCGATAGCCGCGGTAATGCCGTTGTTGGTCACGCGGAGCACCCAGCGCCGGTTTTCCACGGCGCGCATCCGCACCAGGTGCAGGTGCTGCTCGCGGGCGGCAGTCTCAAAGAAATAGCCGTCGTTGGAGAGGTTGACGAACAGTTCAGCGCCGGCGCGGGCGAATTCGCGCACGTGGTGCGGCACGGCGCTCTCATAGCAGATGAACGCGCCGATCCAGCGGCCATCCACAGGAAAGGTGGTCACCTTCTGCCCTGGCGTATATGCGCCAACCTCGCCACTCACCTGGTTGACCCAGGAGAACAGTTCCGGGACGTACTCGCCGAACGGTACCAGGAAAACCTTGTCGTAGCGGCCGCCGGTTTCGCCCTGGGCGACGACGAACTGCGCCGTGTTCAGCGCCTGGCCAGTGGCGGTTCGCGCGATCGAACCGAATAACATCGGTGCGTTTAGCGAGGCGGTAATCTCACGGACGCGTCCTTGCAAGTCGGCATCGGTGCCGAAGAAGATCGGAGTTGGCGTCTCGGGCCAGAGCACGAGGGCGGGCTGTTGGCCTTGACCGGCGGCTAGTGTCAAGGAGGTCAGCAGCTCTTTTTGATCCCGGTAGAGTTCGGGTGTCCAATCGCCCAGAACAGGGAAATTCGGCTGGACGGCCACAGCAGTAGCCGCGGTCTTCAAGCCCTCCGGCACTTTTGGCAGGAAGACCGGCAGCAGGACGAAGAGGAGCCAAGCGGTGTACGTCCGCGGTTTGCGGAGGAGCACCAGGGCCAGGCAGATTCCCATTAGTGCCAGCACGAACGAGATGCCGTAGACGCCCGTGTACGGCGCCAGGCGCAGGGCAATCGGGATCTCTGTGCCGGCGTTGCCGAGCATCAGCCAGCCGAAGCCCGTCAGCGGCTCCTGCGTCCGTTCGAGACCGGCCCACAGCAGCGCCATCGCCGGCGGGCCGTACCAGTGCCGGACGAGAACTCCGCCGAGCCAGCTATAGACGCCATAATGCAACGACTTCAGGATGCAAAAGAGCGCGAACGAACCCCAGCCGCCCCAGAAACCCATGCCCCCGTGGACTTCGAGCACCGAGGCGATCCAGTTGCAGGTCATCGCCCAAAAGACGAGCCCCATCACCCAGCCCAACAGGAACCTCCGTGCCGGGACGTATTCCTGCACCATGGCAATCGTGAGCGGGGTCAACGCCACCGGCGCCAGCCACCACGCGTCATAGCGCGGGAACACCAGCGCCAGCAGAACGCCGCTAATCGCCGCCAGCAGAAGATGCATGTTCTTCGACCATGTCGGCCATGTACGAACTGCGCACCAGCGGCCCACTGAAGACCATCTGGAAGCCTACGCTCTTCCCGTACTGTTCGTAGGCGGCGAACCGCTCGGGAGTGACATATTCGGCCACGGCCATATTCCGCCTCGTTGGCTGCAGATACTGGCCGATAGTGGCCACGTGGACATCGCTTCGTCGCAGGTCGCGCAAGAGTGCTTCCACTTCTTCGACCCGTTCGCCGAGGCCGACCATCAGGCCGGACTTGGTGAGCGTCTCCGGTTGGTACCGCCGCGCGAAGGCGAGGACGTCGAGCGACTGCTGATAGTCGGCTTGAGGGCGGACGCGGCTGTAAAGTCGCTTCACGGTTTCCATGTTGTGGTTGTAGACGTGCGGCCCCGCATCCAGTACGCGGGCCACCGCATCGGTATCGCCGCAGAAATCCGGCGTCAATACTTCGACTTTAGCCTCGGGCAGCCGGCGGCGGACGGCGCGGACCGTGTCGGCCCAATGCGTGGAGCCTCCGTCGGGAAGTTCGTCCCGGTTCACGCTGGTGATGACCACGTAGCGGAGATTCATTTCAACGGCCATCTCGGCTACGTGCTCCGGCTCTTCAGCATCGATCGTGAATTCGCGCTTGGCCGGAGAACCTTTGGGCACGGAGCAGAAGGCGCAGCCGCGAGTGCAGAGGTTGCCCAGGATCATAAACGTCGCCGCACCGCGATGGAAACATTCGTGGATGTTGGGGCAGCGAGCCGATTCGCAGACGGTATGCAGCCTCTTCTGCCGCAACTCCCGCTTTAGAAGATGAACGGATTCGAAATGCGTTTCCGGCTTGCGGAGCCACTCCGGCAGCCGGGGCCGGGCGGCAATCTGGACCAGTTCGCTCACGCTAGAGTCTCTTGGCCATGGCACCCTTCATGCCAATGTCTTCGAGGCGGGTGCGCGTTTTGGCCACTTCTTCCGGAGAACCCATCGGACCAACAAGGACGCGGAAGATTGCCGGCTTGTCGGGGGGACCGGAGGTGATGATGGCGGGGAAGCTACGTTTGCGGAGCGACTCCACCATCATATTGGCGCCTTTCAAATCGATGGCGGCCACTTGGAGATAGGAACCCTTGGCCGGTTTGCTCACCACGCCGCCGGCGCTTGTGACAGCTGGTTCGGGATTAGGTACCTCTTTCACTTTCGGCGGTTCCGGCTTGGCAGGCTCGAGTTTTGGGGAATCAACCTTCACGGGTTCCGGCTTCGGCGGCTCCACTTTCGTTTCGGTCACTTTCGGCGGTTCAACGACGCGGGGCTCGCCGGTCTGCGGCCCGGTGGCGTCGACCTCTTTGGGGCGGCTGGCGACGCCGTCAGCAGGTTTGCGCGCCAAGGCGAGGTTGACCGCTTCCATGCTCGGATTCATCCGTCCCACGATATAGCCCATCGTGAAAAACACTCCCAGTAGAACCACCAGGATGAAAAACACGCTCAGCAACTGCTTGTTGCCGAGCACCAGTTCAAATTCGCCTTCTTCGTTACGGGCCATATCTCTCCTGAAATGTATTCCCTATTTTGACAAAGAATACAGGCGGGCACGAATCATTCTAGACCACTTTTGTTTTGGAGTGCGCGCCCGGCTATTCCCAGGAGCCACCACGAGGCCGCGACGACCGGCAGGATCAGCGCCGGATGGGCGTCCATTCGCCAGCAGAGTGCGGGCAGCGCCAGGCTCGCGGCCACGCCCACCCAGCGCGGCCACGCTCCGAAAGCCGCCATCGCCAACACCACCCAACATACCGCCATCCCCGCGAGGCCCCACGCCATTCCGCGCTGCGCAAGTTGATATCCGCCCACGGCAGCCATTACGCCGCCCGCCACTCCAAAGATCACCCACCCAGGGCGGCAAAACTCGACGCACACCAGCAGGACTCCGCCCACCAGCCACGCCATCGCTGCATTCGCACTCACCCTGTTATCGTAAGCTTTCATGCACGCCCTGCTGGCTGAACTGGTCCGTACGAACTCCGTCAACCCCTCGCTGACGGCTGGCGCTCCGGGTGAGGCGCCGATCGCCGCCATCCTGGAGCGGGAGTTCGCTGAGCCCCGATTCGAGGTTCACCGGCTCGAGGCCACGCCGGGACGCCCGTCCCTGGTCGTCCGCCTTCCTGGGACGGGCGGTGGCCCCAGCCTGATGTTCAACGCGCACATGGATACAGTCGGCGTCGAAACGATGGGCGAGGCATTTTCTGGCCGGGTTGAAAACGGCCGACTGTATGGCCGGGGCGCGTTCGACATGAAGGGCTCGCTGGCGGCCGCCGTCGCCGCGATGCAGGCGTTACCGAGGTTGCCCGGCGATGTCTATCTGGCCGCGGTGGCCGATGAGGAGTTTCTGAGCTTGGGGACGGAGGAGGTGCTGCGGCATTTTCGGCCGGATGCCGCGATTGTTACGGAACCGACTGGACTCGACCTTTGTCTTGCACACAAAGGTTTCGCATGGTTTGAACTGACGGTGCCCGGGCGGGCAGCGCATGGCTCGCGGTTCGACCTCGGCGTCGACGCGAATCTTGCCGCTGTGCCGTATCTGCAACAGCTCTCTGCCCTGAGCACGGAGCTTTTGGAGCGCTCGCCGCATCCGCTGCTGGGCCCACCCAGCCTGCATCTGGCAACACTGCACGGCGGCACCGGTTGGAGCACGTATGCGGCAGCTTGCACCCTACAGATCGAACGGCGGCTACTGCCGGGCGAGACGGCAGAGCAGGCCCTGGCCGAACTTCCACCGGGCGCGCGGCTCGTATTCCACCGCCCTCCTTACGAAACAAACCCAATGAGCCGCCTGGTTGAACTGGCCCGGCGTGCTCTGCCGAGCGCCCGCAACACCGGGCAGACGCCGTGGTTCGATTCCGCCCTTTACGCCGCGGCAGGCATTGAGACGCTCGTGCTTGGGCCCGTGGGCGAAGGCGCGCACGCCGACGTCGAATGGGTGGATCTCGCCAGTGTGGACGACGCAGCCAGGGCGTACATTCAAATCGCGACTGAATTTTGTCAGACTGGGGGACACCGATGAATCGCCGCACTTTCCTCCAAGCCCTACCCGCCCTCGCCGCCGCGCAGACGCCCCGGAAGCCGCGCAACATCATTTTTATCCTCACCGACGACCATCGCTACGATGCGATCGGGTTTCTGAAGGGCCAGCCGTTCCTCGAGACGCCCCATCTGGATTCCTTAGCGCGGGACGGCGCCCACCTCAGGAACGCTTTCGTCACGACGGCACTTTGTTCTCCGTCGCGGGCCAGCATCCTTACCGGCAAGTACGCACACAAGCATAAGATTGTCGATAACAATACGGCCATTCCGGCGGGAACTAAGTTCTTTGCCAGTTATCTACAGGAGGCTGGATACAAGACGGCCTTCATCGGCAAGTGGCATATGGGGGGCGAATCCGACGCCCCGCAGCCGGGGTTCGATCGCTGGGTTTCGTTCCGCGGTCAGGGCACCTATCTGCCAAGCGCGAACGGGCTGAACGTCGACGGGGAGAAGGTGCCGCAAAAGGGTTACATCACCGATGAATTGACGGATTACGCCGTCGATTTCATTCAGAAACAGACTGGCCCGTACTTCGTCTATCTGTCGCATAAGGCGGTTCATGCCGAGTTCATCCCCGCCGAGCGGCATAAGGGCAAGTTTAAAAATTCAAAGTTCCTGCCGCCGCCCTCGCTCAACGCCGAAGCGATCAACCGGCCCATGTGGGTGCAGAACCAGCGCAACAGTTGGCATGGAGTGGATTACCCTTACCACTCGACGCTGAATATTGAGGAGTACTACAAGCGATACGCTGAAGCGCTGTGCGCGGTGGATGAGAGCGTGGGGCGGCTGCTTGCTTTGCTGAAGCAGCGCGGGGAACTGGATTCAACGCTCGTCATCTATATGGGCGACAACGGCTTCGCATTTGGGGAGCACGGACTTATCGACAAGCGCACGGCGTATGAAGAGTCGATGCGGGTGCCGATGCTGGCCCGCTGTCCGGAGCTGTTCCGCGGTGGGCAGACGCTGCCGCAGGTGGTCGCCAATCTTGACGTGATGCCGACGGTGCTGGATGCGGCGGGGGTGCCAGCTCCGGCAGGCGGCGACGGCGCCAGCTTTCTACCACTGCTGAAGGGCCAGTCGATCGCGTGGCGGGATTCCCTGCTCTACGAGTATTACTGGGAGCGTAACTTCCCCCAAACCCCGACGATTCACGCTCTGCGCACGGACCAATATAAGTACATCCGGTATCATGGCATCTGGGATCTTGATGAGTTATACGACATCAAGGAAGATCCCCACGAGTTGCATAACCTGATCAAGAATCCGGCGCATCAGGAGATCGTGAAGCGGATGAACCAGCGGCTCTTCGAGATTCTGGAGAGCACGGACGGGATGAACATGCCGCTCTACCGGGATAAGGGTGGCGTGAACAATTTGCGGAATCCGAATGGGCCCAAGGCGGCTCCGTTTCCGAAGGCGTTTGAGACCGCGCCGGTGAAGCCGCGGCAGTAGGCTCAGCCGAACTTGATCGCGTAGAGGTCGGCATCCTTTAATCCGACCCGGAGCCGAACCGGCTTGCCGGCCCAGGCGCTAAGCCGGGCCCCGCCTTGCCAACGCACGACCCGGGCGATCTCATCGCCGACTAACTCGACAGACTCGGCAAGCTTGGCTCCCGCTGCGTCTTCGAGCGTGAACCGAACGCCACCTGGGGCTGAGGTGGCGAAGTTGGCGGCCAACTCCTCTCCAGTGTAAGTGAACACTTTGCTTAGCATCTCGCCGCCGCTGTAACCGGCGTGGACCGAGGCGAATCCGTCGAGGCGCATCGTATACCGTCGCAGGTGGATGGACGGCTGTCCATAATTCTTTACGACGAAAAACGCCATCTGCCCCACGCCGGCTGGAATTACGTTCAACGCCGGATAGTTCGAGCGGGAAACCCAGTTTTCCATTCCCAAACCCGGGCGCAGGAAGGCATCGAGGAAAGTTCGATCATATTTCAAGCCGCCTCGCGAGGTCAAGAGCACAGCGTCGGAGCAGTCCTTGAAGTAACCCGGATCGACGTTGATCGCGCGCGCCTCGGCCTCCGTCAACACCTGGCGACCGGGCATGAACCGCGCGGCCAACGCGACGTACAGGTGCGGCGCGCGGAAGTAAGCGCTCGTTTGATTCGTATATAAGTGCTCAGGAGGGGCGTCGCCAAAGCTCATTTCACCCTGGTTTTCCCAATCGACAAAGTTGCGGCTGACGGCCCGCGAGATCCAGCGGTAGCCGGTGCCTCCAATCTTTTTGAACGTCCGATAGTAGAGCACGTAGCGCTGCTCGGATTCGGACCAAAAGGCAAGATTCTGCGAATCGAACGCGCCGTCGCGAAATATTGGTTCAGGACGGACTGCGCTCCAATGCACGCCGTCGCTCGAATGGAACGCCACCAGGCCGCTTTTGCTCGTCCCCGCGACGCCTTTGAACCGGCTGACGCGGTCGACGCCGGGACGGGTATCGAGAAACGGAGAAAAGTTGTGTTGCAGCGGCGGTGTGCCGGCCAGGATCACATTGTTTTCGCGGGTGCCGCGGATTTCGTGGAGGCGCAACGAAGGCCGGGAGAATCGGGCGCCTCCGGCTGGGGACTCGGCATAACAGTAGACCTCATCGCCGCGGCCGTCCGCACCTGCGTTGGGCACGCCGCGATAGTAGAGGCGGACGATGTCGCCATCGGGAATTACGGTGACATAGTTGCAGAAGCGGCCTTCCCACGGACGGTCAAAGGCAAAGGCGGTCCCGGCGTCCACGGGCAAACCTATGCGGAGTTCGGCACCGGTCAATTGGTCAATCAGGAACGAATCGACGAAGAGTTCGCGCCGGCTTCCGAGTGCGATAGGAGCCTCCGCGCCAACCGCCAAAGTAGCCATTGCTCCACTTACCCATTCCCGCCGCGAAATCCGCATCAATTCCCTCCAAGCCGCAGGGCGCCGGAGATGCCGATCCAACCCAGCGAGAGCATTAGCAATCCGGCCCAGCACAAATAAGCGTACAGCAATGAATGCTCGAGGCTCAGCACCTCTCCCTCAAGGTCGACGATCGGGTCGCGCCACTGCAGCGCGGCGGCGATGGCCTTGGACTGCTGCCGGACGGCTTCATCCGGGATAAGCTCCTCCGTGAGATCGAGACAGGCCCCGTCCGTTCGACGCACTCCCGCAGCCTGCCGCCTCTGCATCCTGCCAACGTTTCCGCAACTCTTCCTTCGTCACCGCTGCAAAAGCATCACCCGGCGACTAACGCGACCACTGCAGCCGCCGAACCGTCCCGCACCCAGGAGTCCAATTGGGCGACGTCCTTCAACTGCTGCCCGCGCTGCCGGGAGACTTCGACGTAGCGGCAGCCGAGTTCCTCGATCGCGGTCATGTCGCCCCAGAGGCGCTCGAACTGGGCCACCGGGAACACATCCTCCTGACCTCGACCCCAACGCTTTTTCACTTCCTTGATCGTGACGTAGCTCGGCATCCGCTGCGCGGTGCGCCGGACGGCCGCCGTTACCAGGGACTCTTCGTGTAAGTGCTCCCGAGTGAGCCCGAAGACGCGCAGCAGGGCGTCAATGGTGATCCAGTAACTGCCGGTGTTGTAGTATCGCAAGCCGAACTCCACGCGTTCATCCGGGAGGCAGAGCCCCTCCACTAAGCGCGGCTTGCCGTTCACTAGCGCCAGTCCGCCGCCGTGGTCGTCGTACTGCCGGCCGATCACTTCGACGGTCATACCGGCGCCGCTGGCGATGTGTTGGCCCAGGAGTTCCGGCGCCGGGGTGGCGCCCAGGGTGTCGATGTTGTGCAGAAAGAGATAGTCGAGTTCGGGCCGTTCAGCGAGTAACTCGGCGAGCGTTCCGTTGCGCAACAGGTTCGGCAACTCGTACCAGTGCCCCACCGGATGGATGCACTGGGAGGCGAGGTTGTCCGTGTAGTCGCTCGCTTCGCCGACGCTGCGCACCCATTGCAGCAAGCTCGCCCGCCCGCTCTCGCGCACTTTCTGTTTCTGAGCGTCCAATTGCTGTTGCGGCAGCACCTCCCACAAGTAGCGGAGATCGGCCACGGTGGGCACCATGCGCAGGCCGATGCTCCGGCCTGAGGAAACCCTCGCCCCGGTGGCTGCGATGGAGCCGTAGGTGAGGTAACTCGTCGTCACCACATGTGGCACTTCGGCGCGCCGCGCCTTTTCGCGCTGGATATCGAGGAAGCTCCAGTACCGGCCGGCGATGCGATGGAACGGATGCAGCGCTTTGACGACGCCAGCGCCCTTCGTCCAGCGACTGCCTACGCCGCCTGCCATGGTCACCATCGCGAGCCGGCCGGCCTGTAACGCCGACGCCCCAGCCGGGCTGTGCGAAGCAGTGACCGGCGGCACGTTCTCCGGCCGCACATCTTCAATCATTGTGTTCGCCGGCAATCGATTCTGGGCCAGGCCCACGCGGCCAGCGCGGTAGTCGGAGCGCAACTGCTCATGCGCGGCCGGGTCGAAACCGTTAGCAGCCAGCAGTTCCGCCAGCACCGTCCCGGCGCCACTCGCCGATTCGGCCTCCTTCGGAATCATCCGTTCAAAGAGAGCTTCGGTCTGATTGCCGTAACGCTGCGCGAACCGCGTCAGTTCACTACGGCGTTCGGCAGTGAGCAGCCGGGCCTCCTGCCGTAGGTCGCCTGGCGCTCGGAGGAGATAGTACGGCGCGCTTAACACGGCGTCCGGTCCCCGCCGGAGTTCAGCCATTGTGCCGTTTTCGTTAATGGTGAAGTCGTAAACGACCGGCTCGACAGCAAAGGGGAAACCGGATTCCATGGCACGCTTGGTTTCGGCGAGGATGCCCGGCATCTCATCGAGCGCGGCGGGGCGAACGGCTGGATCGAACACGAAGCCCATACCGCCGCCGCTCATGCCGCCGAGCATCCAGAAGCCCCAGAAGCCAGCTCCGAATTGCGACCGGCATTTTGCGATGAGCGCTTCCGTATAGGCGTTGCCGGCCCAGGGGATGATGGACTGGATCGGCCCGTCGTAGTTGGACTGCGTCAACGCCGCCAGCCGCTTTATGTCACCTTCACGCAAGGCCGCCTGTAAATCATCAAGCAGCCGGATCGCCTCCTGCCGGCCCTCCCATTCCTTTCCGCTGCGGAGCAGATAGCGCTCCGTGCACATCTCCAGAATCGGACCGACATCCTGACTCATCCCGCCATGCACCAGCACCAACGACTCTTCCAAGCGCCGGCGCGCCGCGGCGGGCACTTCGTCGAGCAGACGGTGCCGGGGCAGCAGCCTTCCGCGGCTGACGCCGAACTCCGGATCCCCTGCGCTGGCCTCTTCGGCCGCGATCAATTTAATGCCCGGCCACACGCCGCCGGAATCCTGCCAGCCGCCGCCGCTGCCGCCGAGCCATTCGCCGAGGATCGCGCGCGCCGCCACCTGCCGCCGATCGCCCTCCTCGAGCGGTCCGGTCAAGGTTCGAATCTGACCCGTCGCTCGCATGCAGAGCGAGATCAGGCAGGCGAGCAGATTCGTGCTAACCGCGAACCGGCTGCCTTTGGGAATATCGTTCACCTGGCTGACGAGTTCGATGCCGCAGCCGTCGCGGCCAATCAGGCGCGCCAAGACGTCTGCCAATTGTTGCCCGCTGCCTTCAAATCCCGCCGGAATCAGACCGCTGGCGATCACCGCCGCCTTCAGCAGGCCCAGGTAATCCCGCGCGAAATCAAAGACCTCTTCGAGTGAAGAGACGTCGGCCGCCGCGCCCAGGTCCACGCTGACGAGGCGCAGCACGGGTTCATCAATCACCCGGAAGAACGCTTCGACCGGCGGACGCGGGACCGCGCCCGTGCCCCGAACGGCGAGATCGACCGAGATGTTGATCACCCGCGCGCCTTCCGGATAGTCCATCGCCAGGAAGAAGATGTCGCTCCAGGCGCTGTGGCTCAGGTCCATACGGACCGGCGTAGTTTCGTGGAGGACTGGGAATGGGCCGGGCGTTCGGAGTTCACTGCGCAAGCGAAGCGGATAGTCCGCCAGGTGACCGGTGCGGAACATCCACTGGTTGCCGGGGAATCGGCGTACGCTTTGGCGAACCTGATCGGCGAGAGTTTGAAAGGCGAGGCCACGGTATGCGGTGGCTAAAGCGCTGCTGATGGCGGGGCTGGCGATGCCCGTCGAGAGCAGTTCCGCGATGGCCTGTTCAAAGCGGCGGCTGCGGATATGTTCAATGGCACGGTAGGGAATCAGCGCGGTTTCGCGTGCGGCGGGGCCGATGGAGAACCGGTGCAGGGTTGATAGAAAGACCAGCGCGCGAACGCGCTCATAGAGGTTCGTCGCGTCCTTGCGGAACGCTTCCAGGCGGGCGGCTTCGGCAAGTAGCTCGGGGACGCTTTTTCCCTCGGTCCATTCTTCAAAGGGCGCATGCGCCTTGGCCAGAATCCGGTCTACCAGAGTCATCGAGCTGTCAGCTCCAGCATCATGGTGAGAATCTCTTCGCGGTCTTTCCCTTGGAGGCCGAGCGCGAGTTGGGCCTGGAGCAGGCCATACTTGCTGCCAATGTCGAAGCGCCGCCCGGGCAGGACCGTGGCCAGGTAGCGCTCCTGCCGGGCCAGTAGCTGGAGCGCAGAGGACAATCCCGGAACAGTTCCCGACGTTTCAATGTGCGAGTGCAGAATGTCCATCAGCCCGGCCGAAAACAAATGGATCCCGAAGAAGCAGAGATAGTGCCCTTGCCGCAGGCCGGCCGCTACCAACTCGCGCTCCGCCTGCGTAGGAGTTGGCTTTTCGAGTACCGTCTCCACCTGATAGAGCTTGCCCCCCAAGGCCGGTCCTCCCACCGCGCCGAAGTAGGGTAGCAGTCCTTCCCGCGTGGGCAGCACGGCGCTGACGCTACAGCCTTCGGCCCGATGAATGCGAACGAGTTCGGAGGCGAGGGCGCTCACGGGACCTTGATCGGCGAGGTAGAAATGGTCGCCCACCAGATGCAGGAACGGGTGGGGGCCGACGAAGCCACGCGCCTGATGAATAGCGTCAGCGTAGCCCTTCGGCTCCGGCTGTTCGATCAAAGTGATCCGCCGGCCGGTGCCAGCGAACAGGGCCTCAAACGGCGCCCGGTCCCCGGACGGGATCACAATGCCGATCTCGTCGACGGCCTCGGCCAATAGCTCCAGCAGGAACTCGCCCATGGTGGGCCGCCGATTGTCCGGAGTCGCCAGGGTCTGGTGCAGAATATGCCGCTGGCCGGGCGCGGCCGCCGTGATCACTGCCTTCAGTTTCATCGCTCCCGCTATTGTAAGCGGCTAAACTAGTTTCAGGCGGCAATGACCGAACTTTTTACTGAACTGCATTCCTGGTTCTATGCGGCCCTCGTGCAGCCTCTATTGTTCCACTGGGACCTGATGGCTTGGGCCGAGTTGTCCTATGAATGGTCCGAACTGTTTCTGCTGGGCGCGATTGAAGTGGTGGTGCTGTGGGCGCTGCTGCGACCGCTGGAGGCCTTCTTCCCGGTGGAGCAGTGGGAGGATCGCGCGCCGATGCGGGTCGACGTGCTGTATACCCTGCTAGCCCGGATGGGTATACTTCCGATCTTCTTTTTTATCGTGATGCAACCGGCTGTGGATGAGCTGCACGCAGCGCTTCGTCTGCGAGACATCATCCCCCCGAACCTCGAAGACTTGTGGCCGGTGTTGCGGGACCGGCCCTGGCTGAGCCTGTTGGCCTATGCGGTGATTTTTGATTTTGTGGACTATTGGCGCCATCGTGGTGAACACTCATTTCGCCGGTGGTGGGCATTGCACGCCGTGCACCATTCGCAGCGGCAGATGACCTTCTGGTCCGATGAGCGGGAGCACCTGCTGGGCCAAGCAATTGCGGCGCTGCTCCGGGCCGGAGTGGCGTTGGCGATTGGTGTACCGCCGGCAGACTTCCTGATTGTGACGCTGGCGGCTGGCGCCCTCGAAAGCCTTTCCCATGCCAACATTCGCATGAGCTTTGGGCGGATCGGGGACCGACTTCTCGTCAGCCCCCTGTATCACCGCACGCATCACGCGCTGCACCGCAACACGACCACGAACCTCGCTACGCTGTTCCCCGTCTGGGACGTTCTTTTTGGCACCGCCGATTTCTCGCGGACTTTTCAGCGCACGGGAATCGACGATAACCAGGAGTACGGCCAGGGGTTCTGGCAGCAGCAGTGGCTCGGCATTACCCGGCTATTTGCGAAAGTGGAACCGGGCAATCGGTAGAGGCATTTCGCTTCTGGCGCCGCGCACGCTCTTCCAGACGATTTCGTTAAGCGCCAGCATCGGAGCCTTGTCGTACTCGTCAAGGTTCATCTCCATCGACTCTTTGGCGCCCCAGGCTAACGGGCTGTTCAGCGCGTTCAGGTCGATCCGCGGCTTCTCGTGCGTGTAGGGCGTCGGATCGGCCTTCGTCCCGAGCGCGGCGTACATCGGCGTGGCGGCGGCATCGTACTGGCTCATCGGCGGAAGACCGAGCAGGAGTTCCATCGTGCGAAGCATCGATGAGGTCGTATAGAGGGTACTGTCGATGGTCTTGCGCTTGGTGTACGGACTGATCAGCAGTCCGACGGTGCGCCGCGCGTCCACATGGTCGGGGCCATTCTGCGCGTCGTCTTCAATGACAAAGATCGCCGTCTTCGGCCAATACGGGGAGCGCGTCAGCCGGTCCACGATCATGCCCAGGGCGTAGTCGTTAGAGGCCACGGCCGCTTGCGGCGTCGGGGCTCCGGGCCGCGTACCCTGCGTGTGGTTCTCGCCGAGGCTCATCACGGAGTAGTTCGGCAGACGCTTCTCGGGATTGGCGGAAGCGAAGTTCCGTTCGTATTCGTCGAGCTCTTCGAGGAACACCTTGGCGTTCGCGGTATCGCGCATGCCCGGCAGCTTAAACTTCGGCGAGACGTGGCCGAACAGGTTCCCTACGCCAGGAGCCGCCTGCATGGTCGTCCCGTCGCTTGACCGCGTGGCGTATTCGCCGTAGCTGCGATAAGTTAACCCCTTGGCCTTGGCGACATCCCACAAGTTCCCAGCGCTGGGCGCATAGGCGTTCGAAATGCCCGCCTTCGAGTGGCCGCCATAGGTAATGGGCCACAGCTTCTCATTGAAGTCGGTGGCGTAGGCGGCGTTCGACCAGGAGTGGCCATCGACGCTGACCTCGCCGTCACAGAACAGATTGTCGAACAGCGCGAACTCTTCGGCCAGTTTGTGATGATTCGGTGTGACGTTCCATCCGAAAATCGTCAGCCGTGGGTCGCCGTTGCCCTGCTTCAGGTCGCCGAGCACCTGATCGTAAGTCCGGTTTTCCTTGATGATGTAGATGACGTGTTCAATCGGCGATCCTACGCCGACTTCGGCCGGCACGATGGAGGGTTCTTTCGGCGCGGCGGCCCGCGTCAACTGCTCGTCCCGGTAAGGAATGTTCGACAGCACCTGGGCCGTATACTTGCCCAACTCGTTCTTCAAATTCTTCAGGTCCACGCGATGGATGGAGCCCTTCTGCAGGCTGCGGACAGTGTCTTCCGGCATGCCGGCTTTCCGCAGCGGACTGGTGGGGCCCGTGACGTTCGGGTAGCCACCCAACCCTTTGGCGTTGCCAATGATCAACTGATTCGCGGCCGGCAGATAGGCCAGCGCCGATGGATACCAGCCCGCTGGAATGAATCCCAGAATGGCGCTTTCGCCCGGCTCCTTCACGTTGATTACGGCCACGGCGTTGTTGTCCGCGTTCGCCACGAACAACATCTTGTTGGCATCGTCGAACGCGAGTGCATTCGGCGTTGAGCCTTCCGGCGCCAGCGCCGTGATGCCGACGTTTATTCGCTCCGTGGGCCGCAGTTTGGCCGTGTCGATCACCATCACGCTATTCTTGTTGGCGCACGAGACGAAGAGGCGGCCGTCGGAAGCCAGCAAGAGATCGTTCGGGTTCGTATCGACATCGACCGTCCTTATCACCTTCTCGGTGGCGACGTCGATTACGGAAACCGAAGCGCTGGCCCAGTTTGAAACATAGAGGGTCTTGCCATCGGTTGACAGCACGACATCGTAAGGATTGATCTGCGTCTGGATTCGCTTCAGCAGCTTCCCGGTGGCCGATTCGAACACTACCAAGTGCCCCGGCTCGTTGCCGGTGCCGCGATTCGCCGCGTAGAGCTTGCCGTTCTTGGGGTGATGCACAAGGCCGGCCCATAGAATCTTGGTCAACGGGATGGTCTCTTCGAAACGCTGCACCGGCTGGCTGCTCATTTTGCCGTTCGCGAAGTTGAAAGCGTAGATGGGCGCACGCTCTGGATTCTGCCGGCTATCGGCATTG
>JBBQRA010000114.1:0-19020 GCA_038215275.1 Bryobacterales bacterium | reverse complement strand
GCTGATTCATGAGCCCGAACTCATCGTCTGCGACGAACCTACGTCCTCGCTCGACGCCGAAACTGGCCATCACGTGATGGAGTTGCTGCGGAAGGTGGCCGTGCGTCCGGGACGCGCCGTGTTGGTCGTGACGCACGATAGCCGCATTTTTCCCTTTGCCGGCCGGATCGCTCACATGAACGACGGTCTGGTGGACAAGATTGAAATCAACCCAGGAGCCTTACCATGTTAGTCCGCTATGGAATGCCAGCGCTCGCCATACTTGCTCTCGCGTTTGCCATCATCTCAACAAACCGCGCCACGCCGAAGGTGGTCTATGCGGAACCACCTTTTCCGCCGCCGGTGGCTGCTTACTCCAATCAATTGGGCGCCGTCGGGCTGGTGGAGGCGGCAGGTGAAAATATTGCGGTCAGCCCTCCGGTGCCGGGCATGGTGACGCGAGTCGAGGTGAAGGCGGGAGAATCCGTGGAGGCCGGTCAACTGCTCTTTTCGCTCGACGACCGGGATTTGCTCGCGGAGTTGACCTTGCGGGAGTCGGCTTTCGCGTTGGCGCAGTCGAAGTTGGCCAAGCTGGAAGCCTCTCCGCGGCCGGAGGAGATTCCGCCGGCGCAGTCGCGGATTGATGAGGCCAAGGCGCAGCTTGAAGATGCCGCTTTGCAGCTTCGGCTGATGGAGTCAGTGAAGGACCCGCGTGCGATCAAACAAGAAGATCTGCTGCGGCGGCGCCGGGCTGTCGAGAGCGCGGCGGCGCGGGCGCGGCAGGCCGAATCGAACATGAAACTCCTGCTGGCCGGCACGTGGAAGCCGGACCTGGAAGTGGCCCGGGCCGAGCTTCGGCAGGCTCAGGCGCAGGTGGCGCGGATTCAAACGGACCTGCAGAGGCTCCGGGTGACGGCTCCCATCGGGGGAAAGATTTTGCAGTGCAAAGTGCGGCCGGGCGAGTATGCGGCGACTGGCACGCTGGCTCAGCCATTGATTCTGATGGGCCTCGTCGACCAACTGCATCTGCGGGCTGACATCGATGAAAACGAGGCCTGGAGATTTGCTCCGGGAACGGAGGCCAATGCGTCGGTCCGCGGCAACTCACAACTCACGTATAGCTTGACCTTCGTTCGAGTGGAGCCGTATGTCGTGCCGAAAAAGAATCTGACGGGTGACGCGACGGAGCGGGTGGACACCCGTGTACTACAGGCGATCTATGCGCTGCCCAAAGGGGCGCCGCTTTACCCGGGGCAGCAGATGGACCTTTCGATTAAGGCCCAGGAAGAGGCGCACTAAGATGCTCTCGACGCTATTTTTCTGCGCCTTCGCCATAGACCCGGCGAATTGGTGGACTGTTTATCAGGATCCCGAACTCAACCGTTTGGTTGAGGCGGTGGCCACGCGGAACCTCGATTTGCTGACGGCGGCGGAGCGCATCGCCGAAGCCCGCGCGGTGACGGGGCAATCGCGGAGCAAATTAGGCCCGGAGATCAACCTGACCGGGGGCGGCCAGCGGTTGCGAGGCGGCTTCACGCAAGGAGTAGCGCGGATCCCAACGCCATCCGGCCAGCAGCCCACGGGATCGTTCGTCGCTCCGTTTGAGGCGGGCATTCTGCAGGCCGGGCTCGATATGAGGTGGGAGATGGATCTGTTCGGATCGAACCGAGCGGGTCTGGCGGCGGCGCGTGCGGACGTGCTGGCGGCGCAGGAGCGGCGAGAGGATCTGCTCATCACAGTCACCGCTGAGGCCGCTCGCTATTACCTCGAGCTACGCGGCATTGAAGAGCGCTTGGCGATTACCCGCCGGAACATCGCCGCGCAGAAAGATCTACTGGGGCTAACGGAAGAGCGAACCCGCGCGGGGCTCGCCTCGCAATTGGATATCGAGCGGCAGCGCGCGCTGCTGGCGACGACTGAAGCGGGCGTGCCGTTGCTCGAAAGCGAACTCGCTGCGCATCGTCATCGGCTCGCGCTTTTGACGGAGGACGCCGCCTACCAAGTCGCCCCGGCTCCGGCCCCCTCCATGCCCAACGTGACGGGGACCTATTCGAGCGAGTTGCTCAAGCGCCGCCCGGACGTGCGAGCGGCCGAAGCGCGATTGACCGCCGCGCTAGCCCGGCTGAAGCAGGCCCGCACGGATCTTTATCCAAAGATCACGCTGAACGGTCTGGTTGGCCGGCAGGGCACCGCTCTCAGCAATATCTCGTTTGGCGGGGGCAACTTCTTTAATCTGGGCCCGCAGGTGCAGCTTCCGATCTTCAATACTGGCCGCATCAAGGCAAGTATTGCCGCGCAGGAAGCTCGTGTGGAGCAGGAGCGCTTGGCCTATCGGCAGGAGATCGTCGCGGCGCTTGAAGAGGCGGCGAATGCGCTGGCTGCGGTGCAACGGCAGCAGGAGCGGGAGGCGAAACTGGGGGAGGCTGTCGATTCCGCGCGGCGTTCGCTTGATCTTGCGGCGGACCTGCAGCGGTCCGGCCTGACCGATTTTCTGGCAGTTCTCGATGCCGAACGGGCGGCGCTCGATGCCGACTATCAACGCTCCTCCGCGCGCACGCAAGCGTTTGTCGAGTCGGTAGCGCTGTTCAAGGCATTGGCTGGCGGCTGGCCGCAGCCGTAGACCTCGCTACCTTCCCGGGGTGAGCCCCTCGTCCGGGCCGAGCCCCTTGGTCAACCAGCCGGGGTACCAACGGAAGACGTTGCCGGTGAGGCTGCCGATAAAGATCAGGTTGTCCGGCGTGACGCAAATCCAATGGCCGGGCGACTCCATCGCGCCGAGGATCTTGCCCGACTTCCGGTCGACGCGCATGATGCGGCCGGCCAGGGTGTCGTAGGTCAGGTTCTCGATATTGTCGCGGTGGGTGACCACCCACACTTCGTCCTTCGGCGTGATGAAGATGCCCTGCGTCGCTCCCAGGTGCTTCCACATGCGGCGGAACTTGCCATCGGCCGAGAAGATCTGGATGCGGTTATTCTCGCGATCGCTGACGTAGACATCGCCGGCGCTGTCAACGGCGAGATTGTGCACCGTGTTGAACTGCCCCGGACCCTTGCCGGGCGTTCCCCAGGAGAGTTCGTACTTGCCCTCGTAGGAGAAGCGCACGACACGGGCGTTGCCGTAGCCATCGCTGACGTAGACGTGTCGCCCATCCGGGGAGAAAGCGACATCCGTGGGCCGGTTGAACGTCTCGGGAGTGGTGCCCGGTTGCTTCTTGATTCCAAGGGTCAACTCCAACGTGCCGTCGCGGGAGAAGCGCATCACCTGGTGGTCGCCATTGTCGGTCACCCAGATTTTCCCCGTCGGATCCACCCGCAAGCCATGCGGATTGCCGAAGAGGCCTTTCCCCCAGGAGCGCAGATACTTGCCCTTGGCGTCGAAGACAACAATGGGATCCGCGTTCTTCCCTCGCTGGTAAACATAGACCTCGCCGGCCGCGTCGACGGCGACAGCGGAGACGCGGCCAAACTTCCAGCCATCGGGCATCGTGTCCGGCTCCTCACCAAAGCGGATGCCGACACGGTATTCGAGCCTGCTGCCCTCGTGCGGATACCAGCCCGCATGTTCCTGTGCGTTCGCGGACCAAGTGAGCAGCGGCAGCACGGCCAAGAAAAGTTTCATGGGCCATATCATATGCCCGGCCGCCGTGCATAGCAATCGGGCTAGCCCTGGGACTTCCTGTAAGCGTCAGTGAGAATCCCGGCAAAGCCCCAGTTCTCTTCGGCGATCTCTTGGATCACGATATGGGTGTGCTCGGGCCGCTTGTTCAAGACGCGCACCAAAGTATCGGTGAACTCGGAGACAATGCGGGCCTTCTGTTCCCGCGTAGCGCCTTGGGTGATCTGAAGATTGATATAGGGCATCCCCCGATCATCGCAAAGCGACCTGACTGGGCGAGGCGTCCGGACTGGGGCAACCTTGCAGCGCCGTCAGCAGATTCAACAGGTCCTCTGCCCGGAATGGTTTGGCTAGGAAATGATTCATGCCGGCTTCGCCGCACCGGTCCCGGTCCTCTGCCAGAGCCCCGGCCGTCAGCGCCACGATTGGGACACTGCCTGCGGGACTATCGAGATTGCGGATCAACCGGGCGGCCGTAAAGCCATCCATCACCGGCATGTGGCAATCCATCAATACCACGTCGAACTCGCTCTGCTGCATGGCCTCCAGCGCAAGCGCGCCATTCTCCACTACCGCAAACGTGCAGCCGGTGCGCTTCAGAATGCCGATGACGACCTTCTGATTCACGCGATTATCTTCGGCCAACAGAACGCGCAGGCCGTTGAGCGTAGCCGGGATTGGTACGAACTCGCTTTGCCGCCGCAACACGCCCGGGCCCAGAATCGTCTCGAGCCCACGGAGCCGAAGAGCTTCCAGCGTCTCGATGAGTTCCCGCTGTCGCACGGGTTGACGGAGCCACGCTTGAAAACCCAGGCGCTCCGCTTCTGGCCCAACCCTGGGACTCGGGTCTCGGCTCAACAGCAACCGTCGCGCACTCCGGAGCCCTGGCGCCGGGATCACGGGCAGATCGGCAATCCAGAGTTCTGGCGCCACTTCCGTGGGAATGGCTCCGTGGGCGGCAAGGTAGCGCCCAATCATCCTTTCCAGCCGCGGCGACTCGATATTCCACCAAACCCGCACACCGGCGAGCCGGGGAACGAACTCCGTCCGCGCTGCGCGGTCTACGCCAAGCCGGAGGATCACCCAGAAAACAGACCCTTCCCCTGGCGAACTGCGGACACCGATCTCCCCGCCCATCGCATCGACAATCTTTTTCGACAACGCCAACCCTAGGCCGGTGCCCCCAAACTGCCGCTGTGTCCCCGGCTCCGCCTGTTCAAACGGCTGGAACATCCGCGCCGCTTGCGCGTTCGTCATGCCGATTCCGGAGTCTTCCACTTCAATCAACAGTTCACAGTACAGCTCATTCGGCAAACCGGTCACTCGGATTTCTACAAACCCCTGCTCGGTGAACTTCAGCGCGTTGCCCACCAGATTCAGGACGACTTGCCGCAGTCGCCCGGCGTCTCCCAGGTAGTGCGCCGGCAGATTCGGCGGGAATTCAAAGAGAAACTCCCGATCCTTAGTCCGGGCGATGGGCGCGAGTAGTTCCATCACTTCTTCGAATACGGCGGGCAAGTCGAAACTCTCTTGCGCCAGTTCCAGCTTGCCGGCCTCAATCCGGCTCAGGTCCAAAATGTCATTCAGAATTGCCAGGAGTGCTTCAGCAGAGTGTTGAATGGTCGATGCCTGATCGCGCTGCTCCAGATTGAGCGGCGTTTCGAGCAGCAATTGTGTCATCCCGAGGATTCCGTTCATCGGCGTGCGGATCTCGTGGCTCATGTTGGCGAGAAAAATGCTCTTCGCTAGGGCGTTTGACTCCGCAGCGAGCCTCGCGCGCTCCATCTGCTGCTGCAGCCGGATCCGTTGCGTGATATCGCGGCCAATCGCCAGTAGACCGGTCTCGAAGCCGTGGTCCAATCGCATTCGGCAATTCAATTCGAGCGTAAGGCGTTCGCCCTCCCGGCTCAAAAGTTCCCGCTCCACCCGGACGGCGCCGGATCGCCGGACCTCGTCCATGGTGTCGAAGTACCACCCGGGGTCATCAGTTACGAACATCTCTTCGACAAACTGGCTCTCAAGGCTCGCCCCGCTGTTGGCCAGCAGCTGTTCCGCCGCGCGATTGGCGGCCACTACGCGGCCATCCAGATTCAATTGAAGAATCACGTCGCTGGCGCTCGCGAAAAGCTCACCATAGCGTTCGCGGGCGTTGCGCTCGGCGGCGAGAGCGTCTTCTAATCGTCTCGTCTGACCCAGGAGATGCCGCCGCAGCCGAGAGTATCCTAGGCCGCCCAACAGCAGCAGCAGACTACTCCCTACGAAAATCAACAGCTCTAGCGGAGAACCCATCACTTGAAGGGGATATCGGCCAGTGGTATATATCTATGAGAAAAAAGTGCTATTGCGGCTCATTAATCTTGCTGACTTCGCCCGAGAGTCTCGACGCCAACGGGCTCGTCTGACCGGAATACTTGTTCCCCGGCTTGACCCGGTACGGCACCGAAACTGGCGTTGTGAGCTGCTCAAAAGTAAAGGAGCAGATGCGCATGCCCGGGTACAGCGCCACCGGCACGCGGCCCAGATTCGAAAGTTCCAGCGTCGCCTTCCCCGTCCAACCGGGATCAAAAAGCCCGGCTGTACCATGCACGATGATGCCGATTCGGCCCAGACTCGAACGGCCTTCCAGGCGCCCAAGAACGTCGTCGGCCAAGTCAAGCCGCTCTTCCGTGATCGCGAGGCAGAAATCTCGTGGCTGCAGGATGAAAGGCTCGCCCGGAGGGACGATAATGGTCCGCATCATATCCTGAATCGCGCCCCGGTCCCGGGGATCGATAAAGGCGAAGCGGGAATGCTCAAAAACGCTGAACTCGTTGCCGAGACGAAAATCTACCGAACAGGATCCATACTGTTCTGCTGGCAGTTCCGGTTCAATCCGGATCTTGCCCTCCGCCATGTAGCGTTTAATATCGATGTCCGAAAGGACCATGAAAATGCCGGAGGAGGATTTTGGTGGACGACATGGGATTCGAACCCACGACCCCCACGATGCGAACGTGGTGCTCTCCCAACTGAGCTAGTCGCCCACGCGACTTTTACTAGTATACAAAACAGAAGCGCCTCGTGGGCACGGTACAATAAACTTTTCCGATGGCTGAAAACATCCTCTCGAAAATGCGGGCCGAATGGGACGCCCGCGCTCGCGAAAACGCTCGCTACTACGTCAATACCGCAAACAAGAATTGGACCGACGATGAGTTCTTCCAATCCGGCGAGCGGACGGTGGCCGAAGAGATCCTCACCGACATGACCAACATCTGCCAGGGGAAAGACCCGAAGGCGATGCGCGTCCTGGAAATCGGGTGCGGCGCCGCGCGAGTGACCCGTGCGCTCGCCGGTCTATTCGGCGAGGTGCATGCCGTCGACATCAGCCCGGAAATGGTAGCCCAAGCCACCGCTGCTTTGGCAAACTTCCCTCACGCCTACGTTTATCAAAACAACGGAACCGACCTCACCGTCGTTCCAGTGGCCGATTTCGATTTCGCGTTCTCCACCATCGTCTTCCAGCACATCCCCAGCCGGGAAGTGATTGAAAACTATGTGCGGGAAGTCTCCCGCTTGCTCCGGCCCGGCGCCCTGTTCAAGTTCCAGGTCCAAGGGGATGTCACCGTAAAGAGCACGCCTGGAGACACTTGGCTGGGCGTGCCGTTCTCCCGGGAACAGGCCTACGCAATGGCAGAGCGCTGTGGATTCGAACCTCGCTACAGCCACGGCGCTGGCCAACAGTACTTCTGGCTCTGGTTTTTTAAGCGCTAACCGTCGGCCGGTTCCCGCCGGCTCTCCCAGTATTTCCGCATCCGTTCGGAGACTTGCTTCCGCTCCTCTTCGTTCATCGACTTCCGGCCCCGGCGACGCGGAGGCGGTACCGGCGCAATCCCCTGGCTCTCCAGCGCCGCAATGGCCTGGTCGAGGCGGCGCTTCTCCTCGTATAGCTCTTGGATTGCTTGATATAAGTCCATCAGGGTGCACCGCGGCAAAGGCGATTCCCTAGCAGGATAACCCGCATTAACTGAATCTACATGGTAGGAAAGTACTTATTCTTGAACGGGTTAGTACTAATCGGGGGGGGGATAATCAACGCAATAGGAAAGGCCAAGCCGGACCCAGTTTATAGCCATACTGCGAAACTGCGAGGTACAAAAGACCCGCTACAACCGCCAACAGGGAGGCTACAATCACCAACACCGAAGCCCAGGGGAAGCCCTCGTCGTTCCGGCGGAGTTCCAGCAAATAGCTGGCAAACACACCGACGAAGTAGAGGAACACCATCGGCACGGAGAAAATCATCAGGTTAAAGATGTCCGGCGTCGGGGTAACCACGGCGGCCAGAATTACGATGATCAGAATCGCATACCGCGAATTGGCTAGCAGGAACTTGGCCGTCGTAATCCGGAGGAACGTGAGGAAGAAGACAGCCACGGGCATCTCAAACACCAGGCCGATACCGAGTGTAACGTTCACAAACAGATCAAAATAATCCACCAGGTTGATGGCCGGCTCCACGTTGATGTCCTTGCCCATGCCGAGCAAGAACTCCAGCCCGAACCGGAATGCAACGAAGTAGGCGAACAATCCGCCCAACACAAACAACCCGGCGGTACAAATGATAAACGGGGCAGCGAACCGGCGTTCCTTCTTGTACAAGCCCGGTGAGATAAACGACCAAACCTGGTACAGGATCCACGGGGAAGAAAGGAAGGTCGCTGTCAGCAGTGGCACCTTCATCCAGATGACAGTGAAGGCGTCGGTCGGGCTTAACTGCTTCAGCGTTGGGGGGTAGCCCAGCCGCGTGAGCGCTTCAGCGGCAGGGTCGGAAATCGCTTTCCAAATCTCATTAGCGAAGAACATCGAGAGCAGGAATGCCACGGCGACACCGCCGAGCGCTTTGATCAACCGGCTTCGCAACTCTTCCAGGTGTTCGAGGAAGCTCATCCGGAGCATGCCGTCGTCGTCTGCGTCCTCTTCATCTGGTGTGGAGGAGGGAGGTGGAGTGGTGCCGCCGCCTGAGGAAGCGGGTACCAGCGGGGCTGCTGCGGCCGTGGTCGTGGCCGGGGTATTGTCTACCTGCGAGTACGGGTCATCGTACGTATACCCATCATAATAATGGGAATCGTGGTCGGCATCCGTAGTTTGCTCATGCGAGACGTGGGTCTCCTCGGAAGCAGAAGGGTCCTCGTCGGTCTTCACGACCGGTGTGCTTTCCGGTTCTACCGGCAATAGTTCACTTTCGGGGACGGGCCCCTTCTGCTCTTCCGATGACATAATATACGGTTTGGATTAACTAGCCACTGGGTTCTGCGACACGGTGCCTTCGGCCGCCTTTACCACCAACGGAGTTTCCGGGATGGGTTCGGCGGTTATGTCGGCCGGTGTCTCAACTGTGGTCTGTTCAGCGCCCTGAGGTGCGGATGCGCTTACCGTGGATGAAGAGGTTGCGGTGGAATCTGTCAACTGCGGGGTCGATTCCCCGTAGTCGTAATAAGACGAGTCGTCGTAGTTCGTGATCTCGTTCTGGAACTCACGCGTTACATCCCGGAGCTCGTTCAGCTCCTTCATCGATCCGTTATCCCGCTCCAAGGAGTTCATTTCGCGCTCAAACGTGGACCGCAACTCCGACGATGCCCGCCGGAATTCGCCCATCGCTTTCGCCACTGTCCTGCCCAATTCCGGTAACTTTTTAGGACCGAAAACCAGCAGGGCCAGGATGAAAATCAGAATCATCTCCTGAGTGCCGAGCGAGCCCATGGATTGGTGTTACCTCCCTTGAGGAATGAGAATTCAGCTTCAGTCTATCACAGGGTATCCTGGAGCCGATGCTTTACGCGGCCATCGACCTGGGTGGTACAAAGATCGCCGGAGCCCTCGGACGACCCGACGGCGAGCTGGTGGCTGAACAAATCATCCCCACCGAGGCCGATGGCGGCCCCGACCATGTCATTGCCCGGCTCGCCGGCCTCGTCCGCGCTTTAGGCGGATCTCCCGCCGCCCTCGGCATCGGCGTGCCGGGTCTGGTAGACCGAATCACCGGCGATGTTCTGTTCCTTCCCAATCTTGCCACCCAGTGGCGCGGCGTGCCCCTGGCCGGCCGTCTCGCCGCGGAGCTCGGCATCCCCGTCCGTATTCTCAATGACGCCCGGACCGCGACGCTGGGAGAGTTTCGCTTCGGCCACTCCGCGCCAAACATGCTCCTCTATACGCTCGGCACGGGTGTCGGAGGCGGCATAGTCATTGATGGCCGCCTCCGCCTCGGCCCTTTCGGTGCCGCGGGCGAGCTGGGCCACCAGACGATTGAGCCCTACGGGGAACCCTGCAACTGCGGCAGCCGCGGCTGCCTCGAAACCCTGGTCAGCGGCCCAGCGCTCGCCCGGGCCGGCACGGCCCTGCTCGGCCGACCGGTGACGGTTTCGGCGATGGCGTCTCTCCCGGAATGCCAGCCGCTGTTCGCCCGCGCCGGAGAGTACCTCGGCATCGCCGTCGCCAATATGATCAGCGCTCTCCACCCGGACCTCGTCGTCTTCGGCGGAGGCCTCTCCTCCCTCGGCGACCTGTTGCTTGGCCCCGTCCGGACTACGGTGGCCGCCCGCGTTCGCATGTTTCCGCCGGATGCTGTCCGTCTGGAGCGCTCCGCGCTCGGAGAGAAGGCCGGCGTCCTCGGCGCGCTTGCCCTTGCTTCGCTAGACTTAACGTAAGCGAATATGTCTAACTTCACCTACCTTGATGTCGCCAAGATGATCGATCATTCGCTCCTGAATCCCACGCTCACGGCCACGAATCTCGAGCAGGGTATACAACTCGCCAAGGACTATGACGTAGCCCGCGTTTGTATTCTCCCCTACGCCCTCCAGCGCTGCGCCGGGCTCTTGCAAGGGACCGCTGTGAAGGCGAGCACCACCATTGGTTTCCCGCACGGCGGCCACACGACGGCCATCAAACTCGCCGAAACAAAGCAGGCCCTGGCCGACGGCGGCGAAGAACTGGATATGGTGGTCAACCTGAGTCAGGTGCTTTCCGCCAACTGGGACTATGTCGCTCAGGACATCCGCACCGTCGTGGAGGAAACCCATGCCGCGGGGAAAAAAGTGAAAGTGATCTTCGAGAACGCCTATCTCAACGATGACCAGAAAATCCGTCTGTGTGAGATTTGCAGCGAGATCGGGGCCGACTGGGTGAAGACCTCCACTGGCTACGCACCCTCCGGCGCCACCCACGCCGATCTCATCTTGATGCGAAAACACGCCGCTCCGCAGGTTCAGGTGAAGGCAGCCGGCGGTGTCCGGGATCTCGACGCCCTGCTCGCCGTCCGAGCCCTTGGTGTCACCCGGTGCGGAGCCACCCGCACGGCGGCCATGCTGGACGACGCGCGCCTTCGGCTGGGCCTATCGCCCATCATGTCGACCAAGGCGGAGGTCGCTGGGTACTGATGCAAGTCGAGTCTGTCCAGATCGGTCAAGTGCAGGATCTTGGCGATTGGATTACGGCGACGTATAAGTATCAGGTGGCAGGCCCGGTTATGGTCCACGCCCTGGGCCTAACTGGAGATGAGTTCGCGAATACGAAGAACCATGGCGGCGTTGACAAGGCCGTGCTGGCCGGCGCCGCCGCGCAGTATCCGCTTTGGCGGCAGGAGACGGGCAACCCCGATTGGTCGGGCGGTGCGCTCGGCGAGAACCTCACCCTCATTGGCCTTGATGAACCCATCGTCTGTGTCGGCGATGCCTGGCGCGTCGGCGAGACCCTCGTCCTTCAAATCTCCCAACCCCGACAGCCCTGCTGGAAGCAGGCCAAACGCTGGGGTATTCCTGATCTCGTCGTTCAGATGATCGAAACCGGCCGTACCGGCTGGTACTGCCGCGTGCTCAGAGAAGGCCCTGTCTCTCCTGGCGACAAGCTCAGCCTTCTGGCCCGGCCTCATCCCGGCTGGACAGTCGCCCGCGCCAACGAAGTGATGCACGGCAACAAGTCCGACGCCGCCTTGGCCCGTGCACTGTGCGAGCTCCCTGAACTCTCCGCCAGTTGGAAACACGAACTCGCCCGCCGGTTCTGACTCCGCTTCCGCTCGGGGGGCGACTTAGAGTACCCTGATTCGGAAGTAACGTTTGTCCAGCTTCCCGCACTAACTTCGGAGACCGGGCATTTGGGATACGGCGACAAAAAAACCGATGGCGGCCAAGCCGCTTCCATGCCGAGTGCGAGCGTGCTGCCCATTCATCTCGCACCCTCCACCGGCAAGGAAAAGAACACGATCCGCGAGGAGCTTATCCCCGTCGGCTGTTGGAAACTGGAAGACCTTCGTTTTGCGTTCGACTCCTCGATGGTTCTACCCGATGCGAAGCCCGAGTTTCAAGAGCTCGCCACGCTGAAGAGTGCCCTGCCCGGCTCGCCGCTCACCATGTTTGGCCACGCCGATCCGGTCGGCGACGACAACTACAACAAGGTCCTCTCCGGGCGCCGCGTCCGCGCCGTGTATGCCGTCACCACCCGCGACGTCGCGATTTGGGAAGCCCTCTATTCCAATTCCGACGGCACCAGCGACGACTGGAAGCTGAACCACCTGCAGGTGATGCTGCAAGCCCTCAGCTTTGACCCCGGCAATACGTCCGGGTCAGCTACCACGCAATCGACGAACGCCATCAAGGATTTCCAACGGAAGAACGAACTCACCGACGATGGCGCCGCCGGCCCGCTCACCCGCGCGAAGCTCTTCCGCGCCTACATGGATTTTCTTTGTCCCGTCACCCTGCAGAAGACCGACTTCCTCGGCCGCGGCGAGGACCCCGGCGGCAAGGCCGACTATCAGGGCTGCTCGGAATTTAATCCGCAGATGATGTTCTCTGCCGAAGAGAACACCCGCCTGTCGCAAGCCGCCGACAAGACCGGGCGGAACGCCGAGAACTCGATCAACCGTCGCGTCATGGCGCTGCTGTTTCGCGCCGGCGCCCGCATCAATATTGATCGCTGGCCCTGCCCCAGGGCCTCTGAAGGCACCGCCGGATGCCTCAAACGCTTCTGGTCCGACTCCGCCACCCGCCGCCAGTTTCAAGCCAAGCGCCGCACGAACGTCGTCGAACGCGATACGTTCGCCTGCCGCTTCTACGACCGCATGGTGGGCTGCTCACCGTGCGAAGGGCCTGCCGTGCCGATCGACGACCGTAAGCTTCGTGTCTTCCTGAAGCTCATCTACCTCGACCCCGAAGGCAAGCCTCAGCCGTTCCCGAAAGATGTCCCGGTGACGGTGCTGAACCCTGCCGGGGATCAGGAGGAAAAGACCCTCACTGATGGCCTGCTGATCTTTGATTTCGATCGCGCCAAAGGCTTCTTCACCCTCGCCTTCAAGCACCCCGACCACTACATCGCCGTCGCCACTCCCGCCACCACGAACGCGGACAAAAATCGCTGGCTCGCCGCCGCCGATGTCGACGCCGCGATGAAGGACTTCTATCACGTCTTCAAACTCCCCCAGGAGTGGTCGCTCACCACGTCCGACTGGAATAAGGTCGAAGACCCGCTCTACAACAAGACGGAGTTTCGCTTCGAGAATCTCACTCCTACGTCCGCCGTCCTCGGCGCGGATGGCTCCCCGGTGGAGATGCAACTCGACCCCCACTGGCAGTTCGTCCGCCTCGAATTCTTCGATCGCGCCTTCGGCCACGCCGCCCACAGCGGCAAACGCATCGGCGCTCCGCCCATCCTGCTCGAAGGTTTCCGCGACGGCTCCGCCGCCCGTGGCGTGGTGCCGAATCCGGACACCCGTTCCAACTGGTCTATCAACGTCGCCGACCCCGCGATGCAAACCCAGGCTCTGCCCTGGATCGTGCAACGGAAGGCCGACAAGTCCCCCGATGCCCGTCCGCTGGCTAAGGTGCTGCTCCAGTTCACGCAGCCCGCGAACACATTCATCTCCTCGACGGATGCCACCACCCGCGTCCTCGAAGCGGTCGCCGACGCGGCCCGGCGCGGCCCCGGCCCGAACCGGATGAAGCTCTACGACCTGCCTTTGCTCTGGAAGTCGAACAAGTACTTCACCCGCGGCGCCGCCACCAACAAGTTCTACGATACGCTCACTGACGCTGACGTCCTCACCTCCATGGACGCCGCCAAGCCGCTCACCTTCTCGCTCGATGACATCATCCTCGTCGAGGCCGCCGGCGCCCCGCATCCGGCCGGCGGCGACGAACTCGCCCTCATCTTCTTCCATCAGTTCAAACAGCCCGGCGCAGGCAACGCCGATATCAAGGATCAGGGAGTCTGGAAGCTGGGCGCGGACGCCACTAAGACCTTCTTCCCCTACTCCGACGTCAAGATGCCGGTGAAGTACTACGTGCACGATTACGCTGATTGGACGCGCCTCGTGGTCGTCAATGGCAATCTCTACGAAGCCTTTGCCGATCGGACGCCGGACACGGGAACCCACGAGGTTGTCGGAGCCCGTGCCGCGAATATGTGGGTGGATTCCGTCGCCGCCGGCCAGCCCCCTACCAACCCCGTCAACCCTCGTCCCACCACCACCACGCAGCCGTTCTTCTCCATTCAGCCCTTCTGCTTCCAAGATATTCATCGCGTCCGCACCGCCTGCCTCCCCGCCGGGCTCTCCAACGAGAACACGGCACAGGTCCCTTCCCATCCAGGGTTCTTCTACGGCCGCTACGATACGGTCCTGCTCCGCTGTTGTGATGTCGACGGCGCTGACGAACTGGCAATCAATCTCAACTTCTTTCGGTTCCACTTCGACTTCACAACGCCGCCCGCCACCAATCCGGACGGCACGCCGTTTAACAACTCCAACTACATCAAGACCATGCTGGAGAACGTTCCCAAGCGGTGGAACGGGCCCGAAACCGTAACCCTCACAGATGGCACCGCCGTGGTAACGAACCCCGGCGACTTCCTCTACAAGCCGCAAACCGCCGCCGCTCTGCCCTTCCGTTGCAGACCGTTTCTCTATTGCCAGGAGATGCCTCAACCTCGGTCTCACTTCCGGCTGAACATCGTGAATATCCCGCGAGCGAACATGAACGGCTTCGATGGCATCGGCAACTTCAGCTCCGGCAACGAATCGGCCGACGCCGCCACGGCAAGGTTTACCGCCGCCCACGAAGTCGGTCACGGTTACTCGCTGCCCGACGAGTACAACGAAATGTGGAGCGCCAATGCCTGCTCCTACGAAAATACCGGCTTTGGCAGTCAGGTCCCGGGCGACCCTTTCTCCGTTGTCTCCGGGGCCATGATGATGCAAGGCACCCGCGATATCGAAAATCGCTTCTTTTGGCATTCCGCCGAATGGGTCCGCCGTGTCTTGACGACTCCGCTGCAAATCGAGTCCGGAGCTTTCCAGTACAAACTCCCCGGCCACCCCACCGCCGTCAACAACAGCCGCGCCTTCACCTATTTCCCGCTAATCATCGACTCCCGCCGCACCGGCGGTACCCGCGGCCGTTTCGACAGCTATCTCTACATGCTCGGCGAAGACTCCTACGCCACTCGCATCAAGCCCGGCGTGACCTACGACGGCATCCTCTGCGTCCTCGTCAAAATCGCCTACCAGTTCCCGGCCGCTGCGGCCCATACCGACATCACGGCCCCCATTCGAGACTTTCTCATCAGTGTGGACACAAACATGAACCGGATGTTTGTCTTCAGCGGAGCCCTCGCCCCCGCCAACTACACCAACTGCCTCGTCCAATTCATGCCCCGCACGCTTGTTGAAACTTTCATCAACGATGGCTCCGCCGCCAATACCCGGTATCGCACCGGCATCGGCAATCCCGCTAATCAAGCGGCGTACACCACCCTGGTTAACGCCGTCGATGCTCTCCACCCCCGGCACTTCACCCTCCGCGTCGTCGCCGCCGGCGCCACCGGGTGGCAGAACGCTACCACACTTCACCTTACTGCCGCCCAACTCCAGGCCGCCGACGCCTGGAAATGGTACGCCGACATGGTCGGCATCGATTGCAGCGCGCTCGCCAACCCGGCCACTGGTCTGACGAACGCCCTCGTCCAGTCTCGCGTCGTCCGGCCTGCCGTTCCGGGGGCCACGGTCGTGGCAAGTGCATAGACGCCGCTTTCACTCCTTTGCCTTGGCCGCCGCATTCGGCTCCAGCGGCGGATCCTGTCAGACTCCCAAACCCTCGAAGGCCAAATCCATGACTTCGCTCACCGATCAAACCGCCGTCAAACTCGTCACTCCCCGCCCCGGAACATTGCCTCCGTTGACCCCCGCAGCGCCCGGCGCTCCCTCCGGCTATCTCCGGCCCTACGCCAACGAACGTCTCAACTCCCGGCTCACCCGTCCCCTCCCTCCCGGCCCTTTCGCCCCGTCCTGGAACGTCGCCATCGATCCTGGTCTCAAGCCCACCGGTGTTCTCGCCTCCGGCGCGTCTGTCCTCGCTCTGGGTCTAACGGCTTACCAGCTCTTTGTTGAGCAGAAGCCTGTCGCGCATGCAGTCACCACCGGCCGGGACGCCGAACTCCTTCCCGGCAACAACGCCTTCCTCATCCCGGACCGACACGGCCGCATTGCTTCGTTCAACCTTACCTCCGCCGCCGCCGGAGTCCACCTGTCTCCAGCCGGAGGGGTCGCGAGCAAACGGACCTACCTCCACCGCCGTCCCAATGGCGTTACCCTCGTTGCGAGCTCCGATGAGTCCGCGAGCCCGCACAATCCCGAGCCCTCCGTTGTCGTCTACCTGCAGGTCTTCGACGCCGCCGGCCAAGCCACCGCCACCCGCGATGGTCTGAATGTTCCCCTCCACGTAGCCATGCACGAGGATTTTCCCGTGCTCGCCCGGCCTGGCGCCCTTGAGTTTCTCGACCTCTCCCTCAACGCCCAACGTCGCTTGGAAATCGACATGACACCGCACGGCCTGAGCCTGGACGAGACGGGCCGCTCCTACCTGCTCTGCGCCGTAAAAAACCGCCAGCAACTCTGGATCATCGCCCCCACCGGCGAGTATGCGGCGACGCCCCTTTCCGACGGCGCCACTGCCTTCCAACGTCCCCCCGTCGTCGGCTACGACCATCGCATCTATCTGCTCGCCCTCAACCGCATCCTCTGCTACACCGCCGCCGGCCAGCTAGATTGGCAATACGAAGCCCCCGCCCGCGTCGCCGGCGCTAGCGTCTCCACCGACGGCCACCTGCTCACCGCCATCGGCGATTCCATCGTTGCCCTCAACCCCGAAGGCGAGCCCCGCACCCTCTGCCGCATGCCCGGCGAGCAGCTCATGGGCAGCCCCATCCTCGGCTCGGCTGGTGAGCTATACGCGCTCACCGGCCGCCGTCTGCACTGCTTTACCGCTTAGGCGTTACTGGTTTACGCCGCTCGCCAGGAAGCCACCGTCCACCGCGATGCACTGCCCGGTAATGTAGCTTGCCGCGTCCGAAGCCAACAGCAGAGCCGCGCCCAACAACTCCTGCCGCTGTCCAAAACGCTTCATCGGCGTCCGCATCAGGAACTCTTTGCCGCGCTCGGTGCCGTCGAGCAGCGCCGCGTTCAATTCGGTGCGGAACACGCCCGGCGCGATCGCATTCACGTTGATGCCTTCCGTTGCCCACTCGACTGCCAACTGCCGCGTCAACTGCAGCACGGCGGCTTTCGACGTGGCATAGGCGGTAACTTCCAGCAGCCCGACGTACGAACTCAGCGAAGCGATGTTGATCACGCGACCGGTTCCGTGCGCCTTCAGCGGTTCATAGAAGCTTTGGCAGGCCCGCAGAGTCCCGGTCACGTTCACGTCCATCAGCCGGTTCCACTCGGCCTCTTCCACCTGCACGGTCTTTTTGCGGAAGGTCATCCCGGCGACGTTCAACAGAATGTCCACCCGGCCAAACTTCTCCACCACTGCGTCGCGCAGGGCATCGATCGATTCCCGCTTCTGCACGTCGCAAATCTGCCGCAGTGTCTTGCCGCCCAGCGCCTCAATCTGGCTGCAGACCGCGTTCAGTTCGGCCTCGCGCCGCCCCGTCGGCACCACTGTCGCCCCGGCCTCGGCCAATCCCACCGCGAGCACCGCGCCGATCCCCGACGTCCCGCCCATCACGACCGCCACGCGGCCCGTCAAATCCATAAAATTCTTTGCCATAACTCTTCCAGCAGTATACCCCCGGCTTGCGGGCTTGGCCGGTCGTGTACTCACGGGCGTGGCGCGAGAGGATAAACCTCGCATCCCCCGAAGGTGATTAACGGATTAGATGAGATCCGCTAAAGGTTTACCGCAGTAAAGACGATACCAGACCATGAAAGTATCAAGACGCAATTTACTCCTGTTTGTTACCCCGGCCGCCTTGGCCGCGGTCCGCGGCGATGACGTCAAGTATGTCGGCGGCACCATCACTGACATTCCCCAGAACACCGAAGGCTCGCTGCTGATTGACCAGCAGGCCGGCTTGAAGTTTCAGTGCAGGAGGGGAAACTTCGACATCCCGTTTGACCGGGTCTCTTCGCTCGAATACGGCCAGAAAGCGGGCCGGCGAATTGGAGTGGCTATCATGGTGAATCCGCTCTTCCTTCTATCAAAGAAGCGGAAGCACTTTCTCACGATCGGCTACAAAGATAACGCGAACTTACAGCAGGGCGTCGTGCTGGAGCTGGCGAAAGGTCTGCCCGCCAAGGTAATCACCATCGTTGAGGCCCGTTCGGGAATCAAATGCGAATACGAGTCCGAAGAGGCAAGGAAGCATCTCCATGGTTGAACTCCTCTTGTCCGGTCTTTTGTTACAGGTCGCCAGCGCATCCGCGATGCCGATGATCTGTGTCGACAAAATACGGGGCGAGCAAACCCTGAGCACGCTGACGGAAGACGCCTTGGCTTCGGCTCTTCTGAGCACCAAGCGCGTACGGGTTACAGAGAATTGCGCCAAAGCCGACTACACGCTGAAAGGAAGCGTCGTCGAAAGGGCGGACCTGAAATCACGCAGTGAGGGGGAGGCTACGGGCGTCGCCTCCGCGGGCGGCGCGTACGGGCGGGGAGGTGGCGGCTTCGCGGCTATGGGAGCGAAAGGCGAGGAGGCCCTCTCGACTACAGAAACCAAGCGGTCAGTGACTTTGATCGTCAAGCTGGTTCGCCAGGACGGCGATATCCCCTTTGCCGGTACGCAGGACAGTTCGCCATCCAAGAACCGGTCGGCCGTCAGCGAGGCCATCGACAAGTTGACACGCGAACTGCTTCGGGAAGTTTTCCCGGCTGCCGGCGCCAGCGCGCCGGAGGGCAACTACCGCAAGATCAGGTGAGCGAGTTTCCGTGTCCAGCCAACGCTCCGCGAAACAGCGGGTATATCCTAGTGAATATGGAACAGAACCCTCGCCGTGACTTCCTGAAGTCCGGAGCCCTTATCCTCGGTGCCCCCGCCGTCCTCACCGCCCTCCAGGGCTCGAAGGCCATTAAAGTTGGCCTCGTGGGCTGCGGCGGACGCGGCACCGGCGCCGCCTC
>JBBQRA010000113.1:0-19138 GCA_038215275.1 Bryobacterales bacterium | reverse complement strand
ATCGGGATTATCGATACGGGGATCGACGCGAAGCACCCGGCCTTCGCGGGGGAAGGCCTGACCGCACCCGCGGGCTTCCCGAAGGTCTCCAGCGAAAAATTCCTGCAGGCGACGAATGGCAAAGTAATTGTGCAGCGGAGTTATGATTCGTTAAACCGGACGGAGGAGTCGATCGTGGACGGGGCGGGTCACGGCACGGCGGTCGCGATGGTGGCCGCGGGCGGCCACGTCCAGAGCCGGTTCGGAAAACTTTCCGGCGCCGCCCCGGGCGCGTGGCTGGGGGCATACCGGGTGTTCGGAGGCGTGACCGGGGACGAAGGGAGCTCGGCCGCTCTGCTGCAGGCACTCGATGATGCGGTATCGGACGGCATGGACGTGGTGAATATGAGCCTGGGCTTTTTCCCGCCCTACCGGGAGGGTATTGACCCGATGGCAGACGCCATCAAACGCGCCGTAGCGATGGGCGTCATGGTCATCAAGGCTGCTGGCAATGAAGGCCCCGACATCGCCTCGGTTGACTCACCGACAGTTGCCGGGGCGGGCATTAGCGTAGGAGCCATCCGCAATGACCGCGCTTTCGCGGAAGCGGTCTCGGTTGAGGGATTGGGAGATCTTCTCGCAGTGGCCTCGACGGGCACACGTCCCACGGAGCCGGTACGAGGACGACTCGTGGATATCAGCGGGGCGGATCCAACCGGCCTGGCATGCGACCCGATTCCGGGCGACTCGCTCCGCGGCGGCGTCGCCCTGATTCTGCGCGGAACCTGCTTCTTCAGCGCCAAGCTGAAGAATGCGGAAGCGGCGGGCGCCATTGCGGCGGTGGTGTATACCCACGCGATGGACCCACTCCCCTTCATGATGGCGGTGGACGATGCCACGCTGCCGGCTTTGATGGTGGGTTTTACTACGGGCCGGCTTTTGAAGACTCGCCTGGAGGGAGCACCGGAGACGAACGTCCGGCTAACATTCACGCCTACCGTCCCATTCCCCCTGGTATCCCCGGCGCTGAGCACGTTCTCCTCGCGCGGCCCCACGCTGGAAGGCCGGATTTCGCCGGACATGGTCGCCGTAGGCCAATTCCTCAGCACCGCTGCGGGAACGGCGGAACCGGCTGGTAGCGTTTATGACCCCAGCGGCTACCTGGTGGCTCAAGGAACCAGTTTCTCGGCTCCGCTGGTCGCCGGAGCCTATGCGGTGCTCAAGCAGGCCAGGCCAGGATTGAATCCCCATCAATACCGTTCGCTCCTGATCAATACAACAGCCCAAGCCGGAGCAGGCGACGCAGCCGAGGGATCGCCGCAGCAGGTCGGCGCTGGCAGGCTGGACTTACTGAAGGCGGTGGACAGCCAATTGATAGTGGCGCCCGCCGTGTTGAGTTTTGGCGCCGGGGGCGCACCGGGTCCGGCGGCGCAGGACATCACGATCCAACAGACCGGTTCCGAGGGCGCACGCTACACCGTCCGAGTGGATGCGGGCGGCGGCAGCCAACCGTCCGTGGAGCCCGCCGAGTTCGACCTGGCCGCTGGAGGAGTCACCAAAGTGCGGATCACGTGGCCGGGCGAGTTGGCTGCGGGCGCCCACTACGGACGTGTGATATTCCGCAAAGCCGAAGCCGAAACCGGGCCGGAGGTACTCCGCATCCCATACTGGTATGGCGTCCCGCGTCCAGAAGCCGCGAACATTACGTTCCTGCCCTATCCGCCGTTTGAGGCCGACGCCGACTCCAGCGTGGATCTGTGGTTTTTGACGACCGACGCCATCGGCTTAGCGGCGACGACGCAGGAACCCGAAGTCAAGGTGGAAGAAGGCGGCGGCACAGTGGTGGAAGTCCGACGGCGGGAGGCACTGGCTCCGGGCCTCGTTAAGGTAACGGTTCGCTTAGGGCCGGGACGCGATGTTGAAAATGTGTTTCTGATCCGTTGCGGGGAGGCCACGGCCCGGGCCTACATCATCGGTCTATGAGTGCCGCTGGGCAGGTATACTGAGGGAGATCGATTGTCACCGGAAGTTGTCTCCATGGAAGCACTGAAGAAAAGATTGTTGGAAGAGATTACGGCACTCGAATATGAGTTCCGCAACGAGTTGCCGAAGGAGATCCTGCGTGCCCGGGAGCTTGGTGACCTTAGCGAAAACGCTGAGTACCACGCGGCCAAAGAACGCCAGGGAATGGTGAATGCCCGCCTTGGCCAGTTGCAGCAGCGGTTGGCAGAACTGTCGATGATCGATCTCACCAAGGTTCCCAGGGACCGTGTGGGCTTTGGTTCGACCGTGCTGGTGTATGACATTCTGAAGTCGGTAGAGATTGAGTACCGCCTTGTAACCAGCGAAGAGTCCGATGCCAAGCTGGGGATGGTTTCGACAAGTTCACCGATTGGCCGGGGACTGCTGAACCGTCGTGTGGGTGAGGAAATCAAAATCCAGGTTCCGGGGGGCGCACTGGAGTTTGAAGTCATGCGGATCACCACCATCCACGGTGAGACGCTGGAGGCTTAGGTTTCGATGACAGTCACGCGTGCCATAGGCCAAGCCTGCAATCAGGTTATTCTTCTGATTGTTCGGGGCCTTGCCCTCTCCAAGATCCACCCGAACATGCTGACGTTTATCGGCCTTCTGATTAACGTTTACGCGGCGGTGCTGCTGGGGCGCGGCGAGTTCTTTGCGGGCGGGTTGGTCGTGCTGGGCGCGGGGCTGTTCGACATGGTGGATGGCCGTGTGGCGCGCCATACGAATCAGGTGACCATGTTCGGCGGCTTCTTCGATTCAGTGCTCGACCGCTACTCGGATCTGGCTCTTTTAATGGGCCTGCTCGTCTATTACGCTTCGATTGACCGCTATTTCTACGTGGTGCTGACCGCGGTCGTGATGACCGGGTCCGTGATGGTGAGCTACACGCGGGCGCGGGCTGAGAATACGATTCCGCAGTGCAAAGTCGGCTTCGCGGAACGGCCGGAACGGGTGGTGCTGCTGATCATTGGAGCTTTGTTTGACAGGATGGCTCCCGTGTTGTGGGTTATCGCGATCCTGGCTAACCTCACCGTCATCCACCGCATGATCTACACCTTCCAGCAGGCCAAGCGCCTCGAAGAAGCGCAGCTGCGGCCTGCGGCGAAGAGTGGCGCGGCGGTCAACTAGCGTTACGTCGTCAGTTTTCGAGAATTACGACGGCCATCGCCATGGCGGTCGTATGCGTCAGCGAAAGATGCACGTGACGGGTGCCGAGTCGCTCGGCATGAACGGCGGCTTGGCCGGTCAATCGAAGGGTTGGTTTTCCGGAAGGCAGATTGACCACCTCAATATCTTTCCACGACACGCCACCCGTAAGCCCCGTGCCGATGGCCTTCATCAGTGCTTCCTTCGCGGCAAAACGTGCGGCGAGCCGTTCGTGTTTGTTCGCCTTACGCAGCGCGTAAGCAATCTCTCCGGCGGTGAAGACGCGCTGAAGAAAGCGGTCGCCGAAACGCGTGTGCGCGTCTCGGATTCGTAGTACTTCAGCTAAGTCCGTACCGATTGAAAGAATCACGTTCCTATTGTCTCGCAAGTAGAATAGAGGACAGCTTATGGTGGAAGAAACAGGCGTGGGGACCGTATTGCAAGTGGAAGGACTGCGCCATCGTTATACGAACGGTTGGGCGGCACTGGATGGAGTTGACCTGTCCATCGCTGCCGGGGAAAGTGTCGCCCTGCTTGGGGCGAACGGGTCGGGCAAGACGACGCTGCTGCTTCATTTGAATGGCCTCTTGCGGGGGGAAGGGCGAATTACTGTGGGGGGCGAGCTGTTGACGAATGCGACAGTGGGCCGGATCCGCGAACGAGTGGGCCTGATTTTTCAGGATTCGGACGACCAGTTGTTTATGCCCACAGTCTGGGAGGATGTGGCCTTCGGGCTAAGGCAACGTGGCGTGGGGCCGGAGGAGGCCCGCGGCCGTGCGGTCGCCATCCTTGAAAGGTTGGGTATCCGGAAACTGGAGGAGCGGCCGCCGTATCAGCTTAGCGCCGGAGAAAAAAAGCGGGTGGCCATTGCCGGGGTACTCATTCTAGAGCCGGCGTTATTGGTGCTGGACGAGCCCACGACGTTTCTGGATCCGCCGGGACAACGGGAGCTCATCGCTCTGTTGCGGGAGTTGCCTCAAGCCAAGTTGGTGGCGACGCATGACATGGATTTTGCGGAGGCGATTGCGGACAGGGGGGTATTCTTAGAGGCAGGACGCGTTCGCGATAGCGGTCTACTGGTTGAACTAGCTTCGCGCTATCGCTGGCGCGTGGTTGAAAGGGGTTAATTAGGGAGAGGAAACTTAGTTGCCCTGAGCAGCGCGGAAGGTTTCCCAGCGCTTCTTTTGAGCTGCTGCGATGCGTTGACGGGCCTCTTCGCTGAGGGTCCGTTTACGCGGCTTCTTGACAGAAGGCGCAGCCTTAACTTTCTTCTTTTTGTCAGCCGAGGCCGCCGAGGGCGCAGCTTCCGACTGTGTAGCAGTGACCCGCCGGCCGCCTAGGACAGCGCGAACCTGACGGATCTGTTCTTCAACACGCTGCTTCTGCAGCTCCAAACCTTCTAGAGCCGCTTCGTAGAGCGTGATGTTGTCGACAAGGAGAGTTGTTTTAGCCATACTCTAGTTACTAGAGTCAGCCTTCACTTTGCATTTGTCAAGGGAGTTGATAAATATCGTGACCGGACCGTCGTTGACCAATGAAACCGACATATGGGTTTGAAAAACGCCGGCCTCCACATTAGCGCCGGACATTTCCGCTTTCTTCAGAAAATACTCATACAGCGAACGAGCTAAGTCGGCCGGAGCGGCGGAGTCAAAGCAAGGTCTCCGTCCCTTTCTCGTCTCGGCAAAAAGGGTAAACTGCGAGGCGACGAGTAAGGCGTTCGAGGTCTCTCGGAGGTTACGGTTCATTCGACCTTGTTCATCGGGGAAGATGCGCAAGTGCAGAATCTTGTCGACAAGGTAGTCGGCGTCGCTTTCCGTATCGCCTCGCCCAACCCCCAAAAACACCAATAAACCGGGCCCAATCGCCCCGGTCACCACTCCATCCACCGTGATATCGGCCCGGAGAACCCGCTGTAAGAGTGCGCGCATATTCATCCAGTATGCCCGGACGGTTGCGTCCAGTGGGCAGGTCAGGCGATCATGAGAAGCCCTATGATCGAGACCTATGCATACGCCCGGGCCGGCCTGCTCGGCAACCCCAGTGACGGCTATTTCGGCAAAACGATTTCAATATTGGTGCGGAATTTCCGGGCGCGAGTTCTCTTGTATCCCAGTGCGCGACTGGAAATAAAACCTGCCAAGACCGATTTGCCTGTCTTCGACAGCCTGGACGACCTTTACAGTTCGACGCGCTGGCGAGGTTACTATGGCGGGATTCGCATCGTACAGGCGCTGATCGTGCGCTTTCTTGACTACTGCAAGGAAAAGCAAATTGACTTGCCGGAGCGCAATTTCACGTTGGAGTACGAGTCCACCGTGCCACTCCGCCTGGGCATGGGCGGGAGTAGCGCGATCATCACCGCAGCCCTCCGCGCCTTGATGCAGTACTACTCCATCGAGATACCGGTGCCTATTCAGGCCAACTTGGTCCTCGAAACGGAAACCCGGGAACTGGGTGTTAGCGCCGGGCTGCAGGATCGCGTGATTCAAGCCTTCGGCGGTGTCGTTTATATGGACTTCGACCAAGAGTTGATGAAGCATCAGGGCTACGGACAGTACGAGTCATTGGACCCCGCCCTACTAGATCGGCTGTATGTCGCCTACCGGACCTCTCTCAGCGAAGGGACGGAGTTATTCCACAACAATGTACGGGAAAGGTGGCGGCGCGGCGAGCCGCTCGTCGTGGAGGCCATGAAGACTTGGGCCTCTTACGCCGAACAGGGACGGACTGCTTTGCTAGCGGGAGACCGGAAGAAACTCCACGAATTGATTGACGCCAACTTCGACCTGCGTACGAAGCTCTACGAGATCGGCGCAGGCAATCTCGAAATGATTCATGTAGCGCGCAACTGTGGCGTCTCAGCAAATTTCGCTGGTTCCGGGGGCGCTATCGTCGGCCTCTACGAGAGCGCCGACCAGTTCGATCGATTGGCGGCAGAACTAGGGGCAATCGGTGTGGCCGTGATCCGGCCCAAGATCGTCTAAGGCGGCGCCTCGGGCCGGATGGGGGATTCGCCGCATAGCAGTTTGCGCCGAATCCGGCGAGAATGCGGATATGATCTACCGGCGTAACCATAGAGCGACTTCCGTTCCCAGCGGCTACTACCGCTTCGAGAACGTGCGCGGCGGCGGAACCTTGTTTGGATTCGGTACGGGCGAATTTGTTCGACTACGGGACGAATACGGTGTTGAGTGGAACGGCACGGCGGAACCCCAAGGCGATAATATAACGCGCTATAGATTCTCCAGCCAAAGCGGAAAAACCATCTCGGGCGTCTCGGACGGTTGCGGCATTATGCTGCGCGATGAACGCGGGAATGCATGGAGAGGTTTTATCGAATAGGCTGTATACGGTAACCTAGAGGTTTTCGTATAGCATGGCAAGTTCGAAACCGATCGAGTACAAAGACGCGGGAGTGGATATTGATGAGGCGGATCGCGCAGTTGCGTTGATCCGGTCTCACGCCCGCAAGACGTTCACGGATTCCGTGAAGACGGATATCGGCTCCTTTGGCGCCGGTTATCTCTTACAGGGCTGGAAGAAACCGGTGTTGATCAGCTCGGCGGACGGGGTGGGGACCAAGTTGAAGGTCGCCTTCGTCACCGGCCGGCATGACACGGTGGGCGAGGATCTCGTCAACCACTGCGTCAACGACATCGCCGTGCAGGGCGCTGTGCCCCTCTTCTTCCTCGACTACTTTGCGGTAGGAAAGCTGGAGGCCCGGATCGCCGGCGACGTGGTTAAAGGCATCGCCCGCGGCTGCAAGGCTAACGGCTGTGCGCTGATCGGCGGGGAGACGGCCGAGATGCCCGGGATGTATCTGCCGGGCGAATACGACCTGGCCGGTTTCATCGTGGGTGCGGTAGAACGCGACAAGATGCTGGACGGAAAGACGGTCGAGGCCGGCGATATCCTGATCGGCCTGCCTTCGACGGGCCTGCATACCAACGGCTACTCGCTCGCCCGCAAGCTGCTCTTCGACGTGGCCGGCTACCGCCCGGACCAACACGTTGAGGCTCTCGGCGGCACCGTCGCCGATGCTCTGCTCAAAGTCCACCGCAGTTACCTCAAAGCAATCCAGACGCTCCTCAAGGCCAGAATGCTCAAAAGCGCCGCGCATATCACCGGCGGCGGCATCAGCGACAACACCCCCCGCATGCTTCCGAAGGGCCTCGGCGCCGAAATCGCGCTCAATACCTGGACCGTGCCCGCGCTCTTTGAACACATGCGCGAACTCGGCAACGTGCCCGATGAGGATTACCGGCGGACGTTCAATCTCGGCGTCGGCATGATCCTCTGCGTCGGCTCGAAGCAAGCGGCCAAAGCCATGGCGCTGCTTAAGAGCGTTGGCGAACCGAACTTCCAGATCGGAACCGTCGTACCGGTGCGCCGCGGCGCCCGGGTTCGCTACATATGACCCGGCTGGGGATCGTCCTCTCCGGCCGGGGCTCGAACTTCCTGGCGATCGCCGATCAAATTCAGCAGGGTCAGCTTCCGGCCGAAATCGCGGTCGTGGTCTCGAACCGGCCCGACGCCGGGGGCCTCGCGGCGGCGCGCGAACGGGGCCTGACGACGGTGGCGTTGCCCTCGAAGGGATTTGATCGCGAGGAGTACGATCAACGTCTTGCCGCCGCCCTGCGAGAGCACCACGTGGAGTGGGTGATCCTGGCCGGCTACATGCGCATCCTCAGTGCCGGATTCATCCGCACGTTCCCCCAGCGCATCCTGAACATTCATCCTTCGCTCCTGCCCGCCTTCGCCGGGCTCGACGCCCAGCATCAGGCTTTCGACTACGGCGTTAAAGTCACCGGCTGCACGGTCCACTTCGTCGATGAAGAACTCGACCACGGCCCAATCGTCCTGCAAGCCGCCGTGCCGGTGGAAGAAGCCGATACCCCCGAAACTCTTTCCGCCCGCATTCTTCGCGAAGAACACCGCATCTATAGTCAGGCGCTGCGGCTTCTGCTTACTGAGCCGTGGCAGATTACTAACCGGCGAGTGGTGCTAAGCCAGTAGTCGACTTACAGCATCGACCAAAGCCGAGTAGGGGAAGGGCTTAGCGAGAAAGGCCGTCCCCGCCGCCATCCGGCCCGACTGCACTTCAGCGTCCTCCGTGTAACCGGATATAAATAGGATGCGAATTCCGGGCCGCATCTTTGAAACCCGGGTCGCCAACGATCGGCCGTCCAGCCCCGGCATCATCATGTCGCTGATCAGCAGGTCGTACGGTGCTCCGTCACGCTCCAGCAGGACCAAAGCCGCATCACCCGATTCGGCTTCGGTCACTTGGAAGCCCTGCCGTTCGAGCACCTTCCTGACCAACGTCCGAATCCCTTCTTCATCGTCGACAACCAGAATCCGCTTCGCCGGCCCCGTGGCCACCGCATCATGGGCAAACCGCAGGTGCAGGCTTGCGCCCTCCGCAGACAGCAAGATCCGCCACTGCACGCGCGACTCCAGTAGCAGCGCCGGCACAGCCGAGAGCGCGCCGTTCGACGCACGCGCAGCCGGGCTTAGCAGTTCGAGATCATCCTTCAGCGAGGGGGCAAAGCCAGAGATCACTACCCCCGCCGGACCCTTCACCTCCGCCACCAGCGGACGCTGCGCATACCGCACAAGAGTCGAGAGAACCTGTTCCATATGGCCGCGGTCGGCTGTAACTACCCAGGCCGGCATCGAACCGATCGCGCTGACGCTCGGCTCCCGTGCCGAAAAATTCCGCAGGAAGGCCACGACATCGAAGGAGGTGCGTACGGCCTTTGGCGGTGAAGCCAACGATTGCAACTGCGTAGACATGCCTTTGATCCGGTCCGTCGAACGCAGAATTTCGCGCATGTCTTCCCGCAACGGGCTACCCGGCGGTAGCGCGTCCAGGATCTCTTCCCCATAGCCGGAGAGCACCATCAGCAGGTTGTTCGCTTCGTGCAGAAAACGGCCCGCCAGCTTAGCCGTGGCCACTGCTACGGCCTCTTGCAGAGCAAACTCCACCACTCCGGCGTCTGGCGCCGGCAGCGCCGCCGAGGGCCGCTGCACCAGCACCAGATCCGATTCCTCATCGTCCCAGCGTTGAATTCGCAGCAGATCCCAACCCTCGTGGACCCCAGGAACCACCGGCACGCCTGGGAGCACTCGAGTCATATTCAACGCGCTCAATTCCGCAATAGTGATCTGCCGGGACTGGAGAAACGCCCTGTTTGCCGAGAGGAACTGGCCGCTGGCCCGCACAATCGCCACCGGAACCGGCAGAATCGTGAGAATATCCTCGTAATAACGCCGCTCCGACTCGACGAGTGAGAGGAGGCGGGCAACCTCACGGGATCGCCAAATGTAGTGTTCCGATTTCTCCATGCGCAGGGAAGTTACTATAGTGTGCGGGGCCAAGTGTCCGGATGCAATTGCACTTTGGTGGGTACTTCGACGTAGACCGTACCAGTACCGGCCAAATTGATTGGACGCCCCGGCACCTGAGTTGAGGAGATCAAAATCGAATGATTGCGAAACCACGCAAAGCAGTGTTCCCCGCCGCAGGACTGGGGACGCGATTCCTGCCCGCCACCAAGGCCATGCCAAAAGAAATGTTGCCCTTGGTGGATAAGCCTCTGATTCAGTACGGCGTTGAAGAGGCAATGCATTCCGGGATGAGCAATATCATCATCGTAACCGGACGCGGCAAGAGCGCGATTGAAGACCACTTCGACGTCAGCTTCGAACTCGAACACCTGCTGGAATCGAAGGGCAAGAAGGATCTGTTGCACCAAGTGCGGAGTATCTCCGACATGATCGACGTCAGCTATGTCCGGCAGAAAGAGGCGCTCGGCCTCGGTCACGCCGTACTCCGGGCGAAAGAGTTGGTTGGCAACGAGCCGTTTTCGGTCGTTCTTTCAGACGATATCATCGACGCCGAAATCCCGTGCTTGCGCCAGATGAGCGATGTGTATGAGTTCTACGGCGCTTCCGTTGTGGCGCTGATGGAGGTTCCCCGCGAGAACATTTCAGCCTATGGCGTAGTGGACGCCGAACCCATCGACCATCAGGGCGTGAGCGGCCGCTTGTTCCGGATCCGGAACCTTGTCGAGAAGCCTAAGGCCGATGAAGCTCCATCGAACCTCGCGATTATCGGGCGCTACATCCTGACGCCCGAAATCTTCACGTCGATTGAGTCGATTGAACCCGGCAAGGGCGGCGAGATTCAGTTGACCGATGCGCTGAAGCATCTGCTCCGCAGCCGGCCCATCTATGGCTTCAAGTTTGAAGGCAAGCGCTTCGATGCCGGCGACAAGCTGGGCTTTCTGCAAGCCACGGTGGAGTTTGCGATGAAGCGCTTCGACCTCGGCGGACCCTTCCGCGACTACCTGAAAACTCTCCAGCTATGAACCCCGTTCCGCTGACTTTGCCGGTGCGTGCCGCCGACGCGGCCGCCTTGGCCGATCTCGTCCTGCAGGTGACAGGCCGCGGGCCGCTGAGCGACGCGGCCCGTCATCAACTCGCCGCGCGCCTCGGCGCCATCAGCCTGGCCAGCTTCACGGCACGCCCTTGGTCACTCGCCGCCGACCCGGCTGCGCCGCAAACGTTCTACGTCGCCGTGGATGCCAAGGAGCCGTGGCTCCTCCATATCGCCCCGGAGTCCTCCCCCGCCAGCGGGCTGTTCCCGAAGCCCACGCTCATTGGCCGCATGCGCACGCCCTTTGGCGTCGAAGTTGTTGTCAACGCAGTTCCCTTTGGCCCAGCCAACGTCGACGCCATCGCCACCTATGCCGAACGGCTCGACCGCGCCATTCAGCCCCGTCCGCAAGGCAACCAGGCCCTGCTGCTCGCCGCCGTTCGCGAGCCCGACGCCGCCTTCGCCCAGTTCCGCGCGGTACTCCGGAAGTATGGCCGCAATGTCGCCGCTTTCGAGATGGAGATCACCCCGGAACTGACTTGGGCGGCCGCCCGCAATGGCTGGCGCGAAGGCTACAGTGCCCTCGGCGTCACGCGTGTCGAAGCGGCTGATCTGCCAACGGCGATCACCGCCCGGAAGGACTCCCGTTTGATGGACATCAATCTCAACCTGCCCGGCGACGGAGCCACTACAGCGGAAGAGATCCGCGTGGCCCTGCGCCGCTTGCGCGACGACGAAGTGGCCGTGCAGGCCGTCACCGTCAGGCTCGGCGACGCAGCACCTGGCTCCGAAGTACGCGAGATGCAGGAGACGGCCCGGCAGTTCGGCGCCCTCCTCCGCGTCGAAGGCTCACCGGAACATACGGACGCCTGGCTAGCCGGCCTCGGTGCGGCATCGGCCGGAAGGTTGTATTATCGTTTGCATCCGGAACAGCCGGTGGAAAGGATCGCCGAGATCGCTGGATTCTTGCGAGGCTAATGCTTATGGTGTCCCGACGTTCCTTCGTGGCCGGCTTGGCCGCCGCACCGCTGTTGGCGCAAAGTAGCGCATTTCCCATGAAATTCGGCATTGATCTATTTAGTCTCCGGAATCAAGGCTGGAGCCCGTTTGAACTGCTGGACTACTGCGCCATGCGAGGCGCGAAGGTGGTTCATTTCTCGGAGATCCGCTTCCTAGGCGGCCTCGAAAAGGCGCATCTTGAGAAGGTGCGGGACCACGCCAAGCGGCTCGGAATCGAGCTCGAAATCGGCATGCTCTCCATCTGCCCCACGGCTGTCCGCTTCGATGCCGCACAGGGCACTGCCGAAGAGCAGTTGATCAAAATGATTGAGGCGTCCAAGATCGTCCAGGCCCCGCTCGTTCGTTGCGTCCTGGGCGACTGGCGCGACCGTGCGAGCAAGACGCCGCTGGCTCAAAACATCGAGAACACCGTGAAAACGCTCCGCGCCGTGCGCCGTCGCGCCATGGACGCGGGCAAGCGCATCGCCGTTGAAAACCACGGCGGCGACCTGCAGGCGCGCGAATTGAAGATGCTGATCGAGGAGGCAGGCAAAGAGGTCGTGGGCGCCTGCATCGACTCCGGCAACCCCACGTGGGCCATTGAAGACCCGCACGTCACCCTCGAAACGCTGGCGCCCTACGTCCTTACCAGTCATGTCCGCGACTCCGCCGTTTGGCGCACCCCCGAAGGCGCGGCGATGCAGTGGACCCGAATGGGCGAAGGCAACGTCGACATCGGCGGCTGGGTGAAGAAGTTCGCCCAACTTTGCCCCGGCAAGGCGCTATCGCTTGAAATCATCGTCACCGGCACGCGGGCGTTCCCCTACCTCGACCCCAAGTTCTGGGACGCCTTCCGCGGCATGCCCGCCTGGGAGTTCGCCCGCTTCGTCGCCATCGCCGAGACGGGCAAGCCCATGCCCACGCGCCCTGCCGTAACCAAGGAACTCGCGGCCGCCAAGGAACGGGAGGATCTCGAAGCCTCCATCCACTGGCTGCGCAATCTGAGATAGCCTGAAGGGTATGATGCGTCTCGTTCTGGTGATGTTGGCGGCTGCGCTGGTGGCGCCCGCGCAGTTGGTTACCGGTGTCCGCGGGGCTCTCGCCTCGAAGGATTTCGCCTCGGGCGAGAAGATCCTCACTGCTTACCAGAAAGAGAAGGGCATCACGCCGGAGTACATCGAAGCCTACTCCTGGCTCGGCCGCAGCGCGCAGGCCAACAAACTGTGGGACAAGGCCTCGGCCTATTCCGCACAAACCCGCAAGCTGGTGCAGGCCGAACTCAAGAAGCGCCCGCTGGATGCGGAAACGAGCCTACCTCTAGCCCTCGGTGCGGCCATCGAAGTGGAGGGGCACACGCTCGCCGGCACCGGCCGCCTCAGTGAGTCGCTCGCCATGCTCAATCAAGAGCTGAAGACTTACTACAACACCTCCATCCGCACCCGTATTCAAAAGAACATCCATCTGCTCAGCCTGGTCGGCAAGCCCGCTCCGGCGCTGGACCTGAAGCGCTTCCTGACCGGCCCGAAGATGCAGACGCTGACCCAGTTGAAAGGCAAGCCCGCCGTCCTCTTCTTTTGGGCGCACTGGTGCAGCGACTGCAAGCAGCAGGGTCCTATCCTGACCGCGCTAAAAGCGAAGTACCCCGCGCTGCAGATTGTCGCTCCGACCCAAACCTACGGATACGTCGCCAACGGCGATGAGGCCGGCCCCGCCGTCGAAGTTCCCTATATCGAAAAGGTTCGGGCGCAATATTATCCTGACCTGCTGAAGGTCGCCACCCCTTTGAGCAACGAAAACTTCAAGCTTTATGGGTCTTCCACCACGCCGACGCTCGTGCTCGTCGACAAGGCTGGCATCGTCCGCATGTATCACCCCGGCAAGATGTCCGCCGAAGAGCTAATCCCGGAGATCGAGAAGGTTCTCTAACCGTGTCGGGAAGATCGGCGGACGCACCGACGCCGCCGGCCAACCGCACAGATGCTCAAGCGCCGGCCCGCAGATGCGGCCTTGACACGGCCCCATGCCGCACCGCGTTTGCAGCTTCGCGGACCGCCAATCCCGCTGCTGCCAGATGGCGCTGAATGGGACATCCTCGCAGCGGCAGACGATCGTGTCCGGCGTGGCAAGATTGCTTAATTCCGCGCGAAGGTGGAACGTCTCGTCAATCCGCCGGTCAAACCGCACGGCTGCGTCCCGCGCCGGGTATAGCGCCCGTGCCCTCTCCAGATCAAACCCGGCGATCTGCCCTTCCAGAATCGACCGGTCGACGCTACCCGCACCGGCGAAGTAGATATGCGGAACGGTCGTGCGTTGCTTCGAATCGGTGATCACCGCACCACCCTCCACCTTGCAGCCCAGCAACTCCGGCAGCTCCGTATTGGTAACCAAACCAAATCCACAGGCCAGATAGTCGCACCGCAACACGCCGTGGCCCTGAATGGTCACCGACCCCGGATCGGCCCGCAACGGCCAAGCATCGGTCCGATAGCGCAGTCCCCATCCCAATCGCGCGGCTTGCAGCAGTTTTCCCGGCTCCCGCCACAAACTCCGCGTAAATCGAGCCACGCGTTGCAGGGGCGCCTGCTCGGCAATCAAGACGATCTTCGCCCCTCGCTTCCGTAGGTACCCACCTACGGCGAGCAGCAGCGGCCCGGCGCCCGCGACGACCACCCGCTTGCCCGCAATCGGCAACCCGCTTTTCACCATCGCTTGCAGCCCGCCCGCGCCCAACACATGCGGCAGGGTCCAGCCAGGAAACGGCAAGAATCGTTCGCGCGTTCCGGTCGCCAGGATGATCCGATCCGCCGCCGGTAGTTGCGTGGCCGAGTGAATCTGCACGCCGGTCCGTACGGTGATGCGCGGATCTAAAAATCGCCGGTACCGCGCCGGGATCTCCCCGCGCCAAATCTGTCCGCCCAGCGCCGGGTTATCGTCCAGCAGGGTCACGGCATCGCCCGTCTGCGCCGCGGCCCATGCCGCAGCCAGTCCCGCCGGGCCACCGCCGATCACCAGCGTGCTAGGCATCGGTGGCAATCTCCATCCCCTCGGCGCAGAGCACCTGACAACTCCGCTCCTGCGCCCGCCCGTTCAAGGTCACGCGACACTCCATGCAGATCCCCATTCCACAAAGCGGCCCGCGTAGCTCCCCGGTCACCGAACGGCGAAAGCCCGCCTGTCCGCGCATCACCGCCGCCGCCACGGTGGTGCCCGGTTCTACATCCGCGCGCCGGCCATTGATCGTCACGGCGATCATGGAAACCGCTCCGGCAGGTACGGCTCCGGGGCAATCGCCGGGGTATCGCCCAGCAGCCGGTCCACCAGCAGTGCCGCCGTGCCCAACGACGTCGTAATCCCCAGCCCCTCATGCCCCGCAGCCACCCAGACGCGATCGCGCACCGGACCAATCAGCGGCAGGCTATCCGGCGTCGCGGCGCGGAAGCCGGTCCACGCCCGGATTACCTGCAGATCCACCAGCCGCGGCATATACTCCACCGTCCGCCGCAGCATCCGCGCCAACAACTCCGGCCGAACGTCCGGGCTCTCGTCGCCATACTGCCGCGAACTGCCAATCAAAATTTGCCCCGTCGACCGCGGCTGCACGTTGAACGCCACACTCTCATTCGAGTGCCCATGCGCGCTCTTCAGATAGCCCAGTTCCACAAGCTGATGCCGTAAAAATCCGGGATAGCGGTCCGTAATCGCCAAGTGCCCCTTACGCGGCTTTATCGGTAAAGCCGGCAGCAATCGCGTAATCCCGGTGCCGCAAGCCAGAATCGTCAGCCCCGCCGACACCATCGTGCCATCGGCCAGCCGTGCCCCGTCCTCCGTCAAGGACTCGATCGCCGTATACCGCACCGGACTTAGCCGCAGCAGCCAAGCCGCCGCGCACGGCGCATAGAGCACGCTGTCCCCGGGCACGAGCAAGCCCCCCGCCAATCCCGGCCGCAGCTCCGGCTCGGCTTCATACAACGCCCGTTCATCCAGAATTTCGCTGGACGGAAACAGCGCATGCTTCCGCGCCACCTCCTCCATTTCCTCCGCATCCGCCGCTACCCACAGCGTGCCCCGATGCTCCCGCTCCACATTCGGCGGCAGCGGCAACGCATCCCATAAGCGCCGGGAATATTCGGTCAGCGCTAATTGCGCCGGCGAATCATCCATCACAACCACGTGGCCCATCCCTGCCGCCGTCGCGCCGCCACCGACAATTTTCGGCTCGACAACCAGACACTTCCCGCCGGCCTCACGGAACGCCGCCGCAATCGCCGCGCCGACGATCCCCGCGCCCGCGATTAGGACGTCGGTGGTCATGGCTGCGGCAAGCCCCAAGCGAAGGGATCGCGGTCGTCAATCAAAAGGCGCGCCTCCGCCGTGATGTAAGCCGTGCCGGTAATCGAGGGCAGAATGCGGTCGCCGTCGTGCATATAGGTCGCCTGGAACCGGCTGCCAATGATGCTCTCCTGCACCCAGACCTCGCCGGGCGCCAGATGGCCATCGGCCGCCAAACAGGCCAGCTTGGCGCTTGTACCTGTCCCGCATGGGGAACGGTCGTAAGCCTTTCCAGGACAAAGCACGAAGTTTCGGTTGCCGTCGAAAAGCTCGACGTGGTCCACCTCCGGATAGCCCTGCGTGTTCACGGCCTGCCGGATCGCCCAGGCATACTCCGTCAGCGATTCAATATTGCCCAGGCCGGGATGATGCGAAAGGAAAAACCAGTTTCCGCCCCAGGCAATATCGCCCGCCACGGGCCCGAGTCCCGGGACTTGAATCACGGCCTGCGCCGCGCGATAGCTGGGTACGTTCGCAATCGTCACCGACCCATCTTCATTCAAACGCGCCGAGATCTCGCCCACCGGAGTCTCCACCCGGTGTTCCCCCGCACCAATGCGACCCAGGTGCGCCAGCGTCACGATTAGCCCGATCGTGCCATGCCCGCACATGCCGAGATAGCCGACGTTGTTGAAGAAAATCACGCCCGCCGCGCAGGCCGGGTCCACCGGTTCGCACAGCAGCGCACCCACCATCACATCGGAGCCACGCGGCTCATTCACCACTGCCGAACGAAACCGATCGTGCTGTTGACGAAACGAACCCAATCGCTCCGCCATTGACCCGGAGCCCAGGTCCGGCCCCCCGGCCACGACGATCCGCGTGGGCTCGCCGCCAGTATGCGAATCGACTACTTCAATCGCCCACATAACGGCTGAGGTCCGGCCTCGTCGCCAGGGCGTGCCGGATGATGCCCAAGACTTCGTCCCGCTCCGCGCCCGCGATGGGCAGGCGGGGCGGACGGGTCAGTTCCGAACCCAGTCCCACCTCGGCCATGCAAAGCTTGATGTACTGCACCAGTTTAATCTTCGTATCGAGATGCAGCAGCGGCGTGTACCACTGGTACAGCTCTCGCGCCTCAGCCCATCGGCCCTGCTGGGCCAGTTCCCACAGCACACGGTTCTCATCCGGGAACGCGTTAACCAAGCCCGACACCCAGCCTTCCGCGCCGAGCAGTGCGCTCTCCAGCACCAGATCGTCCACCCCGCTGAACAGAATGAACCGCCGGCCGACTGAATTGCGCAGATCCGTAATCCGTCGGACGTTGTCCGACGACTCTTTGATCGCCACAATCGTCGGCTCCTCGGCGAGTTCGACGAATGCATCCGGCGGCATATCGACGTAGTAGGCCGGCGGATTGTTATAGATCATCACCGGCAAGCCGCTCGCCTGCGCCACGGTCCGGAAATGCGCGATCGCCTCCCGGCGGTCCGCTTTGTAGATCATCGCCGGCAGCACCATCAGCCCATCCAGGCCGATCTTCTCGCAGTCGCGAGCGAAGCGGGAGGCGAACATCGTCGTGTTCTCCGCCACACCCGAGAGCACAGGGATGCGGCCATTGACGACGCCCTTGAGCTCCCGGAGAATAGTTAGCTTTTCCTCGTACTCGTGAGCGGTATTCTCGCCGACGCTACCGAGGAGGATGACGCCATGAATCCCGGCGGCAATCATCTTCTCGAGGTGCGCCGCAGTGGCGTCCAGGTCCACCGAAAGGTCCGGATGATATTGCGTTGTGAGCGCCGGATAGACGCCGTGCCAAGTAACAGTCATAAAGTGGTTAGAGCCAATCTTTGTGGGTTAGGGTATCTAATTCAAAGGCGCCATGGCGTGGCAGGGATTCGAGCGGCAGACCCGATTGCCAGAGCGAAACCTTAACGTGTGCCAATTCGCCAGGCGGAATGTTAAGGTCACTCAGACTCACCGCGGCCTCGACAATACGGCCCACAGCGAGCTGTCCACCCTTCAGCGAGACCTCCCCGTGCTCGGACTTCACCCGCACTTCCAAGTGTGTGCAATCCGGCAGCGGATCGAAATCGAAACGGAGGTAGATATGCTTACCGTCGGTGCCATAAAACAGCTCCTGCAAGCCGACGCGGCCACCGTGCATCGCGCCCTGCCGCTGGTCAACGCGGTACTCCCCGGCGCCCATCCATTCGAAGTAGCTGCTGATCTCGCCGTCCACCGTCGGCGCAATGTTTCCGGTGGGCCGAAAATGATGCTCGGCGAACGACGCGCGGAGAATCGGCCGCGAGAGTTCATCCGGCGGAACGAGATCGAGTGCCCTGTAGACGTTCGCCAGATGATCGCGGAACAACTGATCGAACTCAATCCGGTTGGCCGACTCATGCTCCGGCCCATACCACCAGCACCAGTCGCTGCCTTCCGAGATCAGGATCTCTTCGTAGGCCAGCGCCCGCTGCTGAGCGGAAACGTTGTCCTTGTGCTTGTCGAACGCCTCGCGCGCCCGCAGCAAATACTCCCACGCCCGGTTGTCTTCCTCGGCCCCAATCCAGATATCGAAGTTCGCGTTGATCCACGAACCCGGGAAGATCCGTTCGATCGTCTGCGCCGGATGCCGCTCGATTCCCTCGCTGACGGTGACCGCCTCCATCTGCGGATCCGCGGCGATGCGCGCATAGAGTTGGCGCAGAAACTCACGACCGCTCTCCGGAAAATACTCCCAAGCGTTCTCGCCGTCGAGGATGATCGGCACCAGTGAATCCCGTCCGTCGCAATTCTCGCGGATGCGGCCCAGGAAATGTTCGGCCGCTTCTTCCGGACCCATTTTCGAATAAACGAACCCAACGAGGTCGCTCAGATAGTGATCCCGGAACAGGCAATGCAGCTTCCGGCCCTGATGGTCCCAAAGATACGGCCGATAGGTCTCCGCCGCGCCCGCGGCTCGCCCGAGCGTGCGCGCCAGTACGCCGTTGTCGGTCGCGAACCACTTGAAGCCACAATCGGCGGCCAACATCAGCGCCTCATCGGAAACCGACCCCTCCGAAGGCCACAAGCCATTCGGCTTCAGGTTCAGCCGCTTCTCCATATACTCGCGGGCAGTGACAAGCTGATGCTTGGCGTCCTCTGGATAACGGTAGCGAGTGGGCAGCGGCACGTGGGGATGGGAAACGCCGGCCACGTCGGAATCGCAAAGGAGCGGCAGGATTGGATGGTAGTACGGCGTGGTCGAAACTTCGATCTGGCCCGCCGCGGCGAACTTCTCATACACCGGCACCACATGGCCGAGGATTTCAAGCTGCTTCCGCCCCATCGTTT
>JBBQRA010000112.1:0-19164 GCA_038215275.1 Bryobacterales bacterium | reverse complement strand
GGGGTGTCCCGCTCACGCGCGCGCGCATTTCCGCCGGCGCAGGGCGGTGGGGCGGTTGTAAACACATAACACGACCGGGGCTGGTATGGCTCCAACTGGTCGAGGAAAGTGGTGCTTGCCTCGCATGGGCACGTACGCCGGTGGGGAATCGAATCCGCAAGTTGACATGAAATCAGCAACTCGGCTGGTAGTCACAATAGAGGCTTGCGAGGTTAGTCAATTGCCGGCCGTTTGATAGAATCAGCATGCATGATGCGGATTCTATTTTCGCTTGCGATCGCGTCGGTGGTGACGGCGGCAGAAGACGCTGAGTTCTTTGAGCGTAAGGTGCGGCCCGTGCTGGCAGCTAGGTGCCAGAGTTGCCACGGGGCGCAGAAACAGTTTGCCGCTCTGCGGCTGGATGGCCGGGAGTCGATCCTGAAGGGCGGTTTGAATGGTCCGGCGGCGGTGCCGGGTCAGCCAGAGGCCAGCCTGCTGATCAAGGCCGTGAAGCATCTGGGGCCGAAGATGCCCATGGGCGACAAGTTGCCGGATGCCGAGATCGCGGTGCTCGAAGAATGGATCCGCTCGGGGATGACTTGGCCCGCCGGGGGCAAGCCCGCGGCGGCCGGCTTCTATGACCAGTTACTGAAAGAGCATTGGTCGTACCAGCCGGTGCGGAGTTGGGAGGCGCCGGCCGGTAAGGCGGCGAATCCGGTGGATCGTTTTCTGGACGCGAAGCGGGCCGCGGCCGGGCTTTCGAAGTCTGAGCCCGCCGAGAAGCGGGTGCTGGCGCGGCGAGCGGCCTACGTCGTAACCGGCCTGCCGCCTGCTCCGGAGTTGCTGGAACGCTTTTTGAAGGACCAGAGCCCGCGGGCCTATCCGGCATATGTCGATGCGCTGCTGGCTTCCCCCCGCTACGGCGAGCGGTGGGCACGCCATTGGATGGACGTAGTCCGCTATGCCGAGACTTACGGCTACGAATGGAATTACGAGATTCAGGGGGCGTGGCGGTACCGGGACTACCTGATTCGCGCTTTCAACCTGGACGTTCCCTTTAGCCAGTTCGTGCGGGAGCATGTGGCGGGGGACTTAGTGGCGAAACCGCGGATTGTGGATGGCCGCAATGAGTCTGTGCTCGCGACCGCGTTCTATCGCCTGGGGGAGATGGGCCATGATAATTGCGACCAGTTTCGGGAGCTTCGCACGGATGTGGTGGACAACCAGATCGATACTTTGACGAAGGCTTTCCAGGGCGTAACGGTCTCCTGCGCGCGGTGCCATGACCATAAGATCGATCCGATTCCGACGGAAGACTATTACGCTCTCTATGGCATTCTGAATAGCTCCCGGCCGGTGGCCCGGACGCTGGAGACGGCGGCACCGGCGGCGGCGGGGATACATCAGTTGAAGACGGCGATCCGGAAGGAGTTGGCGTCCGCGTGGATGGCTGGTACTGGGAAACTGGCGGCGGAGTTGAAGGCGGCTCTGGCCGACAAGAAGGATTCACAGGATGCCGCGGCGCTGGCCAAAGGGCTGGACCCGTCGCGGATCCAGCACTGGAGCCGGCTGCTCGATCGGGAGAAGGTGGACCTGGCTGACCCGTTGGCGGTGTTTGCGAATTCGGCGGAGGCCTATGCTCAGGAGGCAGCGGCCCGGGAGCAGTTCAACCGCGAAAAGTTTGTTCCGGCAGCGGACTTCACCCAGGGCTTGCCGGCGGGATGGAGCGTCGATGGGCTGGGCCTACAAGCGGGTCAGGCGCGGACGGGCGATTTTGCGGTGGCGACGGAGGGACGAGGGGCCGTGGATGGGATCTTTCAGGCTGGCTTGTTCACCAACCTGGTGACCGATCGCTGGAACGGGACGCTGCGCTCTCCCTTGCTGCCGGCGGATAAGAAATATGTCAGCTTGCAGTTGCTGGGCGGGAAGTTTGCGGCGCGGCGAGTGATCGTTGATAACTGCGTAATTGGCGAAGGCCATGAACTGCTCGACCATCCGGAGTTGCGCTGGGAGAAGGTCGTCAACAAGGACGCGAAGAAGTTTCCGGTGTACCTGGAGCTGAATACGAAGACGGATAATCCCCGTCTGCCGGAGAGGCCGGGCCGGTTTAAGAAGACGGTGGATGCGAGCCCGCGATCGTATTTCGGCGTTACGCGGGTGGTGTATCACGACGAAGATGTCGCGCCGAAGGAGACGCTGGGACATCTGAAGGCGCTGCTGGAAGCGCCGACGCCGGAACGGTTTCAGGCCGTGGTGCAGCGGGCATTGCAGGCTTGGCAGTCGGGAACGCCGACAGCGGAGGATGTGACGTGGCTGAACTGGCTGCTGGAGAGCGGGGTGCTGGTGAACTCGCGGAATCTGACGCCGGAGTTGCGGGGATTGACGGATCGCTTCCGCGCGGCCGAGGCGGCGATGGCGGGGCCGACGGTGGTCGCGAGCATGGGCGACTTTGATCCGGGTGCGGATCACCCCATCTTCCTGGCGGGTTCGGCCGTGAATCCTGGGCCGATTGCGCCGCGCCATTTTCTGACCTTGATGCCGGCGAAGTTGAAGGCGGTGGGTCCGAGTGGGAGTGGGCGGCGGGAGTTGGCGGAGGCGATGGCGAGCGGAGAGAATCCGCTGACGGCCCGGCTGATGGTGAACCGGATTTGGCACCACGTTTTTGGACGGGGGATTGTGGCCAGCACGGATGACTTTGGGCGCAATGGGGCGGTGCCTACGCATCCGGAGTTGCTGGATTATTTGGCGACGAGCTATGCGAAACAGGGATGGTCGACCAAGACGATGCTGCGTCTGTTGCTGACTTCGGACGCTTTCCGGCAGGCGAGTTCGGCGGACGCGGCGGCCCGGGCGAAGGATCCGGCCAATGCGTTGTTGCATCATTATCCGGTGCGGCGGTTGGAGGCCGAGGCGGTGCGCGATACGCTGCTTTCGGTTTCCGGGCGCCTGGATGAGACGCTTTATGGTCCGAGTGTGCAACCTCATCGCGGGGAACCGCAGGACCATCGGCGGCTGTTTCAGGGCCCGCTGGATGGCAACGGGCGGCGGAGCATCTATGTGAAGATTACGCGCATGGAGGGTCCGCGTTTTCTGGAGCTGTTCGACTTTCCGAGCCCGCTGCAGGCGCGAGGCAATCGGGACGTGACGAACGTTCCTCCGCAGGCGCTGGCGATGTTGAACGATCCTTTCGTGATGGATCAGGCGGCCGTTTGGGCGAGGTCGTTGACGGCGAAAAAGGACGATACAATTGCTGCGCGCGTGGCGCGGATGTTTCTAAGTGGACTGGGTCGGCCGGTGACGGAGGCGGAGTTGTCGACGTGGCATGCGCTTGCGCTGGACTTCGCGGCTCGTCACGGAGCGAAGGATGCGCTCGGCAGCGAACCGGTTTGGACGGATGTGGCGCACACGCTCTTCAACCTGAAGGAGTTTTTGTATCTGCGATGAAGATTAGCCGCCGTGAGTTACTTCGTACTGCTTCGACCGGGTTCGGCTATCTGGCATTGGAGTCCATGTTGGCCGAGGCCGCGCCGCACTTTGCTCCCAAGGCCAAGAACGTCATTTTTTGTTTCATGCCGGGCGGCGTGGGCCACATGGATAGCTTTGACCCGAAGCCAAAGTTAGCCGAGTTGGATGGGAAGCCGGCGGTGCTGGAGAGTTATGTGGCCGGGCCGAAGCGGAAATGGCTCAAGTCGCCTTGGGCTTTCAAACAGCATGGTCAGTCGGGGTTGCCGGTGAGCGAGATTTTTCCGCACATCGCCGGGGTGGCGGACGAGTTGACGGTGATTCGTTCGATGAAGAGCGAATTTCCGCTGCATGCCCGGGCGAATATTTTCCTCCACACGGGGCGGAACTTCGGCGGCTTTCCAAGTTTGGGTTCCTGGGTGAATTATGGGCTAGGGAGCAGCAATAAGAATCTACCGGGTTACTTGCTGCTAAATCATGGAGACAATCCTCCGGGAGGGTTGGAGAACTTTTCGAACGGCTTCCTGCCGGCGACGCATCAGGCGATGGGGGTGAGGGCAGCGGGAGTTCCGGTGGACAACATTGTGCCGGCCGGTCCGGCGGAGTTGCAGAGCGCGAAGATGGCCGCGCTGCGGGCGCAGGATGAGCGGTTTCTGGCTTCGACGGCGAATGACGCTGCGGTGGAGGCGGCGATTGCCAACTTTGAGATGGCTTACCGGATGCAGTCGCTGGCGCCGGATGTGTTGAACCTCGACCAGGAGACCGAGGCGACGAAGAGGCTGTATGGGTTGGACGCGGCGAATCCGCACAAGAAGGCTTATGGGCTGCAGTGTCTGCGGGCGCGGCGATTGGTGGAGGCCGGGGTTCGGTTTGTGGAGATTACGCCGCCGAACTTGTATGGCGGGAACAATGGCACGTGGGACCAGCACGATAAGCTGCGGGAGGGCCACGAGACGAACGCGATGGTAACGGACCAGGCGGTGACGGCGCTGATCAAGGATTTGAAGTCGCGGGGGTTATTGAAAGACACGCTGGTGCTGTGGGCGGGGGAGTTTGGGCGTACGCCGGATACGGGGAACGGCGACGGGCGCGATCATCATCCGTTTGGGTTTACGATCTGGATGGCGGGGGGCGGGACGAAGGCCGGATTGATTTATGGCGCGACGGACGAGATTGGGAACCATGCGGTGGAGAATGTGATGACGGTGCATGATCTGCACGCGACGATTCTGCATCTGCTGGGGCTGGACCATACGAAGTTGACGTATCGGTTCGGCGGCCGCGATGTGACTTTGCCGGACGTCCATGGGCAGGTGGCGCCGGCGTTGATTGGCTGATTTGGCTCACCCTTCTGGCGATTCTTTTGCTGACTCGTCATTGCTAGAATCGTGAGACCCACGGCTGACTCGACCGACTTTGTTGTTCTTGAAATCTCCGCACGCGTTGCTGATCTGGCCTGCCAAATTGAGGTCCCACGGGACTGGAATGTTATGGAGTTGCCGGCGGAAGACGTGGACTTCAGTGCGCCTGCCGCGTTCTTTCCACTGGCGGTGGTTGCCGCGCCCTGGGCGGCGGTGGTGCTGACGGTGGCCGCCCGGCCTGCGTTCGGAGACGGAACGCTGCAGGATTGGAGCTTGTTCCTGCTGAGCTCGCAGGACATCCGGCCGACGGCGTTCGGTCCGGTGTCGATTGGAAATTTGCAGGGGCTGGCCGGGGTGGGGCGGCAGGAGCAGGAGGGCACTTGGCTGAAGCTGCGGTTTGCCTTCTTTGAGGACGGGGGGCGGTTAATGCAACTGGGCCTGATGGCGCCGGAGGAGATCAGCGCGCCGCTCGAGTCGATTTGGCAGAGAGCGCTGCAAAGTTTTGAGTTGGCCAGACCGCAGGGGCAGAATGTGCCGGTTGGGCCGGGCATGGGAATCATGCCGGCGTCGGTTGAGCCTGAGCTTGAGGCTGTGGCGGCGGCGGAACCAGAACCCGAACAATTCACGGAATCGGAGTTTGGGCGTTATGCGAAGTCGGATGATTTGGAGACGCTGAATCCGGAGCATCCGATGAATGCGCGGCTGCGGGAGCAGGGCGTGGGATTCGTACCGAATGTGCTCGAAGCGGATGCGGAGGCCAAGACGGCCAAACTTGGGGCGGGTGCGCTCGGCGCGGTGATCCGGGTGGCGTTGGGCTGGTATGTGATCGATGACGGGAAACGGACGATTGTGCTGGATCCGGAAGGGAAGATTCAGATCAGCCTGAACGTGATTGGAACGGAAGGGCGCGGCGTCGGCCAGATTCTGGACGACATCCAGGCGGAGGCGATGGACAGCCATCCGAACCCGGAGTTTCTGCGGCTGGAGGAAGGGGGAATGTCGGCGCTTGCGGTGCGAGGAATCGTGGTGAATGATGAGCCGGTCGAGCAGGTGCATCTGCTGACGCCGTGGGCGAAAGATTCGGGGATGCTACGGGCGCGGGTGACGGCGGATCCGGACTCGATGCGGTTTGCGGCGAATTATGCGGACCTGATTTTGAAGAGCGTGGAGTATGGCGAGACGGAGGTGGAAGTGCCCGGCACCCTGGCGGAAGAGCTGCTGAATTCTTCCATCGATGGGCCCGAGTGGTGGCGGCGGGCCGTGCAACTGGAGCGGGCGGACCGGCTGGATGAGGCGGAACGGCTGTTGAAGGAATCGATTCCTTCGCTGCATTTCGCCATTCAGACGGCGGAGATGTATCGGCTCCGGTGGATTCGTTTGCAGGAGAGTGAACCGGAAAAGGCGAAGGCAGCCCGGCGGCAGACGGCAGATTGGGCTTGGCGGTATGCCTCATACGCCACGAGCGGTGGGGAGGGCACGGCATTGTCCATGGAGCGGGACGAGTTCGTGCGCCGGTTGGGGAACGAACCTTTCGAGTAAACTGGTGCCCGGGGCGGGACTTGAACCCGCACACCCGTGAGGATAACGGATTTTAAGTCCGTTGCGTCTGCCGATTTCGCCACCCGGGCATCGAAATTACGAAGCTACGACAACACTTCGATTCTAGCGCTTCCAGCACGGAGAGCGTACCGCATGAAGAGAATCAGCTAGCTCCCTTGGCTCGCAGCGCCGGCTCGTAGCGCCCCGGAGCCAGAACTCCCCGCGGGTCGACCGCGCTCTTTAGCTTCTGTAGAAATTCCAGGTAGCTCTCCGGCGTTTCCATCTCAGCCATCGACTGTATACCGAGACGATAGGAGTAGTAGCCCAAGCTATGCATCCGATCCGCTAACCGAAGGTAACAGTTCATCGCCCGCTCATCCTCACCCGGGATCTCTCGATCAAATGAGATCGAGATAATGCAAGCAATCGCCCGGCCGTTGATGAGCGTCAACGAAATCATCGGCTCAAAGCCGGCCTCGAAGAGGACCTCCTCGATCACTGCCCGGGCTTGGGTAACGTCCCTGCCATCCGCGGGCAGAATCGGCGCCAACCAGAGCAGGCCGCAACCGTCCCGGTCCGGGTTCATGTCCGCGGGAATCGGGCCGCGTTTGCGCCAATAAGCGCTTTCGAGCGGACGGTCGGTTGGGATGCCCTTCAGCAGGCCGAAGACCGGCTCCAAAATCGTCAGCGTCTTTGAAAAGTCCCAGCCCGAGAGTAGGCGGAGCGGTTTGGCATACCGGCGCATAAGGCCGAGCATACGGTCGTCGACGAAAGTCAACCGGCTGACCTTGACCTTCAGTGCAGCGCGGAGGAGGCGGCGAGCCTCGCCCACCTGCGCTTTGGTGCCATAAAGGCCGCCTGATCCGTTCCAGACGCCGATCTGTCGTTTGCGCCGGAAATCTTCCATGCTGGCGGCAGTGAGCGGCGTGCTTCCAGCGGTCTCGTCCCAGGGATACTGTTGCAGACCAGACAGAACCTTGTAGTCGTTCCCAACGTGCACGGTACTGCGGAGGGTGCCATCGAGGCGTAGCCGATTTAGCGCGGCGATGACTGGACCCAATTGCTGCTCGTGATCGCACCGAAAAAAGAAGGCTTGGAAATGGGCCGGCTTGGGCATCAGCCAGATGCTCATGCGGGTGACTACCCCAAAGTTCGACTGCGAAAAGAGTCCGTCGAGCGAGGGCCCGACTCCCCAGCGGTGGAGGGCGCCGGTCTGGGCGTTGGGAAACCGGCGATATCCGGTTTCGATGCAGTCGCCCGTGGGCAGAACGATCTCCATGCCGCACGCATGCGCGAAATGGTCGCCATAAGGCGTGTGCCCGAAACCGCGCTCCATAGTGTTGCCGATGAGGCTGGCGCGGGGCGAGGACCCGGTGGCGTCCATCCACAAGCCTGATCGCTTCTCACTCAGGTAGGCGAAGAGTTGCTCCTGGGTGACGCCGGGCTCTACGGTAACATAAGCCAGCTCTTCGTTGAAATCGACGATCCGGTTCATGCGGCTGAGGTCCAGCAGCGCGGAGCCGCTCCGCGGAGGGACGCCTGAGCCGTAACCCCAGTTCTTGCCGCTGCTTACGGGATACACCGCTGCACCGTAGCGATTTGCGATCCGGAGACATTCCTGGACCTGCTCGCGGGAAGCAGGCCTGAGGATGGCAGGAATTAGCTGCTTGGTGGAAAAAGTGGTGGTCGCAGCGGCAGACAGCTGGCCAGGCTCCGTTTCTACTGCTTCGGAGCCCAGCGCAGTCTGCCATTCCCGCAGCGCGGACGGCCAGTGCTCAATTTGCATAGAAGACCACGCCGGTGGGTGCAGCACCGGCCTGTCTACAACCGCTACTACTCGGTCCCGACGGAACTGCGCCGGAACCGGCTTACTCCGATGGCGACCAGTCCGATAGCGATCAGCGCGACTGTTCCGGGTTCAGGGATAGGGTTGTCGCCCCGGAAGTTGGCGGAATAAGCGGCCGTGACCGCCCCACCGCTTCCAATTTCCATCAAGATCGAGGCGACGTTCCTGCCGGCGGATTGGGTGCTGAAAGCTCCGACATAGGGCGTCGTGCCCGTCGAGGGGCTGCCCGTATACGCGTCGACCTGGACGTTGAAGAACACCGAGGCGTTCGAGCCGTCCGCAGAGTTCGTCAACGTGAACGGAGACGTGACGCCCCCAGGACCGACCGGGGTGCAGGAGTAGTTGGCGTTATTGGCAAGAGCAATATTACACGTAGGAGCTCCACCGGGAACAATACGGGTGAGATCGAAGAACACTCCGTTATTGAACGCAACGAACTGGCTCAGAAACGTGTTCCCGCTGATCGCCGTCGGAGGGCTGATGAGGTCCTTAATGGTTCCACCAATGGTCAATGGGGTTAGGCCGCCAAGAGCGGGATCGAAGGGACCCGTCAACGGAACATTCACGGCAAAGCAGCCAGCGGCGCCTACGCCAGGAGTGCTGCACCCCGAAGCGGTATTGCCAAAGAAGTCCACAGTAGTTGCGGAAACTGAGACTGAACCGGAGAGGTTGACCACTCCGGTTCCGATCGTAGCCCCGTAAGCACCTGAGGATAAAAGTCCGCAGGCGAAAACTGCGGATAGAAATTGATTTTTCATATACACCTTCCAACGTTTGATTACCGCGCGGTTGAACCGGACTCCGATGCGCTGGAGTTTACAGAAATCCCGCGGCGACACCCCTGATGTTATCAATTTTGGGGCCAACCACCTAGGCTATTTATCCACTGGAATTACGCTTTAGTACTAGGCCGGCTAAGGTGTGCGCAAGTTGTTTTACCTCTAGGGTTTGGCTAAAGTCGGCCAAAAAAGAGGCGTCCGAGAGGAAAGCAGGGCAGTACCTCGGGCTGACCATTAGCGGTCGCGTGACGTAGGGAAGTCGGAACACCTAGCCCAATATGGCGCTGCGTGCCCGCAGACTTTGCGGTAGCACGAGAACCGAATCTTGATGAACTTGCAGGCTCTCGGCGAGGGACTGTAAGGAAACTGCGCAGGTGGGAACGCTGGCCGCACAGCTGAGGACCTGGACGCTGGATCGTATTTGGTGCTGGTAGGCCGCGACTTGCGCGGAGTATTTCGGCGCAGGCTTTGACGTATCGAACTGGAGAAGTTCCATATCGCAATCGAACATGGGCTCAAAGTAGGTGGGTAAGGGTCGGCCCCGCCAGTCTGCCTTGCGCGCTCCGATCCGCTGGAGGATGGAAGACGACGAATGACGAGTGGTGGCGGTGCTGAGTCCTACCGTTCCTCCGAGAATCTCGCCCAGGGCGTACATGGCAAGTACGCTGCGCAGGGCGTGCGACGTCTTGCGAGCTGACTCGGCCACGCACCATCCGCCCACCTCACCAAACTGGGCCCCGCGGTCCACGGCCATACGGATTGAGTTTTCGACGAAAGCTCGAACCTGGGACTGCCAAGCTGGCTCTTTCGCTAGGCGCGACCGTGCCGTCAGGGTAGTCTCGAAGCACGGATGCGGCAGGGAGTAGTAGCGGGCGCAGCTCATCACTTCCCCAGCAGCGCCTTGGGTGATGAGATGCCAACAATACGGGTCGATCGGTTGCTGATGGCGGCCATCAAGAGTGAGGTCACTGCTCCGCAGGGCACCGTCCTTTAAATAGCTTTGGCCACGAAATCTTTGTAACGAATGGAGAAGACGCTGGTGAGCCTTTTCGTCCACCCTAATGTTGTCAAATTGATTCTGCCCCTTCCAGCCAAGCGGCGCGAGAAGCACGAACTGATATGAGGCATCTAGCCTGGAGGCGAAGTCTGGACGCGAAAATAGCATGAAGAACTCCATTTCTTCGAGCGAGAAATATTCGAATGCGATGGCGGAAGCGGATTGGGGCGGTCACCGCAACACTATCGGGTCAAAATGATGAGAGGTTTAATTGAGGGGAATCGGCGCATCGGCGGATCAACTTTATAGGCGGCGACCAGAATCTCACCGAACGGGAGAAACGATTGGTCGCCCAGAACGATCTAACGACATACCCAGTTTGGGGGTTGCCATGTATGGCAACGACAAGTTGCAATCGTGGTGCCATCGCGGCCAGTTTTTGAGCTGGTGGTTTCCACCTAAAGGAAGTCCTTTGGAATCAATTGCGCACTAGCTGTGGTGCGAGGTCGTACAGGCAGGGAACCGGCAAATTTTTCTTAGTCCTCCCCAATTTCCTGAATTTGGCATCGCGAGGGCGCCTCGAGTTCCTCCTTCTGGGGCTTCGAAACCCGAGCGAAGAATCTGCAGCGTTGTTCAGGAGAAATGATTGTGTCGATGCGGGCTGCCGGACATCCTAGGGAGCATGGAACAATCCGCTAAAGACACAAAAACCTGGCCCGAGCTCGCGATCGGACTTTTTGACCAACTGACAGGCCGGGGCGCCGAAATCACCTACGCCTTTGAAAATCTGGAGATTCACGTGCCGAGTTCGACTTCGGCGACGGCGGAGCATGCGTTGTGGCGTGTGAACGGAACGGTGCGGATTCGCACGAGCGGCGCGACGACGCCTGCCCGTGACTGAGTGGGTGGTTGAAATAGACCTGCGGATCGAAAACGACGGCCACCAGGCACACGTTACGGGTTCCGCCGGGCGCTATCTGGCGGAGGTCCCGAGCTTGCGGGCGCTAATTCATTTTGTGCGGCTGGGTAGGCGGTACCGGCGGCAGGTTCCCCCCGACTGGCGGATTCAGATAGGATGGCGTGGGATGCGGTGGGGATAACGAAAGAACAGATCGCGATTGCCGGGGCTACCGGATACGTGGGAGGACGGCTGGCTCCGCGGCTGTTGGAGTTGGGTTACGCAGTGCGGTGCCTGGTGCGCAGTCCGGAGAAGCTGGCGGACCGACCGTGGGCCAAGGGTGCGGATGTTCAGGTTCTGCGTAGCGATTTGACGGACCTTGCGGCGCTGACGGAAAGCTTGTATGGCTGTTCGGCGGCGTTCTATCTGGTTCATTCGATGGTGTCGGCGAGTGCGGAGTATGCGCACCAGGATCTTCTTTTGGCGGAGACGTTCGGGGAGGCCTGCGCTGCGGCCGGGGTGCGGAGAATCCTCTATCTGGGGGGGCTAGGGGAGACAGGGGAGGGGCTGAGCGAACATTTGCAATCCCGGCGGGACGTGGAGGGGGCGCTGGGGGCCGGCGGGGTTCCCGTGACAGTTTTCCGGGCGGCGATGATCATCGGATCGGGGTCGGCTTCGTTTGAGATTTTGCGGTATCTCGTCGAACGCCTTCCCGTGATGATTACGCCGAAGTGGGTGGCCACCCGCTGTCAGCCGATTGCCATTCGGAACGTGATCGGCTACCTGACAGGGGCGTTGACAGTGCCGGAGACGATTGGCGGGGTGTACGATATCGGGGGACCGGAGGTGCTGACCTATCGGGAACTGATGCGCGCCATGGCGGAGTCGCTGGGGCTGCCTCGGCGGTACGTGATTCCGCTGCCGATTCTCTCTCCGCGATTGAGTTCCTACTGGATCCACCTGGTGACGCCGTTGAGCAAGGAGATTGCCAAGCCGCTGGCGGAGGGGTTGCGGAATCCGGTGATCTGCCGGGAGCAGCGGCTGGTGTCGTTGATTCCGCAGGAGTTATTAACGGTGCGGCAGTCGATCGCGGCGGCGCTCAAGAAGATTGCGGCCCGGGATGTGGAGACGACTTGGTCGATGGCCGGGGTGATTCCCGGCGATCCGGACTGGGCCGGGGGGACCGTTTTTCGGGATGAACGGAAGGTGATGGTGGCGGCGCCGGACTGGGCCGTGTACCGGGCGGTTTGCCGAGTGGGCGGCGGGCATGGTTGGTATGCGGCGGATTGGCTTTGGAAATTGCGCGGGTGGATGGACGTGCTGGTGGGTGGCCCGGGCCTGCGGCGGGGGAGGCGGAATCCGGAGGCGGTGGGCTACGGGGAGGCGCTCGACTTCTGGCGGGTGGTGGGGATTGAGCGGGATCGCTGGCTGGCGTTGCGGGCGGAGATGAAGCTGCCGGGAGAGGCGCGGTTGGAGTTCGTGATCCAGGAGACGGGCCCGGGGAGCAGCGAGCTGACGCAGCGGGCTCTATTCGAACCGCGGGGACTCTTCGGCCTGTTGTATTGGTACGCGGTGGTGCCGCTGCACCATATCGTCTTTAACGGGATGCTACGGGGAATTGAGCGGGAGGCGCTTCGACAGGCTGGAACAGGAGCAGATCGAGGCTGAAGGTGACGCGCCCGGCTGCGGGGGGATGAGTCTGGAGGGGGCGGTAGATGGAGAGCAGGATGTCCTGGACCGAGGCGGCATCGAGTTCGGCCGTAGTGGTCGCGCGATGTTGGGAGAAAAGGCGGAATTGGGGCTGGAATGAATCAACGGTGCTTTCGATGCGGTCGCGTTCAGCGCCGCGGAGTTCGATCAGGTCTTCGGGAGCGGGGATGGCGACGAGGAGGCGGCCGGACGACTGGAGAACCCGGCGAAACTCGGGAGCGTTGCGGCGGGCGGTGATGGAGAGGACGAGGGAGAAGCTCGAATCGGCGTAGGGAATCTGGCGGTCGGCGTTGGCGACGATCCATTCGCAGGCCGGGTAGCGACGCGCGGCGGCGTCGATGGCGGGAATGGAGATGTCGATGCCGTGAGCGGCGCATCCGGTCTCGCGGGCGAGTGAGCCGAGGTAGTAGCCATCGCCGCATCCGGCGTCGAGCACCTGGTCGGCCGCGGAGATGCCGGTCAGCTCCTGGATCGCCTTCAAGAGGGGCGCGGTGATGCCGCGGTCGTGCAAACGGCGCCGGGAGGCTACCGCTTCGGCGGAATCCCCGGGTTTTTTGGACCGGCGGTCTTGTGGCTGCAGGAGGTTGAGATAGCCGCTGCGGGCGACATCGAAGGAGTGTTTCTTCGGGCAGGCGTAGACGCCGCCGGTCCGGGCGAGGGGTTGGCCACAGCCCCGGACAGAACAGAGAAGCATCGCCCTTGAGTGTAGCGGAGTAGACTCTGGGAATGGATGCATTGGTGATTGGCGGAACGCGGAATCTGGGTCCGGGGATCGTGGACGACCTGCGAGGGCGAGGTTTCCGTGTGAGGGTGTTCCATCGGGGGCGGACGGTGGCGGCGCTTCCCGGCGACGTGGAGACGGTGCATGGCGACCGGGCGGTGGAGGCGGATCTGCGGCGGGCGGTGGGGGACCGGTCGTTTGACGTGGTGGTGGACACTACGTTGTATACGGGGCCGGAGGCGGAGGTGGCGGCGCGAGTGCTTGGGGGAAGGGTGGGGCGGTATGTGATGCTGAGCACGGGGCAGGTGTATCTGGTGCGGACGGGAATTGCGCGGCCGTTCCGGGAGGAGGATTATGACGGCCCGGTAATGGGGGCGCCGGAGGGGGCGGACCATGGGGATTGGATGTACGGGGTGGAGAAGCGGGCGGCGGAAGAGGCGTTGTTCGGGGCGCGGGAGTTGCCGGTGACGGTGTTGCGGCTGCCGATGGTGCACAGCCTGCGGGATCACTATCAACGGATTGGGGCTTACCTGGGGCGGCTGCTGGATGGCGGTCCGATTGTGGTTCCGGCGGGCGAGCGGCCGCGCCTGAAACACATTTATGGCGACGATGTGGTGCGGTGCATTGGCGAGTTGGCGGGGAGCGGCGTGGGGTTGGGGCGGGCGTACAACCTGTCGCAGGACGAAGCGCCGGGATTGGCGGAGTTCTTGGGGGAACTGGCACAGCTGGCGGGTACCGGATTGCAATTGGTTGCCGTGGAGCGGGAGAAGCTGGAGGTGGCGGGGTTGTTGCTGGACTGTTCGCCATTCAGCGGGCGCTGGATGTCGGCGCTGGACAATGAGCGGAGCAAGCGGGAGTTGAAGATGCGGTATACGGAGTGGCGGGAGTATCTTCCGGTGTTAGTGGACGGCTTGCTTGCGAACGTTAAAGAAGATAAACCGAGATACAGTAATCGAGCAGCGGAGTTGGTGTTGTAACGAGATTGATACGGAAATCTTACGGGGCTGAAGTATTGGCTGGCTACGCTCGAAAGCATGAAGATCTATCTGGGATTGCTTTTGACGGTGGCGTCGCTTTGGGCGCAGACCGATTCGGCATCTCTGCGCGTGCTGGTGGAAGACCCCAGCGCAGCCGCGGTGGCCGGGGCGAAGGTGAGTTTGATCAATCGCGGCAGTGGCGCAAGGGTGCAAGTGGAGAGTTCCGGCGATGGGTATGCGGTGTTTAGCCCGATCCAACGCGGCAGCTACGACATTGAAGTGGCGCAGAGCGGGTTTAAGAATGTGAAGCTGAACGACGTCCGGGTTAACATCGACGAGCGGCGGCTGGTGCGGGTGAAGTTGGATGTTTCCTCGCTGAACGAGACGGTGGAGGTGACGGCGAGCGTGGCTTCGATTCAGACGGAGCAGGGATCGCTTGGGCAGGTGATCAGCGGCCGGACGGCGGTGGAACTGCCGCTAGCGGGCCGGCGGTATACGGAGTTGGCGCTGCTTTCTCCGGGCGTGGCGGCGAGCACGTTGAACCCGACGACGCGCGGACCGGGCTGGTTTGTCGCGAACGGCAACTATCACACGCAAAACAACTTTCTGCTCGATGGCGTGGATAACAACCAAGGGACGCAGAACGCGCAGAGCTTGAGCGCGCAAGTGGTGCAGCCGAATCCGGACGCGATCGCCGAGTTCAAAGTGCAGACGAACTCGTTTTCGGCCGAGTTCGGGCGCAGCGCCGGGGCGGTGGTGAATGTGTCGATCAAGAGCGGCAGCAACGAGACCCACGGGACCGGCTACTACTTCAACCGGAACTCGGCGCTGGCGGCGCGGGGATGGACGAACAACCTGCAGAACGTGCCGAAGAACAACCTGAAGTGGGACCAGTTTGGTGGAACTGTTGGTGGGCCGATTGTGAAGAACAAGCTGTTCTATTTCGGAGCTTACGAGGGCTTCCGGCAGAACTTTGCCGATACTGGTTTGACCACGGTGCCGACGTTGGCGCAGCGGCAGGGTCAGTTCGGGGCGTTGAACATCGTGGATCCGTCGACGAACGAGCCGTTCCCTGGCAATATCATTCCGGCTTCGCGTTTTGACGCGTTGGCGAAGAAGGTGATTGACCTCTATCCCGAGCCGAACACGCCGGGGCAGTTCCAGAATGGGCGGCCGACGAACAACTACAGCTTGCAGCGGGATGGCAACGAGAATACGCACAAGTTCGATACGCGGTTCGACTACAACGTGAACGACTCGAATCAGATTATGGGCCGCTTCAGCTATCTGCGGCAGAAGTTCAACCGGGACGCGATCTTCCCGGGTCTGGGCGATGGCGTGGGCAATCAGGGCGCGCAGTTCAACGAGAACCGCAGCCTGGCGCTGGCGTGGACAAAGACGATTTCGCCGCGGATGGTGAATACGCTTCGCTATGGCAACAACGATACGTTCGCTGAATTTGCCCATGCTACGGCGAAGGACCAGAAGGCGGACGCGTTCGGATTCCGCGGGTTTCCGGAGGACATGCTGCAGGTGGGCGGTCTGCCGTTGATCAACCCGACGAACTACAACCAACTCGGCACGCGGAACTTCCGGCCGCAATTTCAAACCCCCAAGCTGAATCAGATCGTCGAGACGATCTCGCTGACGGCGGGAAAGCACTTTGTGCGCGGCGGCTTTGAGCTGCGGCTGAAGAACAACAGCTTTGTCGACGTGACGCGGCGGACGCCGGCGTATAACTTCCAGGGCCGGTTTACGAACGACGCGATGGGCGACCTGCTGCTGGGCTTTCCGGAGAGTGTGCAGCTCAACACGGTGCCGGAAGTGAAGCAGTTGCAGGAAGCGTATAGCTTCTTTGTGCAGGACGATTGGAAGCTCAGCCCCAGGCTGACGTTGAACCTAGGCTTGCGCTACGAGTACACGACGCCATTTTACGGCAGCGGCGTGAACAAAAACATCAACTTTGATCCGGCGTCGGGGAACCTGGTGTTTGCAAGCGATTCGGACAAGTATTTGACGACGCCGGACAAGAACAACTTCGGGCCGCGGCTGGGTTTTGCCTGGCAGGCGATTGAGGAGAAGTTGGTAGTCCGCGGCGGCTATGGCCTCTTCTACAACACGGAAGACATCTATGGGTCGGAGGCGAATCTGCCGCTGAACCCGCCGCAACTGATTCAGCCGACGCTGTTGCGGGTGGGAACAGGTCCGGCGCCGGTCCGGCTGAGCGATCCGCTGCCGGCGGGCGTGCTGTCGAATTTTGACAGCCGGACGATTGGCCTGCGGACGCGGGAGCGCGACCAGCGCAGCGGCCGGATTCAGCAGTTTAATTTGGCGGTGCAATACCGGGTGAGCCGGTCCAGCACTTGGGAAGTGGCCTATGCAGGGAACCGGGGCTCGAACCTGTTCGGGCTGTATGAACGGAACCAGACGCCCTTTGGCGTAGACGGTTCCGTGGCCGCCAACCGGCCGTTCCCGCAGTGGCAGGGTATCCAGACCGGCGCGAGTCGCTCCAAGAGCTGGTACAACGCGCTGCAGACCAAGTTTGAACACAACTTCTCGAAGGGCCTTTATGTTTTAGCCAGCTTTACGTGGGCGAGCGCCATTGACCAGTCCGGCACGTGGGACGCGGGCGCATCGCCACAGTTCCAGGACCGGTTCGACCTTGAAAACGGCCGCATGACGCAGACGCCGAATCTGCAATATACGACGGCGGTGACCTACGAAATGCCGTTTGGCAAGGGCCGGAAGTACGGCAGCAGTTGGAATGGTTTCGCCGATGCTGTATTGGGCGGCTGGCGGACTTCGATGATCGTCAACTGGCGGACGGGTTTGCCGCTGAACGTCGGGCTGAGCGGCAACGGGATCGATCCCCGCACCGGGCAGGCCTATCGGTTCCTGAACCGGAACGGTGGCGGATTGCGACCGGACCGGGTGGCCGAAGCGAATACCGGCATTGATCCGAAGACGGACCGTTTCCGGTTCCTTGATCCGGAGGCGTACCGCGTGCAGGCGGTGAACACGCCGGGTAACGCGGCGCGGAACACAGCTTACGGTCCGCGCTACTTCAATACGGACTTCAACCTGTCGAAGGGATTCCGGATTACCGAACGGCAGAGCTTTGACATTCGGTGGGAGGCGTTCAACCTGTTCAACACGGTGAATTTCAACAACCCGGCGACGACCGTGGGCAACACGAACTTCGGCTGGATTACGTCGGCGCGGGATCCGCGGATCATGCAGTTGGCGATCCGCTACCGGTTCTAACGCTATAAAGGAGGGATGCTCTCCCGCCGTGACGTAGCTTGGATGCTGGCCTGGCCGGCTTTTGCAAAGGAATCGGGGTTCGAGGCGGTGGCGGGAACTCTCCCGCCCCGCGATCGGACCCCGGTTTCCGTTGAGGCGCTCGGTGAGCCGCAGGCGGCGGAGGGCTACCGGCGGCAGAAGGTCCGGTACGGGGCGAAGCCGGGGAACCCGGTGTATGCGTGGGTGTTGACGCCGGAGAAGTGGGCCGGGCGGGCGGCGCTTTGCCTGCATCAGACGACGAAGATTGGCAAGGATGAGCCGGCGGGGTTGGGCGGGAAGCCGAACTTGCAGTACGCCCACGAATTGGCGCAGCGGGGGTATCTATGCCTCGTGCCGGACTATCCTTCGTTTGGCGATGATGTGACGGATTTCCGGAAGGATGTCTTCGGGGCGGGGCTGGCGTCCGGGACGATGAAGGGGATAGTGAATCACCGGCGGGGAGTGGACCTGCTACTGGGACGGGGGGCCAAGTCCGTAGTGGCGATCGGCCATTCGTTGGGGGGGCATAATACGCTGTTTGTCACGGCGTTCGACCAGCGGATCCGGGCCGCGGTGACCAGTTGTGGCTTTACGACGATGGCAAAGTACAAAGGCGGAGACCTGAAGGGATGGGACCAGGATCGCTATATGCCGCGGGTGCGGGAACGGTATCACAACAGCCCGGCCGAGTTGCCGTGGGATTTTCCGGACTTGTTGCAGATGATGGCGCGGCGGGCAGTGTTCATCAGTGCGCCGCTGCACGACGATAACTTTGACAACAGCGGCGTGCGGGATTGCGTCCGGGCCGTGGGCGGGAGCTTTCGGCGCGGGCGGCTGGAGACGGCGTATCCCGACTGCGGGCACGACTTTCCGCCGGAAGTGCGGCAGCAAGCGTACGCATTTTTAGATCGCGCCTAGCTGGATTTTTACAAGGTTTTTACAACCTGGAGACGACCGGCGGGCCGCTTTCCCCGTACCATCAGGGCCAGTCCACTTTTGGGAGTCTCTCATGCAAATTTTCCACGACGAACATCTTTCCATTGATTGGTCAGCGGTCCGGTTCGAGAATCAGAAGCTGACGCTTACTCGCAAGGAGTTCGAACTTCTTGCCATGCTTTCGCAGAATGAGGGCGAGACGATTCCTCGAGCGGTGCTGCTCGAGACGGTTTGGGGCTATTGCAGCGGCACGCGGACGCGGACGCTGGACGTGCATGTGCGCCGGTTGCGACGCAAGCTGGGCCACTACGGGGAAGAGTACATTCAGACGATCTTCGGCGTCGGGTACCGGTTTGCCCGTTTGCGCGCGCCGCGCCCGTTGGTAAGACCGGGTTCGGCCCCCTACGCAATTGGCGCTTAAGCCGGCGAAACCCTCTACAATAGAGGTTTTGCATGCAGGTAAAGATTCAACCCGCGTCCGCGATCAGCGGCGCCATCCGGCTTCCGGGCGATAAGTCCATCTCCCACCGTTATGCGATTTTGGCGTCGGTGGCTGAAGGCACCTCGACCCTCCGTAACTACTCGACCGGAGCCGATCCGCACTCGACGTTGAATTGCGTGGAGGGTTTGGGCATTGGCGTCGAACGCGACGGCACCGAGATTAGAGTTCATGGAAA
>JBBQRA010000111.1:0-19223 GCA_038215275.1 Bryobacterales bacterium | reverse complement strand
TTCTCAGATGCCAAACGTGTCGAACTCACTGCATAGAGTATGCATGATTCTGAAACATTTTCAACTGCTTTTGTCGATCACACTTGCGTTCCCACCAAGGTTCGCAGTCATTGACCCGCCCGCACCCGCTAACCAAGTACTAAGATGGCCCTATGCTTTTCCGACTCTGCTCCACCCTTGCCCTTTCCACGTGGCTGCTCTCTGCCGCCGACGGAAAACTTGACTACCGCGTCCTCGCCACATCGAAGACCTCCACGATGGAAAAAGAACTTAACGCCGCTGCCGCCGAAGGCTACATCTTCGCCGGTGCCATGGGCGGCGAATCCTCCTTCGGTGGTAGTGAAGTCATCACCGTCATGAAGAAGGATGCCAGCGCAGTTACGGCTGGCCGCAAGTACAAACTCGTCGCCACCTCAAAGACTTCGACCATGGAAAAAGAACTCAATCAAAGCGGCGATGAGGGGTTTGCTTATTGCGGCCAGACCGTCTTCGCCTCTACGTTCGGGGGCAGGGAGGTCGCCGTGATCCTTGAGTTCAATCCAGACAGCAAGGCTGGCCGCATTCAATTTAAGCTATCCGCCACTTCCAAAACCTCGACCATGCAGAAGGAACTCAATCAAGCCGGCGAAGCGGGCTTCACGTTCCTCGGCGTCGTCGTCGGCAAGACTGCCTTTGGCGGCAACGAAGTCATCTCAATACTCCAGAAATCGGAAAATTAGAAGAAGAAGAGGCTTCGTGGCGCTTCTACAGCTTCAAAGCTTTTCGGTAATAGTGACTGCTTGGGCCAGCTTGAACCGGACGAGCGTCTCGGCGGGGAGGACCGCGGGTTTGCCTCGCGTCGCAAGAATGACCCCGGTGCCGGCTGCGCCGCCGGCACCCGCGCCAATGGCCGCTCCTTTTCCTCTTCCAGCAATCGCACCAATAGCCGCGCCTATGCCGGCCGCCACGCCGACCTTGGCGGCGTCACTCTTCGTCGTGTCCGGTCCCTGTTTGAGAAAGGCGTCTGTGACAATCGCCACTCGCTGATTGTCCGCGGTCGTCACCGCAGTCAACGCCAGTTGCAGAACCGCTACGCCCTTCACGCGACCGGCCTTACCCAGATCCACGATCTTGCCGCTGACTTGAGAGCCGCGTTCGGCGATTACGAATCCATCCACCACGATCGGCTCGGACAGGGAAGCGGTAAATGAGTCGCCGATCGCGTTCTTCTCGCTATCCAGGGTCTCTCCGAGGCGGATCGCGATGACGGAGCCCTCCTTAAGAGTCACCTTCATAGGCTCGGGCGGCGGAGGCGGCGGAGCGGCGGGGCGGGTCTGCGCCACTTGCCGAGGCGGTTCTGCCGAAGGCGGGTTCATCACCGGCACTGGGACCTGCACCGGGGTCGGGGCGCTGGGGGAAGGCGCGGTGGCGGAGGCCGCGGGTTTGGGCGAAGCCGCGGGTCGCTTGGACGCCACGGGCTTAAATGCGTGTTCCCGAACCGGAGGAGGCGGCGGCGCTTCCGGCGGCGCGCTGGCTAAAGGTTGGGCTTCGATGGGCGCATCTGCGGTAGCCGCGGCCTGGGGCGCGCTGGGCTGCTTCGAGCAAGAAGCCAACCCGACGGCGACGACCGCCAAACTCAAGACCAGAATGTGCTTTTTCATGTTCGGACCCTCTTTCGTTCGTACAATGGAAGAATGCAGGCTGTCGACTTTCCGCGTGGCTACGCTATGGGCCCGGTTCGCATCGAACCGGCGACCGTACTAGCGCCCATGGCGGGCATAACTGATACCGTATTCCGCCGGCTCATCCGAAATCAAGGCCGCTGTGGTTTGCTCATGACCGAGTTCACCAGTTCGCACGGCGTCGTAGGTTCAGATGGTGGTAGACGGAAGAAAAGTTTCAACTACTTATCCTTTGAACCCGAAGAGCACCCCATTAGTTCTCAATTATTTGGCTCCGACCCCACCGTCATGGCCGAAGCGGCCCGCATTTGTGAGGACATCGGGTTCGATGCTGTCGACATCAACTTCGGGTGCCCCGTAAAGAAGGTTACCAAATGCAACGGCGGCTCCGGCTGCCTGCGCGATCTGGACCTCGTCCGCAACATTCTCGAAAGCGTGAAGGCGGCGATTAAAATCCCACTGACGATGAAGTTCCGGGCCGGCTGGAACGATAAAGAATTGGTTCATGTGAAAATGGCCAGGATGGCGGAAGACATCGGCGTCTCGGTCATCGCGCTCCACCCGCGGACCCGCGAGCAGGGCTATTCCGGCTCGGCGGATTGGACGCGCATCGCCGAGGTTAAGGACGCGGTGAAAATTCCGGTGATCGGTAACGGCGATATCCTGACGCCGGAGGACGCAGTGCGCATGTACCGCCAGACCAAATGCGATGCTGTGATGATCGGCCGCGCCGCTTCTTCGAACCCATGGATCTTCCGGCAGATCGGCGAGTACCTGGCCACTGGCGAATACTGGGAGCCCTCGGAAACCGACCGTTACGAGATCATGAGCCTCTACTACCGCATGTTGGACGAGGAAGAGATCCCCGACACCATCGGCAAAATGAAACAGTTTGCCAGCTACTTCACGCACGGGGTGCGAAACGGAGCCAAGCTGCGCGTCGAAATCTATCATGCCAAATCGGCTCAGGAGATCCGCGACTTGGTGGACCGCTTCTTTGACCGGGAACTGGTCGCGGCGTGAAAAAGGTGCAACTCATCACGGACGGGGCCTGCCTCGGCAACCCGGGGCCTGGAGGTTGGGCCTGCGTGCTGCGCTTTGGCGAGCATACGAAAGAGATCTTCGGCTCCGAAAAGGCCACCACCAACAACCGGATGGAGTTGACGGCGGCGATCAAGGGCCTTGCAATCCTTAAAGAAAAATGTGAAGTAAATATCACAACCGATTCAGAATATGTGAAAAACGGCATAACGCAGTGGATTCACGGCTGGAAGAAGCGGGGCTGGGTGAAAGCCGACAAGTCTCCGGTAGTGAATCGAGACCTTTGGGAAGAACTTGACCATCAAGTGGGTCGGCACGAGACCCATTGGCACTGGACCAAAGGTCATGCCAACCATGCTGACAATAATAGGTGTGACGAATTAGCCACCCGCGCGGCGCGCGAGCAGAGCCACAGTGAATAAGTGAAATCTATGATAACCGATCCTAAAGAACAGGTAAAAGGGCGCTTACGCAGCCGGGCGTGGTTTGACAATCCGAGCGACCCAGCCAACATGGCGATCTATCTCGAGCGAATGACCAACTTCGGGTTGACCCGGGATGAACTGCAGGGCGGCAAGCCGATTATCGGTATTGCCCAGAGCGGATCGGATCTGTCTCCTTGCAATCGGATTCACCTTGATCTGGCAAGCCGCCTCCGGGACGGCATCCGAGACGCGGGCGGTGTGCCGCTCGTATTCCCGACCCACCCCATTCAGGAAAGCTGCCGTCGGCCCACCGCCTCCATCGACCGGAATCTCTCCTACCTCACCCTCACCGAGATCCTTCACGGCTATCCGATCGACGGCGTCGTGCTGACTACGGGCTGCGACAAGACCACGCCAGCCTGCATCATGGCTTCGGCGACGGTGAATATCCCTTCGATTGTGCTGAGTGGCGGCCCCATGCTAAACAGTTACTTTAAGGGAAAGCCTGCCGGGAGCGGTATGGCCGTCTGGGAAGCGCGACGCCTGCACGCGGCCGGCGAAATTGACTACTCGGAGTTCATCGACATGGTGGTCGCATCGGCGCCTTCGGCCGGACACTGCAATACTATGGGAACTGCGCTTTCGATGAATTCGCTCGCCGAGGCCCTGGGTATGTCATTGCCCGGCTGCGCCTCCATTCCGGCTCCGTACCGGGAGCGCGGCCAGATGGCATATGAGACCGGCCGCCGCATCGTGGCGATGGTCACCGAAAACCTGACACCGTCGAAAGTGCTGACCCGCGAAGCTTTTGAAAATGCAATTGTCGTCAACTCCGCCATCGGTGGTTCGACGAACTGCCCGCCGCACATCATTGCGATCGCGCGGCATATCGGCGTTGAACTCAAGGTCGAGGATTGGGAGACTCTGGGTCACCACATCCCGCTCCTCGCCAACATTCAGCCGGCCGGCGACTTCCTCGGTGAAGATTTTCATCGAGCGGGCGGTGTGCCTTCCATCATTGGCGAATTAATGCGCGCCGGACACATGCGCGAGAATGCCCTCACCGTCTCTGGCAAGACGGTCGGCGTGGCCTATTCCGACTGCGTTACGGCGGATCCGATTGTAATCCGTCCCATTGACCGGCCGCTGAAGGAGCATGCCGGCTTCCTGGTGGTCAAGGGCAACCTGTTCGATAGTGCGCTCGTCAAGACCTCGGTGATTGGCCACGAGTTCCGACACCGGTATCTGGAGACCGAAGGCGACGAAAACGCCTTCACGGGCCGCGCGATTGTCTTTGAAGGACCGGAAGACTATCACGAGCGGATCAACGATCCCTCGTTGAACATCGACGAACACTGTATTCTGGTGATCCGCGGAACCGGTCCGGTCGGCTATCCCGGCGCCGCCGAGGTGGTCAACATGTTGCCACCCGACGCGCTCGTGAAAATCGGAGTGAACCAGTTGGCGACCATGGGCGATGGGCGGCAGAGCGGGACGTCGGCGAGTCCCTCTATCTTGAATGCCTCGCCGGAGGCGGCGGTCGGCGGAGGGTTGGCTCTACTGAAGACGGGCGATTCGGTCCGGGTGGATCTGAATTCGAGGAGAGTGGACGTTCTCTTGCCGGATGAAGAGCTGGCATCTCGCCGCGAAACGATGCGGGTCGACGCAGCTGCACCGCAGTCGCCGTGGCAGGAGTTGTACCAAAAGCACGTCGGGCAGTTGGGTGAAGGCGGGGTGCTGGAATTCGCGGTGAAGTATCAAGACATGGGTATGGAGACCCCGCGGCATAGTCATTTGCGGCGGCGCTTCGGGTGGGGCGGGGCGGCGGCGGGGGGCCGGCGGTGATGCGTGGCCTGCTCGTAGGCATAGGCGAGGTTGATGAGGGCCGCTTCCGACCAGGGGCGGCCGAGGAGGGTGATGCCGAGCGGAAGTTGGTTCCCGCGGGTGTAGCCGATGGGGACGTTGAGGGCGGGGAAGCCGGTGGTAGGGGAGAAAACCTGGCTGTTATCGCCGGCCGGAGTGTTAAGGTTGCCGATTCGCCGGGGCGGGTTGCTCCAGGTAGGGTAGACGTAGGCGTCCAACTGATGGGCGTCCATATGGTGCACGACGGCCTGACGGAACTTTTCTCGGTACGCGGCGTCCGCTTGGCAGGCGGGCGATTCGGGGCCGTTGGCCGGTCCGCGCTCCGCGGTCTCGAGGCGCCGTTGGACGTTTGGATGGAACTGGTTGGACTTGAGGATGCCGGTGAGAGTTTGGACGGGGACTTGGCCGGCACGGGCGGCGAGGAAACGGTGGAGATCGTACTTGAAGCCCATGCAGGGTCCGGCCTTGGGGTCGCGGCGGAGATCAGTGAAACCGGGGATGGGGGCGAGTTCGACGACATTTGCGCCCGCGCGCCGAAGTTGGGTGAGGGCCATCTCAAAGACGGCGATGACTTCCGGATCGGTGGTGTCGCGGAGGTAGGCTTCCTTGAGGACGCCGAGGGTGGCGCCTTTGAGGGCTTGGGCGTTGAGCGAGATGCTGGGCAGGTGCTGATTGGCGGCAGCCGTGACGGGGTCGTCGGCATCGGTACCGGCGATCGCTGCGAGGAGTTTGGCAGCGTCTTCGACGGTGCGGGTGATAGGTCCAGCGATGTCAGCGAGGAGGACGAGAGGGAAAACGCCGGCGCGGCTGGTAAGGCCCATGGTGGAGCGAATGCCGACGAGGGCTTGGTGAGAGGAAGGGCCGCGGATAGAGTTTCCGGTGTCGGAGCCGAGACCGGCGAGGCCAAGGTTGGCGGCGATGGCGGCGGCGGTCCCCCCGCTGGATCCGGCGGTGACGCGGTCGAGGGCGTACGGGTTTTTCGTGTAGCCAGGGAGGACGGAGTTGACGGTTTCGTAGGGGCTGAAGGCCCATTCGGCCATAGACGATTTGGCGAGGACGAGGGCGCCGGCTTGCTTGGCGCGGGAGACCTGGAAGGCGTCTTTGACGGGGACATACTTCGAGAAGACGAGAGCTCCGTTGGTGGTCGGGAGGCCGGCGGTTTCGAAGTTATCTTTTACGATGAGAGGGACGCAATGGAGCGGGCCGACGGGGCCGGATTGAGCGTAGCGGAGGTCTAGAGCGCGGGCTTCGTCGAGGACTCGGGGATTGACCAGAATCAAAGAGTTCAAGGTGGGGCCCTGCTGATCGTAAGCGGCAATGCGGTCGAGATAGGTTTGGACCAGGTTTTGGCAGGTGAGACGTCTGGCTTTGAACGCCGCGTGAACCTGGGCGATGGTGGTTTCTTCGACGGGGAAGGGGCGTTGGGCGAGGAGGGGGAGCGCCGTCAGGAGGAAGAGGAGGGTCCGCACCCTTTGAGTGTAAAGGCTCCGGGTGTGTGTGACGATTTTTGAGTGGCGCTCCGGCGACGCCTTAAAGCCAGCGCAGATTCGTGACGTAGACCCCGAGTTCTCGGGCTTCGAGGCCAGCCGGGGGAAGGCCTTTGTCGATGGAGAACTCGATGGGGACCATGCAATGGTTCGGCAGCGTGTCGAGGGATCCACTCAGGGTATGGACTCCGGGCGCGGCGCAGAAGATGCGGGCGAACTCGACGCCAGCGTGCGAGGCGGTAAGGGTGATCGGACCGAGCGTCTCAATGGAATTGGGGTGGATGTAGAAGTCGAGTTGGAGCGCGGCTGGCGCGGCCGGGGGCTGGGGGAGTTCGGCCGTGAATTCGCGGGCGGTCCAGCGGCCCGTAGCCTCCCGGTCGTACCAGCCGCGGACGGCCAGCCAGTCGGCGAGGAGATTACTGCGGAGGAGGCAGAAGGCGCGGAAGTCTTCGGGATCGTCGGTGGGGAATACCTTCCAATCGAGGATGGTCCAGCCCGTCCGTTCGCAGAGACGGCGAAGGCCGTACTCGGAAAAAAGCCAGTAATTGGTGGCGTCGGCGCCGCAGGCGTCACTGGGGCCGACCAGGTAGGCGAGCGGCTCGGTGTGGGTGGTGACGCGAGTGCTGAGCAGGCAGTACTTGGCGTGGCCGGCAAGGCGTTCCATGGCGCCGAAGGGGTTCTTCAAGTGGTAGAGGACACCGAGAAAGAGAGCGAGACCAAAGTCCTCGCGGGGGAGAGACCAATCGTGATCGAGGTCGACGTGGTAGGCGGGAATCTTGGACTGCAAGGCCGCGTGCAACTTCCAGAAGCCCTTCATGGCGCTGTGGTGAGTTTCGGTGTTATCGACAACGCAAACTTCGCGGCCGAGGGTTTCCAGGAAGAACGATGTGGCGCCATCGGCCGGGCCAATATCGAGCAGCGGGGCGGATCCGGCGAGTTCCAGGATATGGCGGTTCGACCCGGTTAGCAGGTTGTCGAGGTGCTGCCAGTTGGCGAGAGAATCGTAAGGGTACCAAGGGAAATCGGGTGGCGCGGCGTCGCCTTTGGCTTGTTCAAAGCGGGAGAGAAAGGAGAGGGCGCGCTCCCGGAGTTCGGCGATTTCGAGCATGAGAAAGGGGTGTCCCCCAAGGTAGCATCAGAAGGCTTGGCCGATGCTGATAAAGGGACGGCCGAGCGATTCGCCGGGCTTGCGGTCGAGCTTGAAGCCGTAATCGACACGGATGAGGAAAAACGGTGTGCGGATGCGCAGGCCGAATCCGGCGGCCTTGCGAACCTGCCACGGCCGGAAGTCGCCGATGCCATCGTAAACGTTGCCGAGGTCGACGAAGCCTACCCCATCAAACATCTTGAACAGGGGGAAGCGGAGCTCGCTATTCCAGACGAACGTGGCGTCGCCGCCAGTCGGGGAGATGCCGTCGGACAGGCGGGGACCGATGCCGTCTTGTGCGAAGCCGCGGACGGTGGTGCCGCCGCCGGCAAAGAAGCGCTCGCCAAGGGCAACCTGGCCGGTGGAGGAGCGCCCGGGGATTAGCCCTTGTCCGCCGAGGCCTGCGGCGAGCCCGACGCGGGCGCCGGTAGCGACGATCAAGCGGGAGCGCCGGACGTTGCGCTGCATGGGAAGCAGGCGGGGCTTATCGAGGGCGATGTAGCGGAAGTACTGACCGAAGTATTTGACGAAGTTTAGTTCGCTTCCGGACCATTTGGGGGCATAATCGAGGCCGTGCGAAGTGAACGAACCGCGGGTGGCGTCGAGGATGTCATCACGTGTATCCCGGCTCATCGACGTCGTGAACGGGGCGACACGCAGACGGGCATCAAAGAGCGGATCGGGGACGTTCTCGTAGGTGTGCGTGTTCTCGATGCGGTAGCCGTAGTTGACCGACCAGACGTTGCGGAAGCGGGCTTCCTGCACTAGCGAGAGACCGATGCGGTCTGTATTGAACCCTTCGCGGACTTCGCGGCGGATAAAACTGGCAGCGGTAGTGCGGAGAGGCCAGGAACGGAAGAAGGGCTGAGAGAAATAGAAGCGACTTTCCTGCAGGTCGCTATCGTAGCGAAGCCGGACGCCCGCAACGCGCCCCATACCGAGGCTATTGCGATTTGTGATGTCGGCAATGCCGCCGGGGCCGCGATCAGTGTCGAAGTAGGCGCCGTAGTTGACCAGAAAGGGGCGGACTTCGCGGGCGGTGATACGGAGGTCCACCGGCTGCTGGTTCGAACTCGAGTCGCGAACGGTGCGGTCGGTATCGATCAACGAGTAGGCACCGGTGGCGTACAACCGGCGGCGGGACTTGCTGAGTAGCTGAAGGTCGAGCGGATCGCCGGGTTCGAGCAGCAACTGCTTGCGGACAAAGTTGCCGCCGCCGCCGGAAGCGACTTCTACATTGCCGAGGATGCTCTGCTTGCCTTCGACGATGCGGAGGGCGACGCGAAGCTGGCCGGGGGCGGTGGTTTCCCGCTCGAGCGCGTAGGTGACTTCGGCGTCGTTGTAACCCTTGCGGCCATAGAGAGAGCGGATGTTGTCGAGCGTGTCCTGGCGGAGCTGGGGAGTATAGGGAAGGCCGGGTTCGAGGTTGGTGACGGCGGCGAGCTCGGCGTCGGTATAAACCTCGTGTCCTTCGTAGTCGACCTTGCTGACTCGGTAAAGAGGCCCTTCGGCAACGGGAAAGACGGACTGAGCGGTGCGGGCTTGCCGGTCAACGACAAGGTCTGGCCGGGCGAGTTTGGCGTCTAGGTATCCCAGCTCGTGATAGAAGCGGGATATCAGGTCGATGACATGCCGAGGTTTGGTAATGGCTTCGTTTTCGGCCTTCTGATCGCGGAGCAGCTGACGGAGATCAGACTCTTCGACCTTGCTGGCGCCGGCGAAGACGATCTTGTATGTATCAAAGCGGAGGCCGGGCTGGATATCGAAGGTGACGCGCTTATGCTCTGCGTCGGCAGAATCGATTTGGTACTCGATTTTAGCTTCGACATAGCGATCGTTGAGCAGCTCCTGGCGGATTTCGGCGGCAGCATCCCCGGCGCGTTGCACGTCGAAGATGCCGGCCATCCAGGTTTCCCGGATCCGTTTGCGCAGGGCGCCGGAGGGCGAGTAGCCTTCGAAGATGAAGTCGACTTGGGGACCAGGATCGATGTTGACTTGAACGTTGACGACAGAGCCTTGGGTTTCCCGCTGGAGCCGGACGCGAGATTCCAAGAGGCCCGCGCGGGCATATCGATCCTCGACGCGATCGATGCCTTTGCGGAGCCGGAAAAAGTCGTAGGTTTTGCCTTCGCGGGCGTTCAACCATTTGCGGATCTGCTCTTCGGAGAACATGCTGCCGTGGTTGATATCGACCTTGCCGAGCACGAGGCGTTCGCGCTCGGAAGCGCTGCGGGGCAGCGGAGCTTCTCCGCCAAACTCCTGGGTGCGGTTAAAATCGAAGCGGTAGCTGTTGTCGGATTGCTTCACCGTGCGGGCTCGGAATCGGCGGTTGAATTCGTACTGCCCGATGAGGATTTGGTCGCCACTGTTGATGAGGTTCATCGAATAGATGAGGCTGAGCTGGCGGGTTAGATTCTGGGCTACGGTTAGGCGGGCGCTGGGGTCCGACTCATTGGCGATCAGGCCGGGTTCGATCCTGACCTGTGAGATACCCGTGAATTCCTGGATACCGCGGCCGAGCGTGCCGCCCACGCGGCCGGTGAGATAGGACAACACCTGTTCCTTCGCAACGTCGGTTTCCTCACCCTGCAGGCCGTCGAGAGTCCGGCCGGTGAGGAGGACGGCGGCGATATCAGGTTCAGGCAAAGGCGGATCGGAGGTGAGAAGGGTTTCACGGTCCTTGCCGGAGCCGGTGACGGCGAGGGTAATTTCGTAGCCTGAGGCTTCGGTTTTAGCTTGGAGATCAAAGACCGGTTCAATGCGCTGGTCGCTAATGAAGGTGATGACGCCGCGGTCGACTAGGTATGTGCGTTCGTTTAGGTAGAGCTCGCCGCCTTCGCCGAGGTTAATGCGGCCGGTGAGGCCGGGGCTGTAATAGTTGCCCAGGACGCGGACGTCCACTTCGATCAGGAGTTCGGCGAGATTGTTGTTGACGACGAGAGGTTCTTTCGTCTTAACCCCGATATCATAGTCGAGCTTGGAGAGGAAGGGGTTGCGCTCCTCGGTGAGTTCGAGTTCCGGGGAGCGATTAGCCAAATTGAAGAGGCCATCTTCGAGGGCGAGGGTCTCTGTGTAGGAGCCTTCGGCGATTTGGACGGAGCCGGAAAGGAGCGTGCGCTGGCGCGGGCCGGGGGCCAGTTTGAGATCGAGGTTTGAGACGGTGCGGAGGTTGGCGGGAAAGTCAAGATATACGTTGCGGGTGGCAACCGTGAGTCCGGGTCCTCCGAGGATGCCGTTGTTCCAGGTGACGGTGCCGGAGCCGGTAAGTGTGCCGCCGTTGAGGTCACCTTGCAGGCGGGTGAGGCGGAGTTCGTGACCGTTCAGATCGACCCGCAGGTTCAGTCTTTCGGCAGCGAGGCGGGGGGAGTCCAGAGCGATCTCGCCATCGGTGAGAACGAGCGAGCCAGTGATGGCGGGGTCGCTGACGGGGCCGCGAACGGCCAATTGAACGGTGGATGAGCCGCGGGCGCTGAGGTCTTCCACCAGGAGACTGCCGATGCTGATGTCAGTGGTGCCGGCCACGTCGAGATTGAGTTGGGGTGTGCCGGTGAGCTGAGCGGTACCGGTGACGGCGAGTGATGTATTTGGGCCTTTCACGGCAAATTTTTCGACGGTGGCGACGCCTTTGGACAGCCGGAAGGAGGAGGGGCCATCCTGTTCGAGATGGACGCGCTCATAGTCCGCCTTTAACTCGTCTATGCGGAGAGTGGCTTCCACCGCGTCGAGTTCAAGTTGGGGTGCCGAGGCGTTCAGAGTGGCGGAGAATTTGCCCTGCAGGCCATCGGGGGCGCCAGGGAGGAGGGAAAGGTCGATGTTCTGGACGGCGACCTCGAGGCCGGCGTTGGAGCCGGAGCCGGTCAGCGTTCCGTTCAAGAATTGGGCGCTCAGGGAATCGAGGGTGAAGTTCTTGCCGGAGAGGGTGGCCTGAAGGTTGGCCTGCGTGACGGGCGGCAGGTCCGGGGAGGTAACCGAGGCGTCGGCTACGCGTACGGTGAGGTTGGGTTGGGGATCCTGGAGCGTGCCGGTAATCTGTCCTTGGGCGGTGAGTTGACCGGTGGCTTGGAATGGCGTCTCAGGAGCGAACTTGGCGAGGTCGGCGAGGTTCGACTGGAGGTTGACGTTGATGGCGCTGGGGAGGGTGCCGGAGAGTTCGAGCGTGGTGCCGGGTGCGGAGAGAGCGGCCGAGTGAATGGTGAGGGTTTCGTCGCCGTAAGCGGCGTGGAGCGGGCTCTGGAGGGTGACCGGCTGGCCCTGGACCTGAAGGTCGAGTTCGCTAGACCGCAGGGTTGCTTGGATCGATTTGGGATCGTTGGCGTTTCCGGCGGCGGTGAGATCAAGAGAAAACTTACCGGCGACTGGCGTGCCTTCCGGGAGGGGCAGGGAGGCGAGGTTGGTCTGGCGAGCGTGAGCCTCCGCGGTGAAGGCGTAAGGTGCATTCGCGTTGACGCGGCCCTGGGCGGTGAGGTTCTGCCCAGGCGCTTCGATGGTGGCGTCCAGCGTGTCGTTCGAGAAGTTGAATCGGCTGGCCAGTTCGCCGACACGATGGCCACCTACGAGGAGGTGAGTGGCGTCGAGAGTGGCCTCGGCGCGGGGATCGTCGCCGGTGCCATTGGCCGTGGCGTTTAGCGTAAAGGCGCCTACGATACCGCCGAAGTCGGGAACGGTAAATGTGGTGAGCTCGAAGGGGGTAGATGTGACGTTCGCCTGGAGGTCCTTAAGTTCGAGGTGGTAGGTGGCGTCGAGCTGCAATTGCTCGGTCGGAGATTTTACCCAGGCGAATTTGGCTGTGGCGAGGCGCTCGGGAGAGAGCGAAGCGTCCAGATCCATGCGGCCGAAGGGCTGCTGATAGGCGTTCAGGTTGACGGCCGTGGCGCGGAGTTGCGCTTCCGGACGGCTGGTGGTTCCGGTAATCTCCGCGTTCGCCTGGAGTTGGCCTGTGATTGGGAGGCTCGACTGACCGAGGACGGCGAGGAGGTCGGTAATTTCGGCGCTGTTTGTGGAACTGCTCAGTTGTAGTGCGCCGACGGTGTCGAGGCCGACCGTGCCGCTGGTGCTGAGCTGTTGGCCCTTCCAGTTGATGGTGGAGTTCTGCAGGTCGAGGAGGCCAGGGCGGTACACCGCGTTGAGGTCGACGGAGTCGATGGGGAGTTCGTTAAAGGTGAGCGGGGAGACGTTCAGATGGACTTGAGCTTCTGGCTTTGGGCGAGTGCCGGCAAGGACAATCTCTGCTTTCGCCTGTCCGGTGACGGCCGGTGCTTCAGCGCCGAAGATCTGCTGGGCCTGCGCCGCGGATTGGGAGAGGTCGCCGGCAGCTAGGGTGAGATCACCGGTAAGCCGCTGTTGGCGGTCGATCTGCGCGGAGCCATCGACGGTGGCGCCGAACGCGGAGACACCGGTAAGGGTGACAGCGCCGGCGCCGGCGACGGTGCGAGCCGAAAGGGTTCCGGAGACCGGGATGACGTTGGGGGCGGCGGGTGCGTTCGGCTGGAGTTGGAAGTTGGCGGAACTGGTGGCGCGCTGCCATTCGAGAGCGGGCCATTGCAGGCTAACGTTCCCGGAGGCGCGGCTAGCAAGGACGTAGGGCGACTTGGCGAGGCGGGAAACAGCGTCGAGGCGCAAGCCATCGAGGCGGGCGGTAAAGCGGCTGGTGCCTTGTTTGAGGGCGAGATCGAGGTCGGCGGCAGCTTGGCCGAGCGGTGATGTAAGGCGGAGTTTGCGAAGCCGGGCCGTTTGCGTGGATTGGTCGAAACCGAAATCTGTTTCGAGCTGTATGTCGCGGTACTCGGCGTATTGGAGGTCCTGCCCTTCGAGGCGGCCGGTGATTTGGAGTTGCTCGAGCGGGCCGCTGGCCTGGAGCTGGAGGCGGGCCTGGCCGCTGACGGGCAGGTCGGCGACAAAAGGAGCAAGAGGGGCGTTGGCGTCGGCCTGGAGGTCAAGGACAGGGGCGGCGAAGTCCTTGACGGTGCCGGAGGCACGGAGCGTGGCGCCGAGGGCATCGAGATTAAGGCCGTTGAGGACGAGGTCTTCTGGCCCGAGATCAAGCGTGGCTTGGATGCGGTCGATGGGATACTCTTCGGCCTGATAAGTCAGATTGGCCGGGCGAAGAGTTCGGAAGGCGATCTGATGGCGATTGGTAAGAGGGTTGCCATCAACGGCCATTTGCCATTCGGGGATGAAGAGGTTAGTTTGGCTTCGGCGATCTTCGTAGTTAAAGGAGGCGCCTGTGATCATCGCGGCGTCGATGAGGATGGAAGTGGAGGAGGAAGAGGGTTCGGTTTCGGCGTTCGACTCGGGAAGATTGGACTGACCGTTGGCATCGATGAGGAGGTAAATTTCCGGCTTGGCGAGGGTAACATTGCGAATGATCAGCCGGCCCCGGAGGAGATCGAAGAGCGAAGCGTTGGCATTGAGGGCCGCTAGGCGGAGGAGGGGAGGCATGCCGGCGCGAGGGGTCACCGTAACTTGGCGGAGGCTGGCTCTGGCCGCTAGCAGGTTGTAGTCCAGAGACTCGGCCTCCATCGTGATGCCCTCCGCCGCAAGAATCCGGCGGAGTTCGCTGAGCGCGTACCGCTTGGCGGGTGGCGTGTGCAGAAAAGCGATGCCTGCGAGCATCACTCCGCCGATGGAGAGGGCGGCAATTTTGAAGTAGCGGAGCTTCATTTAACGTGCAACGCGGAGGAACGATCGAACTTTCGCTGCGTTGGGATTGTCGGGCTCAAGCCGGAGGAACTCGTTGAAATGATGGACCATTAAGTCCGGCCGCTTTTGGTTGCTATAGGCAAGGCCGAGGTAGTAGTGGGCCATGCTGTTGGTAGGGCGGGCGGCGATAGCTTCTTCAAGCCAAGTGACAGCGGGCTTAAAGTCCTTTTGGTTCACTGCCAGAGCACCGCGGGCATACGCCAGTTCACCGGCGTCCGGATCTTTGCCGCTGGCAGCTTTGATGCTGGAAGCGGCATCGGACAGTTGCTTGGCCTCGATTTGGGACTCGGCCAGGGCTAAAAGCGTGGCCGGGTTGTCCGGTTCGGCGACTGCGGCGCTGCGTAGGTGCGTAATGGACTCGTCATTCTTGCCAAGGTGGCTGAGGGCGATACCAAGGCAACGCTTGGCGGCGGCGTTATCCGGTTCATTGTTAACGACTTGCCGGAGTTCGGTCTCGGCCTCTTTGAATTTTCGCTCGTTCAGCAGTTGCTGGCCGTGTTCGAGGGAGCCGGCGAAAAGACTCAACGAGAGCACCGGGAAAAGGAAGAACGAACGGGAAAGCTTGCGGAGTTGGAATGTGATCGCGGTTTTCATAGAATCCTCTCTAGAGTCGAAGATGCAGGTACGCGGGAAAATGTTTCCAAGGAGGGAGGGCAGGGGAGTCAGCGGCGGGCGCTTCGTAAAGTTCTCCATGTAACACACCTGACGACGGCGGGGAGCGGAACGCTCAGCGCAGAACCTGCTGGAAGAAATCTCGTTTGTCCGGCTGGTTTCCCGCTCTGTAAGTAGAGGTGCGAGGCTGACGCCACGGACCGGGAGCATGGAAGAAGATGATCGACCCTATTTTGTACTGGAACGCGGCGGCCCTTGAAGCCAACCGCGTGGATATTACCGAGGCGCGCGAACAGAGCGGCCCCACCCTAAGTTCGCGAGCGCTTGCCATCGTCCATCTGGCGATGTACGACGCCTATGCGGGTACAGACACCGCGGCCGGCTTGCCGTCTTACCTGAGACGGGCGACGGCTCCCGCGGCCCCACCGCCCTCACCGGCTGCGGCTGTGGCTGCGGCCGCCCATGCCATTCTGCGGCTCTTGTATCTTACGCAGAGGGAGTTTCTGGATCGGAAGCTGGAGGAGGCCGGGCTGACGGAACCGGGAATTTCAGGGGGTTGGGCCTATGGGCTCGAAGTGGCCCAAGTGATCTGGGCTCGGCGGAAGGATGATCCGAAAGCAGAGGACCAGAGTTGGTCGCCGTCGATGGCTCGGGAGGCGCATCGCGTGGACCCGGATAATCCGGGGCAAGGGTTTCACGCGCCGTGCTATGGCGCGCGTTCGGATCTGTTTGGCGCCACGACCCCACATGCCTTGTTGGATCTGTCGAACCTGACAGCGGCGGAGAAGGACGCGGCGTATCAAGAGGTAAGGACGAAGGGCGCTGCGGTGGGAGGAACGCGGACGCCGGAACAAACCCTCATGGGACTGTTTTGGGCCTACGACGGGTCCGCCGAACTGGGGACGCCCCCGCGCCTCTATAACCAGATTGTCCGGCAGGTGGCGGAAAAACAGAATAACACTCCAGCCAGGAAAGCGCGCCTGTTTGCACTTGTGAACGCAGCGATGGGGGACGCCAGAATTCTGGCCTGGGAGCAGAAGTATCTGCACAATTTCTGGCGGCCGGTCCTGGGCATTCGAGAATACGACGGATCGATGGGGCCGACGGGCGCGGGCGCGAATGAACTGATCGACGGCTGCGATCCGGAATGGCTCCCGCTGGGGGCCCCGGCGTCCAACACGAAAGCCAAGAACTTTACACCCAATTTTCCCGCATATCCGTCAGGCCACGCCACGTTTGGAGCCGCGGCGTTTGAGGCGACCCGGCTGTTCTATGATTGCGACGACACGTTTTTTAAGGACATAGAATTCGTCTCCGACGAGTTGAACGGGAGAACGCGTGACAACCGGGAGACCGTGCGCCCTAGGCATGTCCGTCGTTTTCCGGGCGGACTCCTTCAGATGATCGAAGAGAACGGAAGAAGCCGCGTTTATTTGGGCGTGCACTGGATCTTCGATGCGTTCGTCCAAGGCCCAAATGGAAAGCCCGATTTGAGCCGCAACATCGGCGACGTGCCGCTCGGTCTGGCCATCGCCCGGGATGTAGTAGCGGCCAGTTGCAAAATGGGCTGGTCGGTTCCGAAGAAGCCGTAGGAGAGTCCACGGCTTCTTCGGCCGGAACCTAGAGCAAGAACGCGGATGCTTCGTCGAGTGCTGCATAGCACTCGCGGAGCCAAGTCCGGCAGTAGCGCCGTTCCGTATAGCCAGCCTCGCCGTCGCAGAAAGCGGAGAAGGAGAGGCTCGCCTTGTCGACAGACTGGTAGACGGTGCCGTCAAGCGCAGGAATGGAGATCTCCTTGGCGCCGGCGGAGAGCAGGTCTTGGCGGATGTTCGAATCTTCGTACACGTCGAACTTAGCAGCAACGCCGTAGTTCTTCACGATGACGTAGTTCACATCAGTGCCGAGAGCGGCGAAACATTCCTTCAAGTGGCCGACGCTATCCACCGCACCGCCGACGACGTAGATGACCGTGATGGCAAGCTGGCCGGTCTCGGCTTCTTCAAGAGCGCCGCCCTTGTAGAGCCATTCCTTCAAGTCTTCGCCGGAACGGGCGCCGAGATCGACTAGCGCGAGGCGCTTGGGTTGGCCGTCCATAAGGAAGTCCAGGACGGGGGCGATAGCGGCCGCCTTATCGACTTCGACCGCCGAGGTCTGGCCAGGGTGGAAGCGAAGCAGTTGGCCGGTGGGGCCTTCGGCGTCGAACGCGCGGAAGGCGGCTTCCCGGGAGGCGAGAAAATCGGCGACGAGGCGGGCGACGGTGGTCTTGCCGACGCCTCCCTTTTCCCCATGAGTGAGGAGCAGGCGGGGTTTGGCCGGTGCAGCGGCGGTCTTCGGTTTCTCAGTGGTTGTAGCAGTGCTCATTACGATTAAAGGTCCTCGATGCGAGAGAAAGGATGTATGGTCGGGGTGGTTATGATGGGTGGGCCGAGCGGATGGAGAAGCATCTTCCGGCGCACGGAAGGCGTCAGCAGCGCGGCTAGCTGAACGGTGGTCAATATCCAGGCCGGGGTGGGAATCCTGGCGGCCAGCCAGTCTTCGACGTCCTGGCGCGGTACGTCGGCGAGCCGGGCCAGTTCGGCCGGCGTCAGCGAAGCCCGCTCCATTTCCGTCCGCAGCAGGGCGGGTGCGACGACGGCAAATCCGCGGGGGACCGCCATAGCCGCGAGCGAACGCAAAGCCGCCACCTCGGTTTCGAGGGCGTCGAGCAGTTGCGGGATCGTAGCCCTGGTTGCGCACGATTCACCCATTAAAAGGCGGCGGCGAGATAGGCATATGACAGGGATTCAACCGGCATGGGACGTAGCTTCAATTCTAGCGCAGTAGGGGGGCGGATGGGGCGAACAAAAGAAGAAGGAACGTGAGAAGATCTGGGAATAAAGGATTGGGCAATCGAGCGGTGGGCCTCGGTGGAAACGGGAGGCCGGGAGACGCCGGGCCGGTGTATTGGGCGTATGCGATCTGGGATGACTTAGGGGCGGGCCTGACAAGCAAAGACAACCGGATCCGCGCCATCGCCGCGCAACTCCTGTGCCAACTGGCACCGAGTGACCCCGAGAAACGGATGCCGTCCGTATTTGCGAAACTCCTGGTCGTCACCCGGGACGAGAGGTTTGTCACCGCGCGGCATTGCTTGCAGGCGCTGTGGAAGGTGGGCGTCGTATGGCCGGAGTTGGTGTTAGCCGGGCTCGAAACACGCTTCCGAGAGTGTGCCGCCGAGAAGAACGGGACGATGGTGCGATACGACATTCTGGCAGGGATGCGGCGGATGGCGGATGTCTTGGGCGAAGCGGGGATACGGGACCGGGCGGTGCAGTGGAACGCCCTCGAAGCGGACGCAAAATATCGCAAGAAGTATGTCGGCGTCTGGCGATGAGATTGTGGCTAATGATCCTGCTATTGCCGAGTTTATTTGCCCAGCCTCAGGAGTGTTGCCGGATCACTCCGTTGACGCTATGGCGGCCAATCGCCGATCCCGAACCTGCCCGAGCCTCCGGCGGCCTCGTCCGCCGTCTGCGGGATGGCCGTTTCGATACAGTGGCCGGAACGGGACGCGCCGGGTTCAACGGCGAACGCGGCGCCGCTCGCAGCATCAATCTTGGAGAGATCACTGCGTTCACCTTTGACCGGCAGGAGCGGATCTTCATCGCCGATGGGTTCGCTCGCATTCGCCGGGTGGATCGCGCTGGGCAGTAGCAGACAGTTGCCGGTTCGGCGCGTCGAGTGTCCAGCGGATCGACTGGGCATGCGATAGAGGCACTGCTCGGGACGGTGTTTGCGCTGTTCATTGGACCGGACGGCACGATCTGGATCCGTTCCCAGTTCCTTTACTCCGTTGATCCGTCCGGCTCTATAGCGCCGTATACCGGCACGCACTTTCCCTCTTTCGAAGGCCCGGAGGGCGAGTTCTACTATTTCGAGTTTTTATGCCAGGGCTCGTCGCCCCCGGTTAGCCGGCTCTTCCGCATGTCGGACCGGACACTGATGTTTGAAGGTTATCGCGGCGTCGGACTGGGTCTGACCAGCGATGGCGGGCTGCTAGTGCTATGACCGCCAGGAACCGTTAGTTTAAAACATCGTTGCCATGAAATGTTTGGATGCATACTTGGGTATGCCCCCGGCTCCACTCCAGATCCAGCTCTCCTCCGAAGATCACGAGCAATTGCAGACACTACTCAGCGGCGGCGTTCAACCGGTCCGCTCCATCTTGCGTGCGCTGTCCCTGATCCAGATGGTGCAGGGCGTCAGCGCCCCTCAGATCGCTCGTCTCGTCCCACTCTCAGCCCAAGCG
>JBBQRA010000110.1:0-19370 GCA_038215275.1 Bryobacterales bacterium | reverse complement strand
ACTCGACTCGTTGTCTGCGAAAATGCCAGCGAGGTCGGGGTGGGCAGTCAGGGCGTTTTCGGTTACCGCCATGGCTTTGGTGCGATCGGCCATGCCGTAGGTCTCGACAACGATCTGAATGCCAGGGAAATTGGCGTGGATTTCGTTACGGAAACCCTCTTCCCGTTCCATCGTAGAAGCGCTTCCGGGCATGAAGCCGATGACGGCAACCTTTCCTTTGCCGCCCAGGATCTCAGCAAGGCGGCGGGCGGCGAGGCGGCCACCGGCCCGATTGTCGGTGGCGACGTAGGTGAGCCGGTTTGGGGTATCGACGTCGGAATCGAAGACGGCCATGGGGATGCCGGCGGCGGTGCCGCGGTCGACAGTGCCGGCGAGGGCCTTGCGGTCCACCGGCGCGAGTGCGATACCAGCGAGGCGGCGCGTGATCATGGAATCGACGATGTCTTTCTGGCGGCTGGCGTCGACTTCGAGGGTCGGCGCATTCCATTCGATGGTGTAGCCGGATTCAGCCGCCGCCTTCTGAGCACCGGCTTTTACGGTGAGCCAGAAGATGTGACTAGCCCCTTTGGGTACAACCCCGATGACCTTCTGCGAAGACGATTGGCAAGCGGCAAGAAACAGGACAGGGACGCACAGGAGGAGACGGAATCGCATGGTAGGTTAATTCTATATGTCCTTTGTGCGGGTTGGGTCTATGGACGATTTGAGGCCGGGTGGGGTGATGGAATTCCGGCAGGGCAGCAGCGAAGTGGCCATCTGCAACGTGGGAGGAGCGTTGTTCGCCGTGGACAACCGGTGTCCGCACCGAGGTGGGCCGTTGGCCATGGGGGCATTGCATGGAACTCACTTGGTTTGCCCTTGGCACGCGTGGGAATTCGATTGTACGACTGGAGTCTGCAATTTCAATCCCACGGTCGTACTGCGGCAGTTTGCCGTGCGGGTAGCAGAGGACCAGTCGATCCTGGTTGAGCTAGGTTAGACGGTGCCGGAGCTGCCTGAAGTAGAGACGATCGTGCGGGCGCTGGCGCCTCGCTTGCGGGGACAACGGATCGTAGGAGCGCAGTATTGGCCGTCGCGGGTGTTCCGGGGCGTGCTTCCGCCGAATTTGGCGGGGGCAAGAGTCCTCCAGGTGAGGCGGTACGGGAAGTTCGTCGTAGCTGATCTAGACCGGGGATTTCTCGGAATCCACCTAGGGATGACCGGGAAGTTGCTGTTCGACGTCGTGCCGCATAAACATACGCGGGCAGTTTGGGACTTCGAAGGCTTTCGGCTCAATCTCGAAGACATCCGTCAATTTGGCCGGGTTCTCTGGGGAGAACGGTTGCCGGAGTCCATCGCCGCCCTAGGACCGGACCCGTTGGAAATGTCGCGGGAGGAGTTTGTCGCGCGCGCCAAACAACGTCGGATGCCGATCAAGGCGTTCCTCCTTAATCAGTATGTACTGCGCGGGTTGGGCAACATCTACACGGATGAATTGCTCTTCCGGGCGCGTCTTCATCCTAGTCGAAGGACCGAGGACCTATCGAGATTGGCATTGGAACGGGCGTGGCACGAGATGCGTGGCCTGCTAAAAGAGGCCATCGCCATGGGCGGATCTTCCATCTCGGACTATGTCAATACCGCCGGAGAGAAGGGGAGCTTTCAGCTCGAACATCGTGTCTACGCACGGGAAGGGGAGCCATGCTGCGTGTGCGGCTCCCCTATTCAAAAGATGGTTCTATTACAGCGAGGCACACACTTCTGCCCCGAGTGCCAGCCAACTTAGAACTTCACGCCTTTGGCGCGGAGATCGCGAACAACAACGTCAATGCCCACCTTGTCGATGTGCTTGATGCCTTGAACGCTGATGTTCAGCCGGATGAAGCGATTTTCCGCAGGATACCAGAAGCGCTTGGACTGCATGTTCGGCTGCCAAGTCCGGCGGGTTTTGTTATTCGCGTGCGAGACGCGATTGCCAAACCGCGTTTTGATTCCAGTTACAGGACATTCCATAATGAGACTCCGAAAAAATGGGGTCGGCAAGACACACCACGAGTGTGCGTGCAAAAGCCTAGGTTAACACAAATGGTTGGGATGGGTAAAGCGGCTCATTCCTGAGTTCCATCGATTTTTGCTCCGGAAAGCAGGTGGCGGACGGTGCCTAACTTCCCGGTGAAAAGAGATCCGAACACGGAACTGACCGAATGACCAATTCCAGCGCCCTGGTGTTTCTTGAGGTAGACAGCCGCGCCGGTGTGCCAATCCGCTTGGAGCAGGTCGGCATCTACCTGTTTGGGCTGTTCCGGATGGAGTATTCCCGATGCGGCGGGTACCCGTAAAATCTTTCGCTGCGCCCGTTTGACTTGCGCCGCGATCTCGGCATCCGACCATTGTTCTCCGTAGCGCTCGTCAAGGAAGTTCATCCCTTTCAGAAAAGACTTTCGGATCAACAGCGCATACGCTCCGGGATATTCTACGGCAGCCGCCTCGGCGGGATTATCGGGTACCTGGAAGCCGGGCCGAAGCGACTGCGCCGACGGCAACGGCCGCAAGTAGGCTGCTGGAGAACCATCGGCCAACGCCAACGTAGCCACGGCCGCGGCCACCGGACCGTTCTCTTCAACACTACCCACTAGAGCGGCTACGGCACCGGGCGCCAGTTCCACGCGCGGATCGAGAAATAGGATGCTTTCGCCATGGGCCGAGCGGAGACCAATGTTGGCCGCCTTCGTCCAACCGAAGTTCTTTGGCAAGCGGAGAGCCGTGAGTTCTGGAAACTCTGCCACGACAGCACCGGTTTGATCGCGGGAAGCTAGATCCACAACGACGATCTGCGTTTCGGCAGCGAGCGTCGATTGACTCAGCGCCAAAAGACAACGCCGGAGGTTCTCGTCCTGATTGCGGCTGACGCAAAGGACGGAGACGCGGACGGCGGGAGTGGCGGGGGTGGTTTCCATACGACCAGAGGACGGCCCGACACACAACGGCGCAAGAATCAGCGAATGATCCTTGCGCCGGGGTTGCGGGGGCCGAAGAGACTATTTCGAATCTTGCTGCTCGCCGTCAGCTTCCTGACCTTGCTGCAACTGCTTCAGACGATCCTCGCGGCGTTTGGCGCGATCGGCCGCGCGACGCACGAGCTCTGAACCAACCAGTTCCAACATCGCAGTTTCTGCGCCGTCGCCCTTGCGAACGCCAACCCGAACCACACGTGTGTAGCCGCCATTGCGCTGCGTAAACCGGGGACCAATTTTATCAAACAGTTTCTGCACGGCTGCCGGGGTCAACAGGAATGCGGCAGCCTGCCGACGGGCGTGAAGGGTATCGCGCTTGGCCAAGGTAATCATCTTTTCGACGATCGGCTTGGCGGCTTTCGCCTTCGGTACGGTCGTGATGATCCGCTCTTCGAGGATGGCGCTGGTCACCAAGCCTCGCAACAATGCGCGACGGGAGCTAATGTTGCGCTTGAGTTTAAAACCTGCTCGATTGTGTCTCATGCTATTTCTCTAACTTCTGAATTACTCGCCAATTTCAGCGCTGTCACTAACCGGCGCGCCAGCCGGGGAGACCAACCGTCCCTGCGAATCAAACTTCATGCCGAAGCCGAGTCCAAGACCAGAAAGGATCTCTTTAATTTCGTTGAGCGATTTGCGGCCAAAGTTCTTGGTCCGGAGCATTTCGGCTTCCGAACGTTGCACCAGGTCGCCAATCGATTGAATGTTGGCGTTCTTTAAGCAGTTGTAAGACCGCACTGAGAGCTCCAACTCTTCCACCGACCGATTCAGGACTTCGTTGACCTGACCGGTGACACCTCGTTCGGCCGGCTCTTCCACCGCTTCCGAGATCTCTTCGAAGTTAATGAAGATACTCATGTGGTCTTTGAGCAACTTAGCCGCCATGCCGATTGAATCCTGAGGCGAGATCGCACCGTTGGTCACAACCTCAAGGGTCAACTTGTCATAGTCGGTCATCTGCCCCAGACGGGCGGCCTCGACCGAGTAATTCACTTTGCGAACCGGAGAGTGAACTGAGTCGATCGGAATAAAGCCGATTGGCAGGTCCTCGTCGAAGTTGCGGTCCGCGGCAACGTACCCGCGACCCTGCTTCAGCCGGACTTCAATATTCAGCTTGCCCCCCTCGCCCACGGTAGCGATGTGGAGATGGGGATCGAGCACTTCAACATCGGCGTCGGTCTGGATCTGGCCCGAGAGGACCTCACCAGGTTGGTCAACGATGATCCGGGCGGTATGGATGCCATCCGAGCTCATCTTGAACGGAACCTGCTTGAGGTTCAGGATGATGTCGGTGGCGTCTTCCGTGACGCCAGGAATCGGACTGAACTCGTGGGCCACGCCCTCAATCCGGACGGCAGTAATCGCCGCACCTTCAATTGAGCTGAGGAGTACGCGGCGGAGGCTGTTGCCGATCGTCGTGCCAAAACCACGCTCGAACGGCTGAGCCGTGAACATGCCATAACGTTCCGTTAGCGTTTCGGTATTGGCAACCAGTCGCTTCGGTTTCTGAAAGCCCTTGAACATAGCTCTCCTTGTAGGGTTGGGGGACTTGGGTCGCTTACTTCGAGTACAGTTCGACGATCAATTGTTCGTTGACCTGGATCTGAACCAGTTCTTCACGCTTCGGATTCGAGGCAATGGTGGCCTTCAGGTTTTCCCGGTCTACCTCAAGCCACGTGGGCGACGGCAGGTGAGCCGTGGCGTCGCGCGAAGAGAGGATGGAAGGATGGTTCTTGCTTTTCTCACGCACAGATACGACGTCACCGGCGCGGACTTGGTAAGACGGGATATTCACCTTCTTGCCATTAACGAGTAGGTGACCGTGGCGTACAACCTGCCGGGCTCCGGCGCGGGAGGTGGCGAACCCGATGCGAAACGCAACGTTGTCTAGACGCTTCTCGAGCATCTGCAGCATGATTTCGCCAGTGATGCCCTTCGTGCGGCTGGCCTTCTCAAAAATGTTTCGGAACTGGCCTTCCAGAAGGCCAAAGTAACGCTTGGTCTTCTGCTTCTCGCGCAGCTGCAATCCATAGCCGACAATTTTAGGCTTCCGAGCCTGACCGTGCTGGCCGGGAGGGAAGTTCCGCTTCTTCTCATCACTAACGGCACACTTGGGGCCGTAACAACGCTCACCCTTCAGGTAAAGCTTCATGCCTTCGCGCCGACACAAACGGCACACAGGGCCAATATAACGAGCCATTCAATCTCCTCGAACCTTTGAGCTTTCACTCAGGGTGCAGTTTACGGCAAATGCCTTCGTCCTGCTTTGATGACGGACGCGCCGAAGGGCACTATCCGTCAGTTAACAGTATGACACACTCCGGGGCAACAGCACCACCGGCCGTCGGAGTGTGTAAAAAAGTAGAACTGAATGGGATCAGACGCGGCGCTTCTTCGGGGGACGACAGCCGTTGTGCGGAATCGGGGTCCGATCCTTAATGGAACGAACTTCGATTCCCGCCGTCGACAATGCCCGGATTGCGGATTCACGCCCGGCGCCCGGACCGCTCACCCGAACCTCAACAGTCCGCAGGCCGGATTCCTTCGCCTTGTTCGCCGCCGTTAGCGATGCTTGCTGAGCGGCGAACGGCGTACCCTTACGAGAACCACGGAAGCCAAGCGAACCGGAGCTCGACCAAGCGATAACGTTGCCAATCGGGTCCGTAAACGTAATGATCGTATTGTTGAAGGTCGCCTGCACGTGGCAGAGACCCATCGGTACGTTCTTTCTTTCCTTCTTCTTGAAGGCCTTCTTCTTCGCGTTTTTTGCTGGTGCTTTGGCCATGTTCGTTTACTGTGCGGTCCCTTACTTCTGGCCCGGCTTCTTCTTGTTGGTGACAGTACCCTTCCGCGGGCCTTTCCGCGTCCGGGCATTCGTGTGCGTGCGCTGGCCGCGGGCCGGGAGGCCGCGACGGTGACGCAATCCGCGATACGAACCCATCTCGATCAGCCGCTTGATGTTGAGCGAGACTTCCTTGCGGAGGTCACCCTCGACAGCACCCTCGTTTTCAAGGAGCGTACGGATCTGGTTGACTTCGTCCTCGGTCAGGTCCGAAATCTTGCGGTTCGGGTCGACGCCGACCCGGTAAAGGATCGACTTCGCACGGGTGCGGCCAATGCCATAAATGTAAGTGAGACCGATCTCAGCTCGCTTTTTTGCGGGAAGATCGACGCCGGCGATACGTGCCATAGGCTGGGTTCTCCTGTTTCTCTAAAAATCGCTGTTAAAAGGCAAAAGCGGGTCGCGCTTAGCCTTGCCGCTGTTTGTGTTTCGGATTCGTGCAGATAACCCGCACCGTTCCGTAGCGGTGAATGATCTTGCACTTATCACAAATTTTCTTAACCGATGCCCGTACTTTCATGACTTCCTTGGTGCCCCCGTGATTCGGCCTCGCGTATGATCCTGTGGCGAGAGCGTCACTTCAACTTGGTCTCCCGGCCGAAGCCGGACAAACTGAACTTCTCGAATCCCGGCCGCGTGTGCGAGCACTTGTTGCCGGTTTTCTAACTCCACTTTGACGATGCCGTTCGGCATAAGCTCTACGACGGTCGCGCGGTGGACTTGCATGTGGTCTCAACTACTCACGGCCGGGTTAACACCCAAGGTCCGTCTTTCGTTACAGCAACACAATGCTCGAAATGTGCCGAAGCTGAACCATCCTGACTCACGGCGGTCCAACGATCGGATAAAACTTTGGATTGCGGCTTTCCCGCGTTCACCATTGGCTCGATCGCTAGGACCATGCCCTCTTTCAACCGGGGATTTTCGTTGTTGCGATCCACGTAGTTGGGTACTTGGGGCTCTTCGTGCAGCTCCGTTCCAATTCCGTGACCGACGAATTCCCTGACTATCGTAAATCCGTTAGACTCGACGTGCTTCTGGACCGTCGAGCAAATATCGAACAGCCGATTGCCTGGCCGTACCTTTTCAATCGCTCGCTCCAGCGATTCCTGGGTTACAGTGAGCAACTTCGCCAACTGCGGACTAAGCTCGCCCACCCCTACCGTGATCGCCGAATCGCCGTAGTAGCCATCCAACTGAACGCCAGTGTCGATCGAGATGATATCGCCGCTTTTCAAAATCTTGTGCTTCGAGGGCATGCCATGAACGATCTCGTCGTTAACCGAGGTGCAAAGTACATACGGGTAACGGTTCCCTGCCGCGGCGGAGTAGTAGCCTTTGAAGGCAGGCCGCGCACCGGCGTCGAGGATCAATTTTTCGGCAGTTGTTTCCAATTCCAATGTCGAGACGCCTTCTTTTACCATCCCCGCTACGGTCTGCAATATCTGGTAAACGAGAAGGCCGCTGCGGCGCATTTTCTCGAGTTCAGCAGGACTTTTGCGAATGATCATTTGGCAGCGGATGAGTTGGGTTCAATCAATGCGTAGTGCAGTAGTCTGTTCAAAAATTCGTTCAGGATCGATGCTGGTTTCGCGGTCGCGCTAAATTCCCAGTTCCTGATGGCTTGGGCCTGTAAGTAGCGTTCCACCGGCTCGGTGAGCGTCGCATAGTGTTCGTACCGTCTGACGATGAAATCAGACCGATCATCCACTCGCTCGGCTAGATGCTCACCGCACTCGTCGCAGACTCCTGCTTTCCGAGGCGGTAATCGCAAAACGTTAAAAATCGCACCACAGGAAGAACAGAACCGCCTAGCCTGCAATCGGAGCTCTATTTCAGTATAGTCCAGGATTAGCCGGACCAGCAGAGGCTCGATCTCAAGATAGCGTAGCACCGGAAGAAACTGAAGCGTTTGCTCCAATGTTCTAGGATAACCATCCAGGATGATTCCCTTCTGGCAATCCGGTTCTGACATCCGGCCCGCTACAAGTTCGTTAACAACGGCATCCGGGGCATAGCCGCCTTGTAGGATTCCTACCGACGCTTGTCCCGCAGGAGTGCCCGCTGCGATATGCTGCCGAAGAAGTTCACCGGTTGAGACATGCGGCCAAGCGGTGACTTGACTGAGCATTCTTCCTAAAGTGCCTTTTCCGGAACCCGGTGCGCCGTACAACAACACCGCCAGGGGTTTGGAAGCACGAAAACTGGCGGCAACGACGGTATTCAATTGCGAAAGAGCGATCCGATTAAGCCGACGAGCGGCGACCACGAATCCGGCCCGCGCGAGGGGTGAAGCCCTCGTAGTGCCGCATAATGAGTTGGGCCTCAATCTGGTTGACCGTGTCCATTGCCACGCCGACGACGATGAGCAGGGAGGTGCCTCCGAAGTAGAAGTTCACGTTTAGACCGTCCAGGATGAAGCGGGGGAAGTAAGCGTCGACCCAATTTCCAATTAAAGGAAGGTGCTGGAGTTTGACGCCAGAAATCATGATCTCTGGAAGCAAGCAGAGGATCGAAAGATACAATCCGCCAACCACCGTGATCTTGGTCAGAATATTGTTCATGTAATCGGCAGTATTTTTGCCGGGCCGGATGCCCGGGATGAAACCACCGTACTTCCGCATGTTGTCGGCCGCTTCATTAGGGTTGAAGATAATCGACACGTAGAAGAAGCAGAAGAAGACAATCAGAACAATGAAAAGGATGATGTAGAGCGGTTCGGAGTGCTGAATGCTCCGCAACATCGCGCTCAAATAAGGATTGTCTCGAACCCAGGCGATCTGAGTCAGCGTTTGAGGGAATGTCAGGAGCGAGCTCGCGAAGATCACCGGAATCACGCCTCCAGCGTTCACTTTCAGCGGCAGATGTGTCGATTGTCCGCCCATCATGCGACGGCCAACGACCCGACGGGCATACTGAACGGGTATCCGGCGTTCGCCACGTTCTACGAGTACGATCAGGCCAACCACCGCAATCATGATTGCGATGATGATCAGCAACTGGACAATATTCCACTCACGCGTTTCGAAGGCTTTCTGGTATATGTTCCCAATCGCTTGGGGCAGACCGACCACAATACCAGTAAAGATGATGAGCGACATCCCGTTACCAATGCCACGTTCGGTGATCTGCTCACCCAGCCACATAATGAATGCCGTGCCAGTAGTGAGCGAAATCATCGTCATGAAGACGAAACCGAAGCCGGGGTTCACGACGAAGTTGCCTTGGGACTGCAAAGCCGTGGCGATCGTAAAGGATTGGACCAAGGCCAAGCCGACGGTAAGGTATCGGGTCCATTGAGTGATCTTCCGACGTCCCAACTCGCCCTCTTTCGAGAGCTTCTCCAGCGTAGGCACCACGATCGTCATCAACTGAAGGATGATGGATGCCGTGATATAGGGCATGATGCCCAAAGCAAAGACTGTGAGCCGACGGAACATACCGCCGGAAAACAGATCAATAAACCCGAAAAGGGTGCCTTGGTTCTGCCGGAAAAACTCCTCCAGCTGATCAGCGTCAATCCCGGGCGTGGGGATATGCCCGCCCAGACGATAGATCGCCAACATGCCGAGGGTGAAAAGAATCCGATTCCGGAGATCCGGAATCTTGAATGCGTTCGCCAGTGCTTCGAAGAACTTCATGACGCTTCGTTATAAGGGACCGGACTACTTCTTCTTCTTCTCGATGACGGTGACGGTGCCACCAGCGGCCTTGATCTTTTCTTCGGCGGCCTTCGAAAAGATATTGGCGGTAACGTGGATCGGACGCGTGATTTCGCCGTTGGCGAGAATCTTCAGACCATCCAGCATCTTTTTAATAATGCCTAGTTCCACAACCTTCGCAGCGTCGAAAGTGTCACCAGTCAACTTGTCGAGCGTCGACAGGTTTACGATGGCGTATTCTTTTCGAAAGATGTTGGTAAAGCCGCGCTTCGGAAGACGACGGTGAAGCGGCATCTGACCGCCTTCGAAACCGCGCATCCGGGAGTAACCGCTTATGGACTTGGCGCCTTTCGCGCCGCGACCGGAGAACTTGCCCCGACCAGTACCCATACCCTGGCCAACGCGTTGCTTCTTCTTTACTTGTCCGGCAGGGGGTTTAATATCACTGAGATTCATTTGAGGTCGTCTCCACGCGGCTCGCTATTCTACAATCCGGAGCAAGTGAGGCACCTTAGCCACCATACCTCGGAAAGAGGCGGTGTCCGGGCGCTCGACGATCCGGTTCATTTTCTTCAATCCCAAAGAACGCACGATTGCTTTGTGCGGTTCCGGGGTGCTGATCGGGCTCCGATACAGCTGGATTTTTATCATTTTAGCAGTGCTCATGGCAACAGATCCTTACATCTTCTCCGGCGCGATTCCCCGGATGTCGGCGACTTCGCCCTTATCACGAAGTTGCACAAGGGCCGCCATCGTAGCCTTTACCATGTTGTGGGGATTCCGAGAACCCAGGCACTTCGTCAGGACGTTCGGGATTCCAACGGCCTGAATCACGGCGCGGACGGCGCTGCCGGCGATCACACCTGTACCTTCCGGCGCCGGCTTGATCAAGACAAGACCTGCACCGAAACGGCCGGTGGCCGCGTGGGCGATGGTAGTTTCGAGAACATTGATCTTGTGAAGGTTCTTCTTGGCCGATTCAATGCCCTTCTTGATCGCGGCCGGAACTTCTTTGGCCTTTCCAGTGCCAAACCCAACAATCTTCGCCTGAGGATCTCCGACAACAACCAGAGCCGAGAAGCTGAGGTTCTTACCGCCCTTGACGACCTTCGTGACGCGGTTGATCGAGACGACTTGCTCTTTCAGATTGGCGGTCGCTTCGACTCTCTTGACTACGGTAGCTGGCATGCGTTATTTCTCCTCGGCCCCTTAAAATTCCAATCCGGCTTCGCGGGCCGCATCGGCCAGCGCCTTGATCCGCCCATGATAAAGAAAGCCGCCCCGATCGAAAACGACCTTGGAAATGCCCTTCTCTTTGGCCCTCTCAGCAACCAATTTGCCGATGGCTTGCGCACCAGCCACATTGCCACCATCTACAGCGCCCTTCTCCGCCGTCGAGGCCGAGGCGATTGTCACGCCGGCCAGGTCGTCGATGACCTGCGCATAAATGTGCTTAATGCTACGGAACACTGCAAGGCGGGGCCGCTGGGGGCTGCCTTCAACGCGTTTGCGAATACGGGTATGAATGCGGCGACGAACGGCGTCTTTATTGATTTTCGAGATCATGCTTCGTTATTCCTCACGCGCTTACTTCTTACCACCCGCGCCAGACTTACCAGCCTTCTTGCGGAGTACTTCGCCCGTGTAACGGACGCCCTTGTTTTTATATGGATCCGGCGGACGCAGGAAGCGCATGTTCGCCGCCACTTGACCGATCAATTGACGGTCATGGCTGGTCAGAACCAAATGGGTCATCTTTTCGACCTTCGCATCCACGCCATCCGGCAGAAGAAACTCGATCGGATGGGAGTACCCCAACGTGAACACGACGACTCTTCCCTTAACGTCAGCCCGGTAACCGGTGCCCACGATGTCCAGCTCGCGTGTAAAACCGGTTGAAACTCCGGTAATTGCGTTAGCGGCCAGCGCGCGCGTCAGTCCGTGAAGGGCAGCATGGGAATCGCTGTCGCGCTTCACTTCCAGTACATTCGCGTTCTGCTCAATCCGGATGCCCCCGGGTATCGGAACCATCAATTGGCCCTTCGGTCCTTGAACCGAAAGTTGGTCTCCGATTTGGATTTTTACCCCAGCGGGGAGCGGGATTGGTTTTTTTCCTACTCTCGACATAGTTCTTTTTCTCTCAGTTAAGCGGCAGTTCTACCAGACTTGGCAGAGCAGTTCGCCGCCCACGCCCTCTTTCCGGGCGGTGCGGCCAGTCATTACGCCCTTCGGCGTGGTCAGAATGTTGATCCCCATGCCGCCGAGAACGCGTGGAACGTCCTTCGATCCGACATACACCCGGCAACCGGGTTTGGAAATACGTTCCATCTTCGAAATCACCGGCGCATTCGCTGGGGTGTACTTCAGATAGATCTTGATGATTTTCTTGGCGCCTTCCTCGGCGAGCTTAAAGTTGAGGATGTAGCCTTCTTCGCGGAGAATGCGGGCAATCTCCAACTTTAGCTTCGACCCCGGGACATCCACTTTAGGATGCCGGGCGGCCATCGCGTTGCGGATCCGCGTAAGCATATCGGCGATAGGATCGCTGGTCATGGTCCGTTCGGGTTTCCTTCTCTAGAGAAATACTGAGGGTGAACTGGGCTTACCAGCTCGATTTCGTAACACCGGGAATCTGTCCCGACAGCGCCAACTGGCGGAAGCAGATGCGGCAAAGTCCAAACTTGCGCATGTAGCCGCGGGGCCGCCCGCAGCGGAAGCAACGGTTGCGATGACGGACTCCCAGTTTGGGTACGTTTGCATCCGCAGCCTTCTTCAGCTTGATATCCTTAGCGATTTTTGCGGTGGTAGCCATGAATAAAATCCTTAGTTCTGTTACTGCTGCCGAAACGGCATGCCCATCAGTTTGAGCAGAGCGACACCCTCGGCGTCGGTTTTGGCCGTCGTGGTGATGCTGATGTTCATTCCCCGCGTCTTATCTACCTTGTTGTAGTCGATTTCAGGAAAAATCAGCTGATCTTTGATCCCTAGCGTATAGTTGCCACGGCCATCAAAAGCCTTCGACGAAACGCCGCGGAAATCGCGCACGCGCGGAAGGGAAATGTTTACCAAGCGGTCGAGGAACTCGAACATCCGGTCCCCGCGCAAGGTGACCATGCAACCGATAGGCATATTCTCGCGAAGTTTAAAAGCGGCGATCGACTTCTTTGCCTTAGTTACCACCGGGCGTTGGCCGGCGATCGAACCAAGTTCATTTACCGCGCCGTCCATGATCTTGGGATTCGAGGTCGCCTCGCCCAGACCAACGTTGACCGAGATCTTTTCGATCTTCGGCACCGCCATAATGTTGGTGTAACCAAATTCTTTCGTCAGCGCCGGGATGACGTTCTTTACGTAGTGTTCTTTGAGCCTGGCCTTCATGCTGATTCCTTACTTCTTCGCGGCGAGGACTTCGCCGGTCTTCCGTGCTACGCGAACCCGCTTCGCCGACGGGCCTTCGCCTTCCACTTTGGTTCCGATCCGGGTCGGCTTGCCATCTCCGGTTAGAATCATGACGTTAGAGACGTGAATCGTCGCTTCCTTCTCTGCGATTCCGCCTTTGATCTGTTTCGACGGGTTGGCCTTTGTATGACGCTTTACCAGCATTACGCCTTCCACAATCAAACGACCAGTTTCGCGGTCGATCTCGAGTATGCGACCTGACTTACCTTTGTCCCGACCTGCAATGATTTTCACAACGTCGTTCTTTCGTAACTTAATGCGCAACGGCACCGCAGTGTTGGCCATTAGAGCACCTCCGGCGCCAGGCTGACGATCTTCATATACTTCTTATCCCGCAGTTCCCGGGCGACCGGTCCGAAAACACGGGTGCCAATCGGCTCGCCGAGTTCGTTAATCAGTACCGCCGCGTTGTTGTCAAAGCGGATGTAGGTCCCGTCTTTCCGACGGCTCTCTTTCCGCATCCGGACGATCACGCAACGCACTACCTTGCCCTTCTTTATGTTCGAGTCCGGCGCGGCTTCCTTTACCGCAGCCGTGATAATGTCCCCTAAGCCGGCATGCAAACCGAGGTCGCCACCGCGCGGCAGGATACATTGCAAACGCCGAGCGCCACTGTTATCAGCGACCTCGAGGATTGTTCTCATTCCAATCATGATGTTTTCCTAGCCTCCTGTTGCGTCTTCGGCTTACGCCTTAGACCCCTTCTTTGGGGCTGATTTCTTTTTATTGGCGGCCGCCGGTGCTACGACATGCGCCTCGTCGATCACCACTGCCTTACGGATCACTTCGGCCAAGGCCCAGCGCTTCAGGTGACTGAGAGGCCGGTGCTCAACAATACGTACCACGTCTCCAGTGCGTGCCGTCTCGCTCTCGTCGTGAGCGTAGAATCGGCGGCGCTTCGTGACGACTTTACGGTACAAAGGGTGCTTCGCGCGGCGAATGACCTCAACCACAATAGTTTTGGTCATTTTGGTCGACACTACTTCGCCGACCTTTTCCTGGCCTGCCTTCTCGGGCAACGTGTTCTGATTTGCTTCAACCGCCATCGTTACTTACCTTGCCTTTCGCGCAGGATTGTCAAAATCCGTGCCCGGTCCTTCTTGAGTTCGCGGTACTTCTTCAGCCCATCGGCTTGTCCCATTGACATCCGGAAGCGTAGTTGAAACATCTGCTCCGCATGTGCCTGAGACTGCTTTTCGAGCTCGCTATCCTCGAGCCCCCGGATTTTCTCGGCTTTCATATCTTATTCCTACTTGGCTTCTTCGGTTTTCGTTCGAGGCTACGCCTGCATGTCGCGGGTGACGACTTTGGTGAGGATCGGTAGCTTCTGGGCGGCCAGGCGCATCGCTTCTGTCGCGACGTCGAGGGCAACCCCTTCCATTTCGAACAAAATCTTTCCTGGGCGAATCACACAAGCCCAGTGGTCTAGCGGGCCCTTGCCCGAGCCCATGCGGACTTCGGCCGGCTTCTTTGTGATCGGCTTGTCGGGGAAAATCCGGATCCAAACCTTCCCGCCGCGCTTGATGTACCGCGTCATTGCGATACGCGCCGCTTCGATCTGCCGGTCCGTGATCAAGCCGCAGTGCATGGCCTTCAAACCAAAGTCACCGAAAGCCAACGTACTGCCGCGCCAGGCCTTGCCCGTAATGCGACCGCGCTGTTGTTTTCTGAACTTGACTTTCTTGGGCATCAGCATGGCGATAGTTCTCCGTGTCGAAAATTGTTTCTAAATCTGGCTAGCTACTGGTTTTCCGGGGTCTCGCCACCGGAATCGGGACCGTTTTCGGCTTTCCACGTGGGTTGTACCGGAGCCAGTGGGGGTGCGATTGGGCGTGCTACAGCCGGTTCGGCTGGTGGCGGCGCCACTTGTACAGGAGGTCCACCGGCGGCTACCTGAGGAGCACGGCCGTCAGCACTGCGAGTGCTACCACGATCACCGCGGTCGCCACGATCACCACCGCGCTCCGGACGATCACTGCGTTCACGACGCGGGGCCCGTCGAGGCTCCGGCTCATTCCCTTTCCGGAAGTCGCCGAGAATTTCACCCTTGTAGATCCATACCTTGACGCCAATGACGCCATAGGTGGTAAAGGCTTCGCTGAATCCGTAGTCGATGTCGGCGCGCAATGTGTGGAGCGGCAACTGACCATCGAGGTACCATTCGCTCCGGGCGATCTCAGCGCCATTGAGGCGGCCAGAGACGCGGACCTTGATACCCTTACAACCCAACCTCTTGGCATTATCAACAGCCTTTCGCATGGCGCGACGAAACGCGACGCGCTTTTCAAGCTGTAGAGCAATCGATTCCGAAACCAGCTGGGCATCGTGATCGGGCTTCGAGACCTCTTGGATGTCGATGAAGACTTCCCGGTTGGTCTTGCGTGCCAAGTCAGACTTGAGCTTCTCAATCTCCGCGCCCTTCCGGCCGATGATGATACCGGGTCGTGAGGTCCGAATGGTAATCCGAAGCTTGTTGCCCGGACGGTCCACTTCGATCGAACTCACCCCAGCCGCCTTCAGGCGATCGGTGAGCGACTCCCGCAGGTTCAGATCCTCCTGCAACAGTTTGGAGTAGTCCTGCTTGGCAAACCAGCGCGACCGCCAGGTTTTTGTGACCCCTAGACGGAATCCGTATGGATGTGTTTTCTGACCCATGCTAACTCGATTTCTCGTTTGGCTCTGATTCTTCTTTTGCTGCGCCGAGTCTTACTTCTCGGATACGGCAACTACGATGTGCGAGATCCGCCGCTGATAGCGGTAGGCCCGGCCCATCGGTGCCGGACGGATGCGCTTCATGCGAGGCCCTTCGTTGACGTAGGCTTCGCTAACGTACAGGTTATCGACGTCCACGGAGTCGGCCTTGTTCTCTGCGTTCGCAATCGCGCTGCGGAGAACCTTTTCAACCGTGGGAGCAACCCGCTTGTTGACGGAACGGAGGATGTTAATCGCATCGCCGGCCTTCGCACCGCGGATGAGATCCACGACAAGACGGGCTTTCTGCGGAGAGATGTGAATGTATCGGGCTTCAGCTCTGGCTTGCATTTCTATTTCTCCTACCGTCCCGACTTCTCGTTGGTCTTGGCCTGATGGCCCTTGAAGGTACGCGTCGGCGAGAACTCTCCCAGCTTATGGCCCACCATGTTCTCGGTGACATAAACCGGAATGAACTTCCGGCCGTTGTGCACGGCAAGCGTATGCCCGATGAAGGTCGGGAGAATCGTCGAACGGCGAGACCAGGTCTTGACGACCTTCTTTTCGCTCTTGGCGTTCATCCCATCCACCTTCGCGAGGAGGTGATCGTCAGTAAACGGTCCTTTTTTTAGCGAACGACCCATGTCAGATTTCCTTCTTAGCGCTTCTTACTCTTGCGGGTCACGATGAACTGATCGGTCCGCTTGTTGTTCCGCGTCTTAAACCCACGCGTCGGTTGGCCCCACGGGGACACCGGATGCCGGCCGCCCGAAGTGCGTCCCTCGCCACCGCCGTGCGGATGGTCTACCGGGTTCATCGTAACGCCACGATTATGGGGCATCTTTCCCAACCAGCGCGAGCGGCCAGCCTTACCGAGCGACTCGTTCTCGTGGTCGGTGTTACCGACTTGGCCCACAGTGGCAGCGCATTCGAGCTGAACTTTCCGGACTTCGCCCGAAGGCAGCTTTAACAGAGCGATGCCGCCTTCCTTCGAAACCAGTTGAGCAAGCGCGCCGGCGGAGCGGGCCATCTGGCCACCCTTGCCAGGCTTCAATTCAATATTGTGGACGAAAGTACCGGCCGGGATGTTCTTCAGCGGCAAGGAATTGCCAACTAAGATGTCCGCTTCCGGACCGCTGCTAACCGTCGCACCGACTTCGAGACCAACCGGAGCGATGATATAACGCTTTTCGCCATCAGCGTAGTTCAAGAGGGCAATGCGCGCCGAGCGGTTCGGATCATACTCAATCGTCGCAACCTTGGCAGGAATTCCCGATTTGTCGCGCTTGAAGTCGATGATGCGGTAAGTCTGCTTGTGACCGCCGCCAATAAAGCGGGAGGTCACGCGGCCCGTATTGTTACGTCCACCAGACTTTTGAAGTCCGACGGTGAGTGACTTTTCCGGTACTTGTTTAGTGATCTCGTCCCGTTTCACCACCGTCATGAAGCGACGGCTGGGGGTAAACGGACGGAATGTTTTCATCGGCATGGCTTAGATCTCCGCGTACTCCGGCATCTTCTCGCCGGCCCTGAGCTTCACGTAAACTTTCTTCCAGTCCGACCGGTATCCGGCGAACCGGCCCCGACGGCGGAGCTTTCCTTCGTTGTTCAAGGACCGAACATCGGCCACCTTGACTTTGAAGATCTTCTCGATCGCCTGCCGTACCTGCACCTTATTCGCATCCGGGTGGACTTCAAACGTGAGGGTGTTTTCCGCTTCTTTTTTCGTTAGGCCCTTTTCCGTCACGATGGGCCGACGCACTACTTCATAGAGGTTCATTTAGGAGAGGCCCTCCGACAGGCGCTTGGCCGCGGTCTCGCTAATCAGGACACGTTTGGCGCCAAGCAGGTGATAGGGATTAACGTCCTTGCTCTCGAGCAAGGTCACGCCCGGGATATTCCGCGAACCTAACTTGAGATTCCGGTTATCAGAGTTGTCAATGAAGAGAACTGTCTTGGGTGACTCGAAGGTACCTAGCACACCCTTAACCGTCTTCGTCTTATGATCAGCAAATGCGAAATCGTTCACAACCTGCAATTCGCCGTCACGAAGCTTGGCGCTGAGCGCCGAGCGCAGAGCACCTTTCATCATTTTCGAGGGCAGCTTGTAGGAATAGTCGCGCGGCTGAGGGCCATGGGTGGTTCCACCGTGACGCCAGAGCGGCGACCGAATCGAACCCATCCGAGCGCGGCCAGTGCCCTTTTGCTTCCACAATTTCTTGCCCGAACCAGCTACTTCGTGGCGGGTCTTAGTGGACGCCGTGCCACGACGTTGATTCGCCAAGTAGTTGCGAACGGCCTCATAAAGGAGCGCTTCGTTCACTTCTGCCGCAAAGACGGTGTCTGAGAGTTCCAGCTCGCCGACTTTGTTTTTATTAATGTCCAGTACGTCTACTTTCGGCATGATATGCTCTCCGGCCTAACGGCCCGATCCCTTCTTCGAACGGCGCAACAGAACATAGCTGCCATTCGGGCCCGGGACTGCACCCTTGATCGCGATGACATTTTCATCAGCGTCGATCTGCACGATCTCGAGGTTGCGAACAGTCACTTGGTCGGTACCCATGTGCCCAGCCATCCGCATGCCTGGGAAAACGCGGCTCGGGAAGCTCGAACCACCGATCGAACCCGGCGCGCGACCGAACATCGAACCGTGACCGCCGGGGCCGCCACGGAAATTGTGGCGCTTGATGACCGAGGCGAAGCCACGGCCTTTGCTTACGCCAATCACGTCCAGCTTTTCGTTTGGCTTAAAGTCGCTAGCGAGAACTCGGTCTCCAGCCTTCAGGTCGCTCGAACCAGGGGTCAAGCGGAGTTCCTTGAGAAAGCGAACGCCCTCGGCACCCGCCTTCTTGATATGACCCGTTTCCGGCTTGTTGATGCGCGTCGCCTTCACGTATTCCATGAAGCCGAGTTGCACCGCGTCATAGCCGTCCGTAGCCGGTGTCTTGCGCTGGACAACCACGCAGGGGCCAGCCTTCACTAAGGTTACCGGCACTACCTGCCCATCAGGGCGGAAGACCTGGGTCATCCCGATTTTTTTGCCTAGAATTCCTGGGCTCATATATTTCCTTCGGCTTGGGCAACCTTCCGAACGCTTCCGCACGGTTAGATCGCCACGAGTTCAAACTCTTTCGTTGGCCATGGCGGGGAGCTGATGGATTCGTTCGGAATCCCTACCTCAACCCGTTGGCTGAATTTACTTCTTTCCGAACGCTTTGATTTCGACGTCCACACCGGCTGGCAGATCCAGCTTCATGAGGGCATCTACAGTTTCCTGCGTCGGTGCCAGGATATCGAGAAGACGCTTGTGGGTGCGGATTTCGAACTGCTCGCGCGATTTCTTATCCACGTGTGGCGAACGATTGACCGTGTACCGGTTGCGGATCGTCGGCAGCGGGATCGGACCCGCCACTTGGGCTCCGCTGCGCTTGGCGGTCTCAACGATTTCCTGGGTGGATTGGTCGAGGATCCGATGATCGTACGCTTTGAGCCGGATGCGAATGCTTTCTCTTAGGGACATGATATTTCGAAGGGGTCTTTTTCTCGCGGGGCCTCGTCACCGAGGCCCCCTGATTCGAATTAAGCGATGATCTCGGTAACGGTGCCGGCGCCGACGGTCCGGCCGCCTTCGCGAATCGCGAACCGCAAACCCTTGTCCATCGCGACCGGGGTGATCAGTTCGATTGAGAGCTGGACGTTGTCGCCCGGCATCACCATCTC
>JBBQRA010000109.1:0-19547 GCA_038215275.1 Bryobacterales bacterium | reverse complement strand
TCCACTCACCCCCGAAGAGAAAAAGGCCAAGCGCGCCGCCACCAACCGCGCCAACGCCCAGAAAAGCACCGGCCCGCGAACCCCCGAAGGCAAAGCCCGCGCCCGTCACAACTCCGTCAAACACGGCCGCCGCTCCCAACTCACCGACTATTCAAACGGCGTCAATACCGTCCTCCTCCCCGGCGAAAACATGGCCGAGTACCTCCGCTCCATGGAAGCCCTAGTGGCCAAACTCGCCCCGCGCGACGAGGTCGAACTCGAACTCGTCCATCGCGTCGCCGCCAGCCAATGGGAAATCCGCCGCTTCCGCTGCATCCGTCTCGTTCTCCTCGAGGATTAGTTCCAAACCGTCGACGTCAAGATGAAGCATTGCGCCATCCCCGAATGCGGCGGCGCGCTCTATCTCGCCCGGGCCTATCAAGTCTGCGCCGCGCCCGGCGCTGGCCTCGCTGCCCTCCGGCAGGATCTCGCCGCTGCCGAACGGTCCATCGCCGCTGCCTATCGCGAACTCCGCCAACTGCGCATTCTCGATCCCGTAGCCGGTCCGCCCGTGCCTTTCGAGGTCACCTTCGAGCGAACCACCTGGGACGCCTACCTCGCCGAGCTAAAAAAACTCTAAGGCGACTGCATCGAAGTCTCACTCGCCTCCATCAATTAGACAGTTGTCGAACCGTCAAAATTAGGAGATTGGGATATTTCACACGCATTAACTGGAAAGGTCGCCGTGGTCACAGGCGCGTCGAAGGACATTGGGGCCGCGATTGCCGAGCATTTGGCGGCGGAAGGAGCCGCGGTGGTGGTCAACTACGCGAGCAGCGCCAAGGGTGCCGAAACGGTCGTGGACCGGATCGTCGCCAACGGAGGAAACGCCAAGGCGGTCCAGGCTGACGTTTCCGACGCGGCCCAGATCCAGACGTTGTTCGCCGCTGCGAAAGAAGCGTTTGGCCGCGTCGATATTCTGGTCAACAACGCAGGCATTTACGAGTTCGCCCCCCTGGAGGCCATCACGGTCGATCACTTTGAAAAGCAGTTCCGCATCAACGTGCTAGGCCTGCTTTTGACGACGCAGGAAGCGGTGAAGCATATTGGTCCGGAGGGCGGTTCCATTATCAACATCAGTTCGATCGTGGGCCCGATGCCGGTAGCAACGGGCAGTGTGTACAGTGCGACGAAAGCCGCGGTGGACGCGATTACAGTCTCGCTCTCGCAGGAACTGGGCCCGAAGAAGATTCGCGTAAACTCTCTGAACCCCGGCATGGTGGAGACGGAAGGCCTCCATGCGGTGGGCTTCGCAGAGAGCGACTTCCGCAAACATCTGGAAGCAACGACGCCCCTGGGCCGCATCGCCTAGCCAAGTGGGTCACCGGTCAGACCCTGGTCCTCTCCGGCGGCCAGCGACAGTAAGGCACTGGCATAGAACGAGGGAGTGGGTTGGCATCGAACGATCAGTGGGCTCGGGCGTTGCTGGAATTGGGGCTGGCGCTCGGGCTCTCCTCCTGCACAACTGAGGGCTCGGCTGGGCGAAGGGCAATACAAGCGTCTGGTACATCGCTCATCAAGCCCTTCCGTCCTTGGTTCAAGTGCCGCCAAGGATTTGTGCCGGCTGAGTTACCCCTCCAAAATACAAGGGAGCGACGCCATTGGCCGGGGTAGCCAACCGCCGTGGCCGGCCGTCCGTGCCAGGAAGAACTTCGCGGAAGGCGATCACTCGGTGGTCGCCTCTGGTGCGAGACCGAGTTGGTCGCTCTGTCCGTCCCAAGCTGTCGCGGAAAGTCGCCTAATGCCGCCGCAGCCTCGCCAATCCTCTGAATCGTTCGGCAGGCGGCCTCACTTCAATACCTTCGCCACCAGTTCCGCCGTCTCAATCCCGCTCAGCGCCGCTCCGCCGCACGTCTGCGTCCATCTTGGAGCGCAGGCCTCCCCCGCAAAGAACACCCGGTCCGCCAGTGGCCGCCGCAGTCCCGCCCGCGCCCCCGCATTCCCCGGAATCGCCGCTGCATAAGCGCCCAGCGCCCACGGATCGCTCGCCCACTTCGTGAACGACCCCTTCACGAAGTACTTGTCCGCATCAGACCCAAACATCGACCGCACCGCGTTCTTCCCGAAGTCCACCGCCTCCTCCTCGCCCGCCGCCGACAGCTCCCACGCAAAATCGCCCCCCACAAACCCCATAAGCAAATTCAGCTGAAATGGCCAGCAAAGAAAGTAGATATCCCGCTTCCCAATGTTCTCCCGCAACACGTCCTCAAATGCCTTGTACCGAAACTCCGGCTTCGAATACTGCAGCGGAATCTTGGCCAGCAAACCCATCGGCAATCCCGCGATCGCGTCTTCCTTCCACGCCGGTAACACGGGGTCAAAGCGGATCTTCTCGGCCGCCAACACGCCCGTCGAACTCGTCACGATGCAAGCCTTGGCCGTAATCGTCCCCTTATCCGTATCCACCTGCACCCCCTGACCGCCATAGCGAATCCGCCGCGCCGGTGTACTCAAACTCACGGGAATGTCCCGGCCGAACTGCGCAACCAAAGAGCCATAGCCTTCCTTGATCAACAGGTTCGGCGGCACGTCCGTTCCAATCGACAAGTAATCCCTCGCCGACAGCTCATCCAGGTCCACCGCCGACGACATCGGTCCATGAAACGTCGCGACGGCCTCGTCGACCTCGGTCCTCTTCCTCTTCATCACGGTCGATGCCGCGACATCCCGCTTTCTTCCCACCTTGGCGATCTTCCCATCGAGGCCCATCTCAATTCGGGAGGAGAGCTTTCGGACCTCGGCCGACGCTTCCCGATCGCGAAAATAGAGGCCTTCGAGCGTAGTATCGTGCTCCCGAAGCGTATAGCCCCACTCCTTGGCCAGGGGTGTGTATGGGTTGTCGTCCGCTTTGTGCAGCCAGGCGCAGCCACGATCGAAAGGAAACTCGAACGTCTCCGTATCCGTGAAGGCCCGTCCGCCGATGCGCCCGCGCGCCTCAATCAAAGCAACCGTCTTGCCCAACTGCCGCAATCGATTCGCCGCATTCAGGCCGGACGAACCCGCGCCCACAATCACTACATCGGCATCTCCCGGAACGCTCTTCGCGCTCAAACAGAACCCGGCGCCAAGCGCGCCGAGAAAGCTCCTTCTCGGAATGGTCATTGTTGAAGAATAACTCAAATTCAAATCGTCGCCCCCTCAATCTTGCCCACCCGGCTACCCCGTCCGCACCGCCATCGACAGCCCCACCATCTTCACACGGCATTCCGAGTTGGTGGTGGGGCGTAGCGGCGGCGGTTGCGTTGCTAGTGTGGGCCGGGTGGCCGGCACCGGTTGCACTGGAGCAGTTGGCGTTGACTATGCCGGCGGCTCCGGGTGTTCCGGCGGATGTTCCGGCCGCAGGGTTGCCGGTGTTGAAGAAGCCCTTACGGCGAAACCGCCGTAACGATGAAGATATTGACCGACGACCCGGAGGTCGTAATCCTTTTACTTGGAGATGCAGAATGAGAATCTTACTTTTGGTTTTTGTAACAGTGGCGCTTTGGGGACAGAATACCGGCATGGTGATCACGCTGCGGCACATCAAGAGCGAGTACGCTTTCCAGATTGCCAACGCGTTTAGCAATGGGAAGGTGATATTTCAGATGACCCCCGGTTCTCCGAACGTTGTGATGAGCGGTCCGCCGGAAAGCTTGGCGATCGTTGAGAACGCGATCAAGAAGGCAGATGTCCCTGAGCCGCCTCCACAGAACGTAGAACTTCTCGTCTATGTCCTTGCTGCCGCTGACGGGGCAGGTGGCAGTCCGCTGCCGGAGGATCTTGCCGGGGTGGCGAAACAGATGAAAGGGGTGCTTGGGATACCGACCCTTCGGCTGATCGAATCGATTCAGATCCGGGCCCGCGTAGGGAAGGGCGGCGAGGCGACCGGTATTCTGGGGAAGTCAGCCGACCGACCAAACCTCTACCAGCTTCGTTTCAACGAGGTGACGGTGCAGGACACCGCCACCGGCCGTTCGCTTCGCCTTAGCGGGCTAAAGTTTGGCGGCAAGATTTCGACGGGAACCTCCTACGTCGACACCGGCTTCAGCACCGATATCGACTTGAAAGAGGGGCAGAAGGTCGTGATCGGGAAGTCCAGTCTCGACACCTCTGGCACTCCCTACTTCGTGGTGGTGACGGGCAAAGTCGTCGATTAGGAGTACGTCGCGCAGACGGCGCGGAGTTTCTTGAAGAGGGCCGGTGTGGCGGTGAGCGCGGGAGCCTTTTCTTCGTATTCCAGCGCGAGGTAGCCGCGATAGTTGTTGGCGACGAGCATGCTGGCGACGCGGTCCCAATCGGAGGGCGCGGGGCCATTTTCGTCGCGGACCATCGCCTTCACCTGCACGTTCACGGCATGCGGCGCGATCATCTCAATCTGCTCGTAGACGCGGGTCTTGAAGTTCGCCGTATCGAGGTTGATGCCGACCCAGGGACTGTTGACCTGCTTCACGATCTGGATGATGTTCTCGGCTTTGTCGGTGATGCCACCGTGGTTTTCGAGGCCCAGGATCACCCCGTGCTGGCCGGCGTACTCGGCGGCCGGGGAGAGGATCTCGGCCACCCATTTGGCGGCGTCGGCTTCGGTGGCGCCCTTCGGCACCGAGCCGCCAAAGACGCGGATGTGACCGGCACCCAGCTTGGCGGCGACGTCGATCCACTTCTTCAGATTGGCGGTTTGCTCATCGCGCGCGGGGCCGGCCGGCTTGGTCAACTCACTGCGAATGGAGATCGAGTAGATCTCGATGCCAGCCTTGTAGGCGGCGCGCTTCAATGGAATCAGAAAGCTATTCTCAGTGTTGGGGAACCAGTAGACCGTCATATCGACGCCGTCGAGGTCGTTTTCGGCGGAGATCCGGATAAGGTCTTCGTACTTCAGCGTGCCCTTTTGCAGGTCTTCGCGGAAGGAGTAGGCGCACAAGGCGGGCCGAAGGCGCGGCTTCAAAGCTGCAGATAGCGCGAACGGCGCGGCGGCGGCGGTGGCGAGAAGGGAGCGACGGGTAATCATGGTCTGGTCAAAGCATATCGCGAGAAGATACGTGTCGTCGACCCGTCATATTCTGCGAAGGCTTTGAAGTAATCGCTCTGCGCTTTGATCTCGCGGAACTGGGCATCAGCGGTCGCGAGTTCGCGCAGATTGACGAGGAATTGGGTGGAATCGCCGAGGTCGAACCTGGCGCGTTCGGCCTCTTCGAGTTGCCGGGCGGTGAGCACCTCGTTGCGGACGAAACCCAGCGCTTCATAAGCGGTGCGGACGGCGCTGACGGCGTCCTGCACGTCGGCGACAACGCGGTCCCGGGAAAATCGGAGCTCGGCTTCGATCTGCGAGAGCTTGGCGGTCTGCTGGAGATTTTTGCCGATCGCTTTGCGGCGCTGGACGGGCAGTTCGAAGATAAAGCCGCCCTCGACGTTATTGCCTACCTTGGTGATGGACCCGGTACCGGCGTCGCGGGAGTATTGGAGGAAGACATCGAGCTGGGGAGCGATTTGATTGCCCGCGAGGCGGACTTCCACCTGCTGCTGTTCACGCTTGACGATGAGGGCTCGAACTTCCGGACGCTGCTGAATTGCAAAGGCGAGATCCTCACGCACGAGGGCGTCGTCTAGGCCGCCTGGTGGCTCGGGGATGACCGGGAGCCGCTCGCGTGGCGGTTGGACAGGTGACCCATCGGCAGCCCGGAGGAAGAGGGATAGTTCGATCGCTCGGTTTTGGAGATTTCGTTCGGCTCCGACGACAGCGCTGCGGCGGCGGAGAATGGTCTGGAGGTTATCGGTGAGTTCAATCGGCGCGACGCTGCCGAGTTTGACGGATTCGTCGATCTGCGTATTGCGCTCTTCGGCTAGCCGAAGGAGGGCCTGCGCGACGCGGAGTTGCTGGCCGGCGGCGACCCATTCCCAATACTGCTTCAGGGCTTCCTTGAAGAAGAACAGTCTGGACTTGTCAACGGTGGTTTCGGCCACGTCGCGCTCGAGGGCGTTGGTTTGGAGACCCGCGCGGCGGGCGTCGAAGGCGCGATTTCTGAGCAGGTTGGTGCGCAACCCGGCGCGGTACTCGCCGGCGGTCAACGTAAGGAGTCTGTCCTCGGCCGGGTTAAATCGGCCACGCCCCACTTTGTAGCCGCTGTAGATGTCTGTGCCCCACGCTTGCAAGGGCTGCTCGACAAACGCGTTGAAGGTCTCGTTCCGGTAGAATCCAAACTGTTGGACATCACCCCTAGCCTTGAGTTTGGTATCGAATTCGCCCTGAGCGGCGATCTGACCGCCTGCGGCGATCCGCCGCTCTTCGAGTGCGGCAGCCAGCAAGGGAAAATGCTGATTGACTGAGCGCAAAACTTCTTCTGGAGTCAGAGGATCCAGGGCGAGGAGAGCGAACAGAGCGAGGATCATTATTTTTGTTTAGAAGCGGCCTTCCCCTGACCGGGTTCGGTGGTGGCGATGACTGGCGGGAAACCGTTAAACTGCCGCCAAAGTTCGAAACCCAGTGGGACCTGGTTCAAGAGCACCCATCCATTGGCACGGACGCCTTGGCGCAGGTAGTTCTTTGAGGGCCAAGGTTCGTCGTTCACATCGTGCTCCACGAGTATGCGGAACTGCCCGGCCCCATTATCCGTCGAGTCCACGAGTTGTACATGGCCCCCGAAGGTGCCTACGGCGATCGACGGCCAACCGGCAAACTGCAAGGCAGGCCAGCCTTCAAATTGGAGGCGCACCGGGCTTCCGACGCTAATGAGCGGCACATCATTGCCGTTGATCCACAACTCGACGACGTCTTTTGTGGTGGTGGGAAGGAGAATGGCGATCTGCGCGCCAGCCTTCAGCAACTCGCCGCTCTGGCGGGCCACCACGCGGAAGATTTTTCCATCGACAGGAGCCATAATGCGCTGCGTATTCTGCCGGGCCAGGCGAACCTCCACTTTGGTAACCTCGGCGCGCGCTTTGGCGACGTCGGATTCAGCCGAAGCGTGGGCGCCCCAGGCCTCTTCAATGCGGGAGCCGGCGTCGGCGTCGGTGCGGAGGAGTTCGCTATCGAGCGAGAGCTTTTCGCTCTTGGCGGCGTTGAGAGAAGCCGTCACACGTTCGACGTCGGCCACTTTTTGGGTGTAGTCGAGTTGCGCGAGCTCCACATTTCGCGTGGACGTCAAACCCTTCTTGGACAAACCAGACTGCCGCTCCTGTTGCATTCTAGCGGTGATGAGACCCGCCTTTGCCGCCTCAAGCGATTGCTCGGCAGCGGCGATGCGGTCAATCGACATCTGCACCCGGGCCTGGGCCGCGGAAACACCTGTCTTCTGGCTTAGTTCAAGAGCGCGGATGCGGTCTTCAATCGTCTTGACACGACGGACGGACGCCTCTTCAGTGCGCGTCATTTGATCGCGCTCCTGCGTCAGGCGCTCGATCAACGAGGGGTCGTTGTCGGTCAGGTCGACGATCGGATCGCCTCTCTTCACATCAGAACCTTCGACGACGTGCCAACGAGCGATCCTCCCGTCGATCGGCGCTTGGATGTTCTGCTGCCGCTCTTCCGGAGAGAACGCAACAACGCTGCCAGAGCCGGTAATATTCTGCTGCCAGGGAGTAATGGTCAGCGCCAGAGCCAGCACGATCATCAGGACGACGAGGACGCGAGCCAAGACACGAGTCGCCCGAGGCGCTTGAATCGCATGTAACGCAGCGTAAGCGGGCAGACCGTGGGAAGACGAACTCATGCATGGACCTCAAGAAGGTTGGAATCGCGAAGGTCGCCATCTTCGAGGACGGCAAGACGGTTGCAGCGGGCCAGGAGGTCGGGGCGTTCGGTTACGCAGATCAACGTCCAAGGGGCGGTACGGTCGAACAGAACCCGGCAGATCTCCTCGCGTTCCTGAGCGCGGTCGATTTGATCGAGCGCATCGTCGAGAATGAGAAGTCGTGGCCGGTTAGCAATAGCACGGGCGATCATTAGGCGGCTGGCCTGGACGCGGGATAGGGGTCGACCGCTCGGATGCAACTCGGTGTTCATGCCCTGCGGGAGCAGTTGCACTTCGCCCAGAAGACCGACCCGGTCGAGCAGTTGCCTGGCTTCATCATGGCTGAACGTTTGGCCCATGCGGAGGTTATCGAGAAGCGTTCCGGGGAAGATCTCGACATCGCGCACCAGCGAAACGTGGTTCCGGAGTTCGGCTAGAGGAAGGTCCCGTATATTGACATCGTTAATTGTGACGCCTCCGGACTCTGGCTCCCTTAGGCCATATAGCAGGTCCGCGAGGGTGGATTTGCCGCTTCCATTGTGGCCCATCAAGCCGAGCCATTCGCCCGGTGCAATCTCGAAATCGCCGATGCCTAAATTGTTGAATTTCATCTGGCGGAAGTGAATCTTCAACGGGCCATCCCCGACCAGATGCGCTTCCCCTCCCTCACGTTCCAGCGGCAGATCGATCACATTGCCCAGTTTGTCGAGACCCGCCAACAGATCGTAATAGGTCTCCAGATGTTTGCCGAACTTGGTGAAGCCACTCACCATTAGCGTGACTACAAGTTCGGCGGCCACGAGTTGGCCGAGAGTCAACTGCCGGTCAATGACCAGGTAACCGCCGATGCCAAGCAGGGTTGAACTGGCCACTGCCTGCAAAGTGAACGAGCCGACCGTCTGCCGCAGCAGAATCGAGAAGTGGGTTTTGCGATAGTCGAGGTAGTGTTCGAGAAGGTGCCGCGACTGTTCGACGGCGTAGGCGGTACCGGCCGGGGATTTGAATGCGATGAGATGGGCCGCTATTTGTTCGAGCCAGGCTTCCATGGCGAACTTAGCCTTGGATTCCTTGATTGCCGTGGGGATGGCGCCGCGGCCCATGGCGAAAATGACGAACAACATCGCGACGATGAGGAGCACATCGAAGGCAAGCAGCAGTGGGTGATAGAGAGCGACCAGGACCATGCCGATCACCGTTTGCATCGAGATGGTGAGGCCGTCGATCAGAAGAGTGGCCGCGGCCTTCTGCACCGTCACAACATCAAAGAACCGGTTTACCAGTTCCGGGCCGTGGTGCTTGTCGAACGCCTTGGCTTCAACCCGGAGAAGCCGGTGGGTAAAGTCGAGTGACACACGGGCGAAGACGCTGCGTTGCAGCAGCTCAATGACGTAAAAGCGAAGACCGTTCAGGACCGTCGCGAAGCCCAGGGCTAAGAAGACGAACACCGTTAGTACGACGATGGGCTGAAGAACGGATCCGAAGGCTACAGTGTTCACCAGCGACTGCACTGCCACCGGGACTGCCAGGGACAGCAGCCCAATGACGACCGAGTAAATAATTGCGACCCAGAGGGTGGTTTTTTCCCCTGCCAGCAGCGCGCGTAATCGCTGGTAAGGCGTGGCCTTGAATCGAAGGGCTTCGAGTGGGGCAGAGGGAAGCGGGATCTGCCAATCGACCTCAGCGCCAACGTTAGGTATGCCCAACGCCTCCACCAGCGCCGCCACCGGAATCCACTTCTCCCGATTGCCGGGAGCACCAAAGCGAACCCGAACCTTGCCACGCTTTGCTGCAAACACGGCTATCGGCTCGTGGTCTCCCACGCAGGACGCCATCCAAGGCGAAGACGGGTCAACCTCCCGAAGAACCGCTCTCAGAGAGCGCCGAACCGGCAACATGGATTGCTCAGAGGTAAAGTAGGCCTGCATGGGTTTGACAGATGCAAACATGCGAATGTCTGCATGTTTCTAGAGTAGCAGGAACGATTAACGCGTCAAGAGCGATTGACAAAAACATTCAAATATATGCATATTTGAATATAAGAATGCCTTCACGTGACATAGCCTCGAAAGAACTGGCGAAATTGTTCGCCGTCTTTGCACATCCAGACCGTGTCCGCATTATTGAGGAGTTGGGGTCTGGGGAAAAAGACGTGAACTCTATCCAGGCTGTCTTGGGGGTGAGCCATTCGCGGACGTCACAGAACCTCGCGGTGCTGCGGACAAACCGGATGGTGGTAGAGCGGCGCGACGGGCGGCATGTGTACTATCGGCTGGCGCAGCCGAATCTGGCGGGCTGGGTACTGGAAGGATTGCGGTTTATTGAAGGGGCAGTCCAGGCCTCCGGAGCGCAGCTGAGTGCGCTCGAAGAGGCCCGGCGGACCTGGAGCCACGAACAGGCTCGGGAACTACTTCTTACCAATCGCGATTAGCTGATTGCGGTTTACGACGTAGATGGAGCCGTTCGCCGGCGACGGAGTCGAATAAATCGAACTGCCCATGTTGGTTTCAAAGAGTACCTTCTTCGTGCGGCCGGCCGCCAACACGACCAAGTCGCCGTCCTCATCGCCAATGTAGACTTTGCCGTCGATGATGATCGGAGATCCCCAAACGGCGGCGAGCAAGTCGTGCACCCAAACCTGCTGTCCGGTTTTGGCGTCAACACAATGCACGAAGCCGCTGAAGTCTGCGTAATAGAGCAAGCCGTCGAGATAGGCGCCCGTCGAAATCGAGCGGCGAATCTTGTCATAGTGCCAGATCAGGCCAGTCTTGGTGATGTCGCCCCGTTTGGTGCCGTCTACCGCGTACAGGTGACCAACCCCTTCGCCATGTTCCGGATCCTGACCGTTGGCAATATAGACGATCCCGTCTACGATGATCGGGGTAGAGATCACCTCGTTGCGGGTCTTGGGCCAAACGGAGTCTTTGGGGTTCATGTCGAATTCCCAGAGCTTCTTGCCGGAGACGGCTTCATATCCACGAAGCCAACCGTCACCCTGGCCGATCACCGTCTGTGTGACGCCGCCGATTTTGCCCACCGCGGCGCTCGACCATTGGCCATGGAGAATCCGGTCGCCCACCGAGTTGTCTTCCCAGACTAGCTTGCCTGTCTTCTTGTTCACTGCGATGATAGCCGGGGCCTTCGGCGACGGCACGTTAACGTGGCTCTCGTCCTGACCGTTCGACGTAGAGATAATGACCAGATCGCCATCGATTACCGGCGAGGAGTTCGACATGTTGTGCGGTCCATTGCCCAACTCTTCCATCATGTCGTAACGCCAGAGGATGTCGCCGTCCTTGGGCCCGGTGAACTTCTCGTCCTTGACACCATCGTTGCCATTGGCCATGCCTTTGATATCCGCCGCGATCAGTTCGCTGCGGTTGGAGACGTAATAGACGATGCCATTCTCGACGACCGGCGAGGAGCAAACGCCTTGGTACGGCCAGTCATTCACACGGCCGGCGGCAAGTTTCTCGTGGGTAATTTGCCAAAGGAACTCGCCATCGGTTTCGCGGAACGCCATCATGACGCCGCGGTCCCCAGGTTGTTTCGGGTCGCGCAACGCTTCGTTGTTCGTCCCGACAAGAACGACGCCTTCGGCGACGACCGGATTCCCGTAGCTCTGCGAGCCGAGCGAGGCGATCCAGCGGATATTTTCTTTCTTGGCGTAGTCCCACGTGTCCGGTACCCCCTTCATGGTAGAGACCATGTTCCGGTGCGGCGCGCCGCCCCACATAGCCCATTCCTTGTCATCGGCGAACAGAGAGAAGACACCTACGACGGATAGAATTAGAAGTGTTTTTGTTCGCATACTAGTTTTTGGTTACCTTGATGTTGTCGAGCGCCACTTCAACGGGCGCATCCGCGTATAGGCCAGCCGCACCCTGGTGATTCGCCAGCGCCGGAGGATCGATGCGTTCGAGGGTCCATTCCGCCGGTTCGGGTTCGGCTTTCGGCCAAGCTTTGCCCTGTACTTTCACGCTCTTGTCTGCCAGCGTCTCCACCCGCAGTTTCATGCTGTACCAGGTATCCCATTTCCAGGGGAATTTCTTAGTGACGGTCCGCTCAGTTTCTGGCTGCCAGCTTTGCAGTTCAATCTTTTCGGCATTGCCGAACAGGATCAGGTTGTAGCGCTGGGCAACCAAGCCGACGTCGCCCATCTGCCGCCGCTTCTGCGCCGAGCGCACGTCGCCCTCTACAGTGTAGTTCGCCATATCAACTGGGCCGAAAAACACGCGGGCGCGTTTCGTGGCAGGATTATCCGAGAACTTGAGCAACACTCGGTTGCCCTCCTCCTGCTTCACCTCGAATTTGGTGTTGGAGTTGATCCATTCCATCGGCACTTTGCCGGCGTCGATGTTTTCAAAGTCCCAAGCCCAATTCAGCGGTGGCACGACGCGGGCGCGGGCCGTTCCCGTTACGCCGCCGACCGTGGCTTTCAAAAGACCGGCCTGCGCAACCGCGTCGGCGGCCGCCACGTACTTCCCGGCGTCAGAAATCATCCCTTTCAGGCCTTCGAGCGACCAGGCCGCCTTTTCTTCGCGAATGAAATTCCCGCTGGCGTCGAAGCTGCTGACACGGAAGTTTGCCGTCTCACCGGGTTTCAGTGTGACTTCCGCGGGGACTACCTGAACAAAAGACACGGCAGCACCGGCAGGGGCGTTGCGCGGGCCCGGCAGCGGAACCGTGGCGCCGGGCTGCTTCTTGCCGATGGCGTACGTGCCCTTCGTCGTAACCAAAAATACGCGGCCTTCGCTGACGGCGACAGAGCCTAGAACTTTTTCGCCCTCGTCATCGCCGGTAGCGCTGGTTGATTGTGGGAAGGTGACCTCGCTCAGCGTCTCGATCCGGTCGTTATGCGGTTTCAGGATGTAGAACTTTCCGTTTTCGGTTCCAACATAGAGTTTCCCGTCCGCGAGCACGGGCGAAGCGCGCTGGATGGTGCCAAGCTGGTGCTTCCAGATTTGGCGGCCCGTTACAACATCGAATGCGAAAATGTTGGCCGAGTTGTCGATCTGGATCAGGCGATCACCGTCGATAATGGGCGAAGAGAAACCCAGTTGGAGGCCCGGGAAGTAGAACTTCGCCTGCTCTTTCTTAATGGCTCCTTTCATCGTTGCGTCGATAGCGCTGAACAGGCCCATCTCGCTCGTGTCCAAATTCTCCTCGCTGTGTGAGATGTATGCCGTCGTTCCGTTAACTACAACGCCGGTATTGATGCCGCGCTTGGAGACCTCATAACGCCAAGCAGGAACTCCGGTCTGCGGTTGAATCGCGTGGGCGTTGCCGTCCCCTCCGCCAGCGATCAAGAGGCGGACGCCCTTCACTTCGACAATGTTTGTGGGTGAGTAAGTGGTGTCGTACGGCCGGCCGCCGGGGGCGCTGATATACACAAGATCGCCGTTCTTCCGGTCAAACGCGAAGAAGCGGTGCCCGGCGCGGGAATACTGGCCCCAGCCCGTCGAGACGCCGGAGATGATGACGAGGTCGCCATCGATGGCGGGCGATACCGTGCGGCCGCCGTGGGTCGTGACGAAGCCGAACTCCTCAGCCAACGGCCTTTCCCAGACGAGCTTGCCCATTCGGGAGTAGGCGGCGAGCGTGCCGTGGACGCTCAGAACATAAACATTGCCGGAGACGGGATCTACGGCCGGCGACGACCAAGCGGCCCGGTGGGGCGGAACGTCACTCGAATACAGATTAATGGGCTGCTGCCAAACAGGTTTACCCGTATCAGCGTTCAGGCAAACAAGCAATTCCTGCAACGTTTTACCCTTGCCCAAGGTTGTCAAAAGATACAAGTGGTCGCCGTGGACGACCGGAGCCGAGCGCCCCCCCACCAGCGCTTTCCAAGCCAGATTCTGTCCTGCGGGCGTCCACGTCGTCGGTAGATTTTTTTCCGGGCTGGTGCCGTCGCGAAGCGGCCCACGCCAATCCAGCCAATCACCGGCGAAGAGGGTCGCCGCCAGGCCCATCCCAAGGAGTATTCGCTGCATAGTCGCCTTCATTCTATCGCTATCGGATCACTTCCCAAGCAAGGTGCTCCAGTTCCGGGGCGATCAATTTGTCCCAGGCCAACTGCACAGCGTTCGGCGAGCCGGGCGTTGAAATGACGAGTTTGCCGCGATAGACTCCGGCAGTGGCACGGGAGAGCATGGCCGCCGGTCCCACCACTTGATAGCTCAACATTCGAAAAATCTCGCCGAAACCCGGCAGCGTCTTTTCGAGATGTTTGCTGAGAACGTCGTAGGTGGTATCGCGAGGGGCGATGCCCGTACCGCCGTTCCACAGCAAAATTCGAGCTTCGGAAGCTGCCAATTCGTTCAAGACGTCCGCCACCTGCAACGGTTCGTCCTTGATCAGCCGGTAGGCGACAGTTTCGTGTCCGGCGACGGAGATCTGCTCACGAAGCCACTTCGCGTTGACGTCAGTCTCCTCAGTGCGGGTGTCGCTGACCGTGATCAGCGCAATCTTTACGGGGCCCTGGGCGTGGGCCATCTCACGGTGTTGGTTCGTACTTGCCGATCCGGTGCTCATAGGTTCAGGATAGCTGGGGAGCGTATCGATGGAACTGTTTCGATTGAATGGCAGGCGCGCGCTGATCACGGGTGGCTCCCGTGGACTGGGGGCAGAGATCGCCGAGGGGTTAGCCGAAGCCGGAGCCAGTGTGCGGTTACTGGCGCGGCGGGAGCAATGGTTAACGCCGACGATGGAATCGTTTCGCGCCCGCGGATTCGATTGCGACGGGGCCCTCTGCGATATTACTGACCCGGCACAGGTACAGTCCGCCGTCGAACGGTTTGGTCCCGTGGAGATCCTGATCAACAACGCCGGAGTCTCTTGGGGCCAGCCGGCGGAGGAGATGGCGCTCGACAAGTGGCGGCAAGTGCTCGACACCAATCTCACCGGAGCCTTCTTGTTCTCGCAGGCTGCCGGACGGCAGATGATCGAGCGGCGTAGCGGGGTGATATTGAACATCACCTCCATCGCCGGCATGCGCGGGTCGATGCCCCGAGGAATACACGCCGCTGCCTATACAGCCAGCAAAGGCGGGTTGATCGCGTTAACGAAGGAGTTGGCGGCGAAATGGGCCGGCTACGGAATCCGGGTGAATGCTCTCGCCCCCGGGTTCTTCCCTTCCCGGATGACCGAGCGCATTCTTCCGGGAATGGAGGAGGACTTGCGCCGGCATGTGCCTCTCGGCCGCGCCGGACGCACCGGAGAGCTTAAGGGCGCAGCGATCTTCTTGTGCTCCGACGCCGCCAGCTACATCACTGGGCAAACGCTCGCGGTCGACGGAGGCGCCACGGCCGTGGGACTTTAGTTCGTCAGATGCGGCGCTCCCATGGCCAATCGTCGTAGCGCGTCGCCATGCAAATCGAAGTAGAGCCGGCCGGATTCACGGGTCGCGCCTAATCGGTCATAGAACTGAATGGCAGGCGAATTCCAATCGAGAACGCTCCAATGAAGGGCGCCGTAATCATGCTGCGTAGCGTATCCCGCGGCGAAGGCCATCATGAGTTTTCCTAACCCCTGGCCACGGCTGCGAGCACGAACAAAGACATCCTCAACGTAGATCACCGGGGTACCGCTGTAGCTCGAAAACCGATGCTGCAGCATGAGATAAGCGACCGGCTCGCTCTCCCAGAAGCCCAGGAAAACCTCGGCAATCGCATCGGCTCCGAAGACGAACTGTTCCAGCGCGGAGGGACTAATTGTGACCGTATCTGCCTTACGCTCTGCAGTCGCCATCTCGCGAATCATCTGGAGCACCAGGTCCATATCTGAGGAAGTGGCCCGCCGAACAGTGAAGAATTCTGCCATAGAGATCCTTCCAGAGTACTATGCGAACACATTACTTTCGGACATATGACCCCGGTACTGAAACCTTAGGAATCCATTGCGAGAAACCCGACTCGACCGCTACTATAATTCAGACCCTCCTCCATGGTAAACCCACGCAATTCGGCCGTTAATGTCGCGACCCTCCTGGCCGCGTCCGCAACAGCCTCCGTTGCTGCTCCCCAAAACCTAGGTGCGGCGCCACCCTCCCCTTTATGGACGGGTGCTGTGCTGGTGCTGACCTTGGTCGCTGGCGCCTTCGGCTGGCTGCTCTGGGACGCGCGGCGTCGGTTCCGGTTGACCGTCCGGCAACCGCCGCTCCCGCCACAGGATGCATTGAGCGCCGCCATCGTCCGAGATTGTTCCGATGCGATCTTCACACTGGATGCGGCGGGACTTGTACAAAGTATGAACCCGGCGGCAACCAGGCAGTTCGGCTATGCCATTGATGAGATTCGAGGCAAAAACATCTCGGCTCTCATTCCGCCTCCAGCCCGGGAGCGCCAGCGTTCGAACTATATGACGAATCCCGGGACCCGCGAGCTGTTTGGAGTCCGGCGGGATGGAACCCGGTTTCCCGTAGACGTAATTCTGGACGAATTGTCGTTCGCCAATTGGAACCTAATGGGACTTTCGGTACGCGATATTTCGACGCGGCACGCCAACGAAAGGGACTTGGAGCAGCGTTTGGCTTCCGCCGAAGCGATTGTGAACCAGACCGGGGCACTCGTATTTGTGCTCTCCCGCGAGGGCGTGATTGAACGGATGAACCGGGCGGGCGAGGCGCTGCTCGATTTTTCCGGAGGAGAAGTTCGGGGTCAGGCCATTTGGGAAATTGTGGCGATGCCGGCCCGCATGGAAGAGGTGCGCAAGCAGATGGGAGAATTCCTGCGTGGGCCATTTCCGGCTCGGGCGGAGTTGGTGTTCGCGGCGCGCGACTGCCATGAGTACACGATGAGTTGCGTTTTTACCGCTACGCTCGACGAACTTAGCACCATCGAGTCCATCATTCTGACCGCCCACGACATTAGTGCCCGGAAAGCTTTGGAGCGGACGCAGCTGCGTACAGAGCGGATGGCGGCCGTTAGCCGGTTGGCTGGCGGCGTCGCCCATGACTTCAATAATCTCCTGACGGCCATCACGGGTTACAGCGGCCTCGCCCTGCAAAACCTGGAGACTGAAAATCCGCTGCGTAAGGACCTCGAAGCGATCAAACGAGCCGGGGACCGGGGAGCCGCGCTTACTCGCCAGTTGTTGGCGGTCAGCGGGCGCCATCCGCGGCGTCCGCGCCTGCTGAATCTGAATGAGAGTCTGAAGGGCGCCGAACGGATGCTGCGCGTCCTCACCGGTGAGCCGGTGCAATTGGAATTGCACACCGACCCGAAACTCCCTCCGGTCGAAGCGGACGTGGCGCAGGTAGAGGAGGTTATCCTGCATCTCGCCGCATTCCTGCGCGAACAGATGCCCCAGGGCGGCCGGCTTTCCATCCGAACCGCCTCGGAGCAGGTGGACCAAGGCAATCCGGAGGCGGAACCGCCGCTGAAGAGCGGGACCTATGTGGTTCTGACTTTTGCCGACTCCAGCCGCGGTCTAAGTTCGCAAGCCGTGGCGCATCTGTTTGAACCCTTCTTCCCCGCCCAGGAAACCTCTCGGTCAAACGGCCTAGGGCTCGCCATGGTCGCCGGCCTTATTAAACAGAACGGAGGCGCCATTCTCGTCACCGCTACGCCCGGCGCGGGAAATACCGTCCGCGTCTACTGGCCCCACGCCGCACGGCCGGAATTCGTGACACCGGAACGGCCTACGCCCCTCTTCATGGTCCCGAAACCAGTGGCGACCGATGGCACCGAAACCGTCCTGGTTGCCATGGAAAAGGACGACGAACGCGCCCGGGTAAAAGCCATGCTGGAGCCGGCCGGCTATATGGTGCTTGAAGCCCGGAGTGGTCTGCAGGCGATGGAGATTTCGCATAAGCACAGCGACACCATCCATATGGCAATTACCGACATCGCGCTCCCGCGAATGTCAGGTTCGGACCTGATTCTGGGAATCCGGGTGGCTCGACCGGCGATCCGCTCAATTTACGTCACCAGCCGTTCGATGGCCGAGGTGATGGCCCAAGGCCTGACACCGTCAAGCGTCGTGACGCTCAACGCCGAGATGGAGGCCAAGGATTTGTTGGTCCGTCTCCGCTTCGCACTGGATAGCAAGTCGAAGTCCGTAGGCCAGTAACCGCTAACCGTTCCGGCTTTCGCGAAGCAGCGTGAAAAAGCGATCGACGTCCTCAGGGCGCGTGTGGATGTGGGTCGCGATGCGCATCAGATCGGAGCCGTAGATCCACATTTTCTCTGCCGCCGCCTTCTTGGCAAATCGTTCGAAGATCGGCCGCGGCATACGAAAGGCCACCAGACCGCCGTAGAGACGGTCGTCGCCGGGCGTCATCAAGTCAAGTTCGGGAATGGTGCTTGCATGCTGCCGCGCGAGACGGGCCAACTGGTGAATGCGACGGAAGATGCGATCCGGACCGATGGCTTCGGCGAAGCGAATGCCGGCCACCATGCCCTCCAGTATGGCGCGGCTGTTGGTGCCAACTTGCATGAAACGGGCGGCCTTCAAGTTCCGAGCGGTCCAAGCCTCCGTCGTTACGGTGGGCCAGAGTCTGTCGAGCATTTCTTCGCGAATGTAGAGAAGGCCGCAACCGGGAGGCGCAAACAACCATTTGTGCGGGCTGCCCGCAAGGAAGTCGCATTCCAACTCATCGATGCGGAAGGGTATCTGCCCGTGCATATGGGCGCCGTCGACAACCGTGATCACGCCTTTGGCCCGAGCGGCAAGGCAGATCTCCCGCACGGGCAGCACCAGACCGGTCGTCGTCAGGATGCCGCTAAAGCTCAACACCCGAGTCCGGGGCCCAATGGCGCTAATGATCCGATCCACCAGTTGGGCGCTGTGCTTCGGCGGCAGCGGAATCGGCACCGTGCGGACCCGAATGCCATGACGCGCTTCGCGTTGCAGCCAAGCGCCCTTGCCTCCGGTATGCTCTTGATCGGTCATCAGGACCTCATCCCCGGATGCAAGGTCAAGGCCCTGTGCAACGAAGCTCATGGCCTCTGTTGCGTTGTGGGTGATGGCGAGGTTCTCCATGGCGCAACCGAGGAAGTTCGCCGCGGTCCGTCGATGGTCTTCCATCAGCTCATAGCCCCATCGGGGATATTCGCTCCCGATCATCCCGGCGCCACGTTCCAGGTACTCTTCGACGGCCGATACCACTGGTTTCGGCGCCACGCCCAGCGACCCATTGTTCATATAGGCACGCCAATCCGGCAGCAAGAATTGCTCCTCGCGCAGCCGTTTCCAATACGCCTCCGGCGCGGTGTCGAACAGTTTCAGGTCTGGCAGCGGCAACACGGCGCTCGCCAGCGCGGGGAACAACGAACGGCGTTTCATCTTCTCCAGCTTATCGCTTCGGTTCAACCATAGTCTTCAGATTGAAGTTGAAATATTGCGTGCTGATCTCAATGATCAAGGTTTTGAAAATGAGCACCTTGGCAGTAAAATTCACCTGGGAACTTTCGGTGAAGTAGTGGCCTTCGCTCACTCGCGCCCGGTTCAAGACAAAGCGGGTTCCCTTCTCCACGCGGCCGAGCAGCCCGAAGCCGACGCTGATGGTATCGAACACTTCCGCGTCGACGCGAACGAGATCCTTCTCGGCTTGGTCCACCCAGACTTTGCCCCGGACCTTCTCAAAAAACCGGGCTCGCATACTCGGCGGCTTGTAACCTACGCGAGGTTGGCAGGCCAAGACCCAAGTCTTCCGCCCATCCTTCACCTCCTCGCCGATCAGCCGGTACTCCAAGGCTTCAGGGAACTGCTGGATCAATTCGTCGTTCTCGCGGCCCAAGATACTTGCCGGGCGCGCATTTTCGGATTTTCCGTCGGCGATTCGCCGTCGAATTTCATCCTCCT
>JBBQRA010000108.1:0-19572 GCA_038215275.1 Bryobacterales bacterium | reverse complement strand
ACCGACACCACGTTCCGCGACGCCCACCAATCGCTCTTGGCCACCCGCGTCCGCACCTACGACCTGCTCGCAATTGCCAACACCGTCTCGCATCAACTCCCCAACCTGTTCTCGCTCGAAATGTGGGGCGGCGCTACCTTTGACGTCTCCATGCGGTTCCTCCTCGAGGACCCCTGGCAGCGTCTCCGCCTCCTCCGCACAGCCATCCCGAACATCTGCTTCCAAATGCTTCTCCGCGCCTCGAACGCGGTCGGCTACACGGCTTATCCCGATAACGTCGTCCGCGAATTCATCGCCGGCGCCGCCGAGAACGGCATCGATATCTTCCGGATCTTCGATTCGCTGAATTGGCTCCCGAACATGAAGGTGCCAATGGAAGCGGTCCGGCAGACGAATCGCTTGTGCGAGGGCGCCATCTGTTACACCGGCGACATACTTGACCCCAAGCGCGATAAGTACCCATTGACTTACTACGTCAACATGGCGAAAGAGTTGGAGAAGATGGGTGCGCATATCCTGGGTATCAAAGATATGGCCGGCCTGTTGAAGCCATACGCCGCGCAGAAGCTGGTCAAAACATTGCGCGAAGAGGTCGGCCTACCCGTCCACTTCCACACTCACGATACGAGCGGCATCAACGCCTCCTCCATCCTGAAGGCCTCCGACGCCGGCGTGGACGCGGTCGACGCCGCCCTCGCCGCCATGTCCGGCACGACGTCGCAGCCCAACTTGAACTCCCTCGTGGCCGCACTCGCCAACACGCCCCGCGCCACAGGCTTGAACCTTGAAGCCCTCAATCGTTGTTCCGATTACTGGGAAACCGTCCGCACCTACTATCTTCCCTTCGATAGCGGGCTCCGGGCCGGCACCGCCGAAGTCTATCTCCATGAAATGCCGGGTGGCCAGTTTACTAACTTAAAAGAGCAGGCCGAAAGCATGGGCTTGGGCCCGAAGTGGAACGAGATCGCCCGCACCTATGCGGAAGTGAACATGGCCTTCGGCGACATCGTCAAGGTTACTCCATCCTCAAAGGTCGTCGGCGACATGGCCATCTTCTTAGTCAGCCACGGCCTCACCATGGCCGAGATCGAGAAACTGGGTCCGAACCATACAATTACCCTGCCAAACTCGGTCATAGATATGTTCGAAGGCTCCCTTGGCGAACCTCCCGGAGGCTGGCCAAAGAAGCTGACAAACGTCATACTCAAGGGCGGCCAACCCCGCAAGGGTCGTCCCGGCGCTCTCCTGCCGGCCATTGACCTCAAGGAGACTGAAGGCATCGTCGAAAAGAAGGCCGGCCGCAAGCCGAGCCGGACAGACGTCCTCAGCTACCTCATGTACCCGGACGTCTTCACGAAGTTCGCCAAGGCCCATCAGCAGTATGGCAACCTCGAAGCGCTGCCCACCCCGCAGTTCTTCTATGGGATGAAGCGAGGTGAAGAGATCACCGTCGAAATAGAACCCGGCAAACTGCTCATCATCAAGTTCCAAACCATGTCGGAGCCCCATCCGGACGGCACGCGAACGGTCTTTTTCGACCTGAACGGCCAACCGCGCGAAGTCGTCGTTCGGGACCGCAGCCTCCAAGCCGTCGTCTCCGCCAGGCCACAGGCCGACCCGCTCCAACCGGGCCACGTCGGCGCGCCCATCCCGGGCGCGGTATCGTCCGTAGCCGTCGAGGCGGGCCAGACCGTTGCGAAGGGCGATCGACTGCTGGTCCTCGAAGCCATGAAGATGCAGAGCACCGTCTACGCCCCCGTAGGCGGCAAGGTAACCCAGAAACTGGTGCAAACCGGCCAACAGGTGGACGCCAAGGACCTGCTCATTGTGATCGAGTAGCGATGCAGCTTGCCTATCAGTTCGCTCGCCGCCTGGCGTTAACCGGCATGGCGGTAAGTGGACTGCTGGCGGTCATGAAGATCGTCGTCGGCACGCAGGCGCGGTCAACCGCCGTGGTCGCCGACGGTTTTGAGTCTGCCGCCGACGTGATCAGCGGTGGCTTGGTCTGGCTCGGGCTTACCATCGCCTCTCGTCCGGCCGACGACAATCATCCGTATGGCCACGGGCGCTTCGAAATCCTAACGGGCCTGGTGATGGGAATGATCCTCACCGGCACGGGGGCGGCAATCTGCTGGAGCAGTTGGACCAAAGTCGGCACGACAGAGGCGCCTCCGCAAGCGTGGGCGCTTTGGGCCTTGGTGATTTCAATCGTCGCCAAGACGGGGTTGTCGTCGTACAAACTCTTCTACGGCAAACGCTTCGGCAGTGCCGCGCTGCTCGCCGATGGCCAGAACGACTTTGTCGATATCTTGTCCGGCGGCGTCGCCTTGGCGGCCCTGGGCCTGACGCTATCCGATCCCGTCCGCTTCGCCGAAGCCGACCATCTCGGCGGCGTCGCCGTCGGCGTTATCGTTAGCTTCCTCGGCACCCGTGTAATCCGAGAGACTGCATTGCAACTGATGGATACGATGCCCGAGGACGCGAAGCTCGACGCTATTCGCAAGGCTGCGCTATCGGTACCCGGCGCCCTCTATGTCGAAAAATGCTTCGCGCGGAAGACGGGTCTGCAGTACCACGTCGATCTCCACCTGCATGTCAATCCCGACATGACCGTAAGGGACTCCCACGTCATTGCCGGCAGCGTTAAGTCGGCTATCACGCAGCAACTCTCATGGGTGCAGAATGTGCTCGTCCACGTCGAGCCCGCCGATACGCCCTAATCCGCCCCGCTCTGCTGCGCCGAAGTTTGCGCGTTCCGATGTTCGATGAATACTTCGATTGCTAGGTGAGCGTAATACCGCATTGCCAGCGGCTTCCACCGCATTAGTATGGCCCGAGCCTGCTCCTTAGCCGCTTCATTCTCGGCCAACACAGCCACCGCACCCGCTCCGGCCCGCGCCAACTCCAGATCCAGGTCGATATAAGCCGCCTCGGTGCCAACAGTCCGCGACAGACCCTCCAGAAACTGATTCCACAGGCCCTTATTGTCCCGATGGGCCTCGATCAACTGGGCAAAAACTTCGGGCGAAAATTCCACCACAGCATCGTCCGGGAATCCCGCCTCCACCAAGGCCTTACCCGCCTCTATCGCCGCATTTCCACTGGGCACCAGCGCTAACACGTAGTGCATAGGGTAAAGCACCCCAAATGATGAAGATGAGCCCGTGAAATACTCCGAAATCTCACTCATGAATATTCCTCTGGATGGAGGAGACTTCAGAAGGCAAGAGAGTTTCAAACGTTACACTGGAGTCGAATGATCTCAGTGGACACCCAATTGAAACCGGCAGACCTTCGCGCCGGCCTCGACACCCTCTGGCAGGCCTCCGCGGCCAAAATTCGCAGCCTCGAATCCACCTGGCGAGCGGAAACTGGCGCGCCCGTATTCACGGTCGCCGGCAAGTACACCAGCCGCGGCTGGACCGAGTGGACCCAAGGCTTTCAGTTCGGCGCCCCGATTCTCCAGTTCGACGCTACCGGGGAGAGCGAATTCCTCGAAATCGGGCGCGAACACACCCGCCGCTACATGGCGCCGCACATCACCCACATCGGCGTCCACGATCACGGTTTCAACAATGTCAGCACGTATGGCAACCTTCTCCGTCTGCAGCGCGAAGGCCGCATTGCTCCCAATTTCTGGGAGGAGCAGTTCTATATCCTCGCCCTCCAGTGCACCGGCGCCGTGCAGGCCGCCCGCTGGAGCGATACCACCGATGGCCTCGGTTACATCTACTCCTTTAACGGACCGCATTCGCTCTTCGTTGACACGATGCGTACTCTCCGCGCGCTATCGGTTTCCCATCGCCTGGGCCACATTCTGATGGGAGAAAACGACCGCAAAATCTCGCTACTCGACAGGATGATCCAGCACGCCCGCGTCACGGCCAATCACGTCGTCTTCTACGGAGAAGGCCGCGATGCCTACGACATTCCAGGCCGGACCGCGCACGAGATCGTCTTCAACCGCAACGACGGCAATAAGCGCTGCCCCAGTTCGCAGCAGGGATACTCCCCATTCTCCACGTGGACCCGAGGACTTGCCTGGGCCATGCTTGGCTACTCCGAACAGCTCGAATTCCTAGAAACGGAACCGGGCGACTTCAACGAAGTAAAGGCCTTCATGCTCCGCGCCGCCCGCGCCACCTGCGACTTCTATCTCGCCCACACCCCCACCGACGGCGTGCCCTATTGGGACACAGGCGCCCCCGGCCTCGCCCACATGGGAGACTACCTCAGCAAGCCCGCCGACCCGTTCAACGACCACGAACCCGTCGATTCTTCCGCCGCCGTCATCGCCGCCCAGGGCCTGCTCCGCCTGGGCCGCTACTGCCAGGAATCGCGATACACCCAAGCCGGCCTCACCGTCGCCCGCACATTGCTCGCTGAGCCCTATCTCAGCACCGGCGCGGACCACCAGGGCCTGCTCCTGCACAGCGTCTACCATCGCCCCAACGGCTGGGACTTCATCCCGCCCGGCCGCAAAGTACCGTGCGGCGAAAGCTCCCAATGGGGCGACTATCACATGCGCGAGCTCGCCCTCTATATCGGGCGATTGATCGACGAGAAACCCTACCTCACCTTCTGGAGCTGAAGCCTCAACCTTCAAACACAGCGCGGATGGTGGACAAAAACCTGGCCTCCTCCGCGCTTACTTTTTCGCCTTGAACTCCCAACAAGCCGCCCTCACTGGCCGCGTTCGCAACGTCGCTCGCAAACCCCAGCACCCAGTACTGATACGCAACCAGATCACCCGGGGCCTTCTTTCGCAACACCACCACCGCTTCATGCAGCCAATTCACTGACTGCTCCCGCAGCACGAGACGAGGATCCTGTCCGTGCTCGCCCGACATCACATCGGCCACCCGCGTCTGCATCGCGCTCATCGCCTCCGGCGAGCAGATCGCCCGGATCAGTTCGCTTTCATGCTGCGCCGCGTTCGCCGCGGTTCGCCCCGCCACCAGCATCTCTTTCATCGAGCCGATCAGCCCGCTGCTCCCCAGCAGCATCATCGCCAACCCGGCGCCATGGGCGGCGTCGCAAACCACCGCCCATTCTACTTCCGCAAAATCCTCGGCTGTGGCCATCTGCTATTTCCGGTCGTACCCTTTCAGCTTCCGGGCCCAAATGTTCCGAAACCGCACGAACTCGTTGTGATCCTGCAGACCCAACGGCTCCTCGGCCGCATGCACCTTGAAAGGCATATTCACCTTATGGGCCATCGGCCCGGTGATCTCCCGACGGTTGTGCACCATCACGCCGTTGAAGAAGACCGTCACAAACGGCGGCTTCACCAGCTTCTCGCCTTCGAATTTAGGAGCTTCGAAAACGATGTCGTAGGCATTCCACTCGCCCGGCTTCCGGATCGGATTCACCATCGGCGGCCACTGGCCGTAGATGGCCCCCGCCTGGCCGTCGGCGTATGTCGGGTCGCCGTAGCTGTCAAGCACCTGAATCTCGTAGCGGTTCATTATCAGAACCCCGCTATTGCCGCGGCTCTGTCCCAACTTCGTAATACCCGGCAACTGCATGTACTCGATATGCAGCTGCATATCGCCAAATTTTTCCTTCGTCACCGCGTCGCCCGCACCGGGAACCAGCTCAAAATAGCCGTTCTCCACTTTCCAGGGCTGAGGAGCCTTCCCCCGCTTGCCCGGAAAATCCCACTTCGACAGGTCCTTCCCGTCAAATAGGATGATCGCGTCCGACGGCGGATCGCCCAGCTTCGCCCCCGGCGTCACCACCACCGGCTTCGGCCGATTCGCATCGTGAACCTTCCATTTCTGCCCCGGAATCTCCGGCGTATCCGTGTAACCAGTCACCGAGGTATTGGGCTTCTGCGCGCTCGCCAGCGCCGTCAAAATTACGAAGGTAGCAAAGAACTTCTTCATGATCCGTTAGCTTATCAGACAATATTTGCTATGGAGAATATTGAGATCGCCAAGCTCCTCAGCGAGACCGCCGACCTGATGGAGATCGCCGCCGAAGACGGCTTCCGCATCCGCAGCTACCGCAACGCGGCCGCTGTCATCGAAGGCTATGGCGAACGTCTTGCCTCGGTCCGCACGGACCCCGCCCGTAAGCTCACCGACATACCGGGCATCGGCAAAGGCATCGCCGGAGTTATCGACGAGATCGAAACCCGCGGTTCGTTTGACCGCCGTGACGAACTCCTCGAACGTTATCCACCGACCACCCTCGAAATGCTGCACATCCAGGGACTCGGCCCCAAAACCATCGCCCTGCTCATCGAAGCCCTCCGCATCACCACCCTCGAAGATCTCGAACGCGCCTGCAAGGAACAGAAGATCCGAACCCTCCCGCGCCTCGGGGCTAAGCACGAAGAAAAGATCCTCCGCGGCATTGAGCAATATCGCAAGAGCGCCGGGCGCTACCTGCTCAATTTCGCCGACGCCATGGCCGTAGAACTCACGGCCTACCTCGCCGCCACACCGGGAGTCGAAAAGGTCACCCCCGCCGGCAGTTTCCGCCGCGGCAAGGAAACAGTCGGCGACCTCGACCTGCTCGTCACCGGTCCCGGTGCACAAGCCGCGCTCGACCGCTTCGTAGCCCACCCCAAAGTCTGCCAGGTCCTTGGCCATGGCGACAACAAAGCCAGCGCCCGCGTCGGCGTCGAAGGCCTGCAGGTTGATGTCCGCGCCCTTCCTGCCGAAAGCTTTGGCGCGGCCATGCAATACTTCACGGGATCGAAGGAGCACAACGTTGCCCTTCGCCAACGTGCGCTGAAGCAAGGCTATTCTCTCAATGAGTACGGCCTCTTCCGCCTCGATGATGAAACCCGAGTCGCCGGCGAGACGGAGGAAGGCATCTACGCCGCTCTGGGCCTGCCCTACATCCCACCCGAGATGCGGGAGAATCAGGGTGAACTGGACGCGGCCGTTCCCGTACTGCTTGAACTCGCCGACATCCGCGGCGACATCCACATGCACACGCGCGAATCCGACGGCCGCGCCACGCTCGATGAGATGGCAGCCTGCGCCCGCGCCCTCGGCCGCGAATACATCGCCATCACGGACCATTCAAAAGCCCTCGCCATGGCCAACGGGCTTGACGAGAAGCGGGTGCTCGATTTCGCCGCCCGTGTCCGCGCCTTAGACCACGACGCCCTCGGCATCCGAGTCCTCAGCGGCATCGAATGCGACATTCTCAAAGACGGCCGGATGGACCTCGACGACGAAGCCCTCGCCGCGCTTGATTTCGTCGTCGCCAGCGTTCACAGCTACATGAACCTCTCCCGCGAAGAGATGACGGACCGCTATCTCGCCTGCCTCGAAAACCCCTACGTCAAGACGATTGGCCACCCCACCGGCCGGGTTCTGCTCCATCGGGACGCCTTCGTCTATGACTTCGAAGCCGTTGCCGTTGCCGCCGCCAAGCGCGGCATCGCCATGGAACTCAACGCCAGCCCCGAGCGTCTCGACCTCCACGCCACCCTCCTCCGCATTGCGAAGTCGAAGGGAGTCCGCTTCACCATCTCAACCGACGCCCACCACCCGCGGCATCTCGAAAACATGAAGTACGGCGTCAAGATGGCCCGCCGCGGCTGGTTAACCAAGGCGGACGTCCTGAACACGCTACCCTATGAAGAATTCGTCTCATCATGGGCAAAATGAAAATCATCAGTAGCAAAGAGCTACTCCGCACCCCGATCTTCTGGGTTACTGAAGATACTGCCATCGATCCCGAGGGCTTCGAGATCAAGCGAGCGATCATCCAGCACATCGGCAGCGCCGTCGTTATGCCGGTGGATGATCACGGCCGGATCCTTCTCGCCAAGCAATATCGCCTTCCGGCTTCAGCCTACTTATGGGAGATCCCTGCCGGCCGTATGGACGAAGGGGAAACCCCGCTGCAGGCCGCCAAGCGGGAACTGCGGGAGGAGACCGGCTACACCGCCAAGAAGTGGAAGAAGCTCTTCAGCCTCTACATGAGCCCGGGGTTTCTGGCCGAGAAGATGAACATCTTCGTCGCCACCGAACTCAAAGCCGGGCCTACGCAGTTCATGGACGACGAGCGGATTGAGTCCAATTGGTTCACTGCGGCGGAAGTCGATACTATGATTCAATCCGGTAAGATCATCGACGGCAAAACTATCGCGGCGTTTCTCGCCTGGCAGCGATACCAGTAGGGCTTACTGGATTGACGACTCGCCGAGCAACTGACGGATCAAGCGCGCCAGCGCTTTCCCTCGATGGCTCACGAGTAGCTTGCGCTCCGGTTCCGTCTCACCGAACGTGCCGCCAAAGGGCTCGTAGAAGAACAGCGGATCGTATCCGAACCCATGCGGTCCCCGCTCTTCCTCGATCAGTCGCCCCACTACGTCATCGGTGAACGTCCCGAGCAGCTTCCCTTTCTGGGCTAACGCAATCGAGCAGACAAACCGGGCAGTGCGGTCGTCCTGCCCCGCCAACGCCTCCAGCACCTTGGCGTTGTTGTGCGCATCGAAAGCCTCCGGACCGGCGAAACGCGCGGAAAAGACGCCCGGCGCCCCATCCAAAGCATCCACGGCCAAGCCGGAGTCGTCCGCAAAAAGCAGATCATCCGTGAACGACGAGTAGTAGCAAGCCTTCAGCGCCGCGTTCTCGACAAACGTCGCCCCCGTCTCCTCCGGCGCGGGGATGGTCCCCAATCCAGCCAGCGGTTCCAGACTGAAACGCCCCCTGCCATAGTGCGCAAAGATCAGGCCAAACTCGCGCAGCTTTCCCTGATTAGTCGTGGCACAACGGACGATCACGGCAGCGTCACAAACTTCCGCTGCAGTTCAATCAACTCGCCAACGCCTTTCCGGCCAAGCCCGATCAAAGAAGCCAATTGGCTGTCATCGAAATCTTCCTGCTCTGCCGTCGCCTGCAACTCGACGAACCGCCCGCCACTGGTCATCACGACGTTCATGTCCACGTGCGCCGCCGAATCCTCCTCGTAACAGAGATCCAGCATCGGCGTCCCGTCCACAATCCCTACGCTCGTCGCAGCCACATAGTGGCGAATCGGATTCCGCTTCACCATGCCACCCGCAACCAGCTTCTGCATCGCCAGTCCGAGCGCCACAAACGCCCCGGTAATGGAGGCCGTTCGCGTCCCCCCATCGGCCTGCAGAACGTCGCAGTCGATCAGTAAGCTTCGCTCGCCCAGCGCGGGCAAGTCGACGACGCTGCGCAGCGCCCGGCCGATCAGCCGCTGAATCTCCATCGTCCGGCCGCTCTCCCGGCCCTTCTTAACTTCGCGGGCCGTCCGCGTCGCGGTCGCCCGTGGCAGCATCGAGTATTCGGCGGTCACCCAGCCTTTGCCGCTGCCCCGCAGGAACGGCGGCACCGTGTCTTCTACCGAGGCCGTGCAGAGCACTTTCGTGTAGCCGACGCTGATCAGAGCCGACCCTTCGGCGGTCATCAGGTAGTGGGGTTCAATCGTGACCGGACGCATCTGGTCCGGCAAACGGGCATCATGACGCATGAATCAATCGGTTCCTATCGCGGTTTCAGCACCGCGGAAAAAAGTAAGCCAAGCAGCACAATCGCTCCCACAATCAGCACAAGACAAGGAACTGCCACCTTGAGATCGGCTTTCGTGATGCGGGTTGGCGCTGGGCCCTTGGACGGCTTGGGCTTCGCCATAAAGTTAGGTTCTCCCGATAGTAACATTAGGGGATGCCGCGTCTTCTTCTTGCCCCGCTTCTTTTCCTCGCCGGATGCGGAGCTAACACTTCCCCCGCCATTCTGGAACCGCCGAAGCAGGTGCGCGGCGGCTGGACCTTGGCCTCCTCGGCGACTCCCACTGAGACATTCCCCCTCGCCCTCCAACCCGCGCAGTCCTGGAGCACCACCTACACCGGCCCCCAGGACGTCACCGCTACGTTCTATCGCTTCAATTCCAACACCGAATCGTTCGAAGCCCTGCAAAAATGGCAGAAAGCGCCGGGCGAAATCACCTTCCACGAGGGCGCGTTCCTCGTCGTCATCCCTCCGCAGAACGTCCCCAAACAAGCCACCGGCGACTTCGCTGAAGGCGTCATGGCAGCGATCCATTAACCTATGCCCCTGATCCGCGAAGAACGACGCAATGCCGTCGACCGCTTCTTCGACGCGGCCCTGCTGGCCATGCTCCTCAGCGGCTACTTTGCGCTAGCGTCCTCGGGAGAGCTCGATCCGATTACGCTCACCATCACCGGCGCCGCCTTCGCGGCCCGTCTCGCGCTGTTCACATGGCAACGCCGCCTCGAACTCCCGGCCGCCTGGGCCAATGCGGCCGTCATCGTCTACGCTGCCTTCTACCCCATCGATTATGGGTTCGTTTCGCAGGATTTCCTCGCGGCCACCGTCCGCATGATCTGCTTTCTCACCGTCGCTAAGGGCCTCACCGTCGTCACCAATCGGGATGCGCTCTATGCGGTCCTCATTGCCTTCGCCGAACTCCTCGCCGCGGCTCTGCTCTCGGCCAGTCTCTTCTTCCTCCTGTTCCTCGCCCTATTCCTGGCCGCCGGCGTCGCCACGTTCGCGAGCTGGCAAATCCGCCTCGGCGCACAACTCGCTCCCCAATCGCTCCCTATCCTGAACACCCGCTTCCCCGCCCGGCTCCTGGCCACGACTCTCACCGCCGCTTTCGCCATCCTGCTGTTCACCGTGGGAATGTTCTTCGTCCTGCCCCGCACGGCCCGCGCTGCCTTTCAAAACCTTGTCAGCTCCCGTTACCACTTGCCCGGCTTCTCCGGCAACGTCCGCCTCGGCGACATCGGCAAGATTCAAACATCCAGCCGCACCATGATGCATGTCCGAATGGAAGGCCGCGCGCCGGAAATTCTGCCGTACAAATGGCGAGGCACTGCCCTCTCCGAGTTCGACGGCCAGCGCTGGACCCAACGTGGCGGCGCCGAACTCCTCCGTTTTCAATACGGCTCTCTCAGCCTTCCTGTTCGCGGCCACCTCCGCCGCAACGGTACGCGCCTTCGCTATCAGGTCCAGCATTCCGACAGCGCCCTCGACAGCCTCTTCCTAGCCGGAGTCCCGGAGTTCATTGAAGCCAACCTCCCCTCGGTCATCCGCCAATCCAGCGGGGGCCTCCGCGCGATCGGCGACAACCATGGTCTGCTGCGTTACTCAGCGTCCAGCTTCATGGACGCTTCAAACGGCGACGGAGCCCCCTCGCCGGGGCCGGATGAGCGCCGGACTCTCCTCTCGCTGCCGCCGCTCGATCCCCGCATCGCCAGCCTCGCCCGCACCCTCACCGAGAACGAGCCCGACGACTGGCGGCGCGCCCGGCACCTCGAAAACTGGCTGCAGACGAGCCTGGCCTACACCCTCGAACTGCCGTCGACGACGCAAACCGATCCCATTGCTCATTTCCTGTTCGACCGCCGCCGCGGCCACTGCGAATACTTCGCCTCCGCTCACGCCGTCATGCTCCGCTCCCTCGGCATTCCCGCCCGCGTCGTCAACGGCTTCCAGGGTGGCGTCCGCAACCCCGTTTCCGGCTGGCACGTCATCTCGGCTTCCGACGCCCACAGTTGGGTCGAAGCCTGGATCCCCAATAATGGCTGGACCACCTTTGACCCCACGCCCGCCGGCGGCCGTCCCACCCACGCCGCCCTCTTTCAGCGCCTCTCCCATCTCATCGATGCCGCCGACCTGTTCTGGCAGGAGTGGGTGATGCAGTACGACCTCGAGCGGCAGTTCAAATTGGCCTCCGCCATCGAGAACAATCGCTTCGCCGACTCAACCGTCCCCTCGCTGAACGTCCGCCTCCAAAGGGCCCGTCGGCAGGCTACCGAGTGGCTAAGGCAAAACGGTCTCTATCTGCTCGTTCCCGTGGTCCTTATCGCTCTCGTCTGGGTTCTCGCCCCATGGGCCCGCACCCGCCATCAGGAACGTCTCCGCCGCTCCCGGCTCAGCTCGGGTGCAGCCTCGCAGTCGGACGCCGCCGTGATGTATCGCCACCTGCTCAACCTTCTCGAAAAGCAGGGCCTGCGCAAGCCGTCCTGGTATACGCCCCTCGAGTTCGTCCGGGTTATCCCGCCCTCGGAGACAGCGAACCTGGTCGAGGGCTTCACCCACGCCTATAACCGCTTCCGCTTCGGAGCCGACCGCGCCGCCGCCCAGCAAATGCTGAAACTCTACGACGCGATCGAACGCCAATCGCGACAGCCTGCCGCCGAACGCTAGGCCAATCCGCCCAGCACCCCAGTGCTATCGCCGAACGACTCTTCCTTTACGCCCATCCGGTGCATCATCGCCAGATGCAGGTTGCAGAACGGCGTCTTTGCCTCCGCACGCACGCGCCGGCCCGGACGCAGCGTACCCTTCCCGCGTCCCGCCAGAATCAGAGGCAGGTTCTCCTCGAGATGCCGATTGCCGCACTTGAGCGACGAGCCGAATAGCACCATCGAGTTGTCGAGCAGCGACCGCTCGCCTTCCTTCAGGCTCTTCATCTTCGTCAGGAACGCCGCAAACTGCTCCATCTGCCAGTTGACGATTTTCTCGTACTGCCCCCGTCCCTCCGGGATGTCCCGGTGATGCGAGATGCCGTGCCAATTGCCCTTCACACCTTCGAGGAACCCATAGTCCTGGGACGACTGCGCGTCGCCCATCATCATCGTCGCCACCCGCGTTGAATCCGTCCAGAAAGCGAGCAGCATGATGTCCAACATCAACTGCAAGTGCTCTTTGTGCGTGGCCGGCGTCCCGGCCACGGGCCGGTCAAGCGGGAACTTCCCTTCGTTGATCCACCGCTTCTGCGGCTTCATCGAGGCTTCCAAACGGCGTTCTACCGAACGAACCGACTCGAAGTACTCGTCCAATCGCGCCTGGTCGGTCTTGCTTCCTTTCGCGCGCAGCGCCCGGGCCTGCTCCCGTACCAGATCCAGAACGCTCGTTTCGTCCCGCTGCAAAGAACCCAGCACCTCGGGGGACTTCGGGTCCAGCCCGGAGACCACCGGCGCCCGCCGGTTCCGGAACAGCCGGTCAAACGCCAACTGCGGGACGATCTCTTTCGGCACCGGCGTCTTCGGATCGGCCCACGACAAAAACGAACCCAGCGCGCGGGGGAATCCTCCGCCTGCCGTATCGATGCCAGTCCGTGGCGCGTCGATACCCAACTCAAGCGACATCAATGGAGTTTCGTGGCCGATCCGCTGCGCCACGGCCTGATCTACCGTCCTGCCGCCGGCATCCAGGTCGCCGCCCGTCGTCCGCTCCACAAACCCGCCCGAAAGCCAAGCCGGTACCTTGGGCCAGTGCCCATTGCGGCCCACCGTATTCTTGTTCCACAAATTCTCAAGCAGTAGAAAGTCGTTCTTCAGCGGTTCGAGCGGCTTTAGGTGCGTCGTGAATTCGTACGCTTCCCCATCGCCCGGGGGCGTCCAGAAGTCTGGCCGCACGCCGTTCGGAATGAACAGGCAAGCCATCCGCAGCGGGGGCTCCGACAGCCCGTCGACTGCCGCTTTCGGCGCGCCCAGCAGGCTCGCCTCCATCCACGGCGTCGAGACCGCCGCGCCGATCCCTCGCAAAATCGTCCGTCGGGAAAACTGTCTGACCATGCTGATTCTCCTACTTGGTTCCCAATAACCGGCGGGGAGCCTTCTTCGCCGGACCGTGGCTCTCGCTTACCACCGCGTCGCTTTGTGAATTACGGAACGGTGTACTCACTACAATATCCCGGATTAAGGTTCGTGCGGAATAGCCATCCTTCGCCAGGTTGTCCATCAGCCGTTGAATCGTACACTGGTCGCCATCCTGCAATCCGCGGCCCAACGCATATCCCAACGTCTTGCCTACTAACTGCCGGAGAAACTCCTCTTTGCGTTGCAGCAGTATGCCTCGCAACTCCTCCGGACCATCAAACTTCTCGCCGCTCGGCAGCGCCCCGGAGGCGTCCACCGGCCGGCCATCGGCCTCGGTATCGCGCCACCGGCCCATCCAGTCGAAGTTCTCAAGACCCAGCCCGATCGGGTCCATCAGGTTATGACAAGCGGCGCAAGAGACGTTCTCCCGGTGCTTGGCCAGCATCTCCCGCATGGTCAGTTTCTTGTTCGACGCCTTCACGGCATCGAGCGGCGGGACATCGGCCGGAGGCGGCGGCACGGGAGTTCCCAGCAAGGTCTCCAACACCCAAGCCCCCCGCAGCACCGGACTCGCCTCTTTGTAGTGCGAGGTCATTCCCAGCACAGAAGCCAGTCCCAGCACACCGGCTCGCTTCGTGTCCGGCCAATCCACCTTGTGGAACCCCGGCCCCGGACCCAGCTTCACTTTGCCTTCAAGCTCGTAGTACTTCACCAGCCGCTCGGTCAAGAACGTATAGTTGCCCGTTAACAATTCGAGCAAACTGCGATTCGCCGTCAGCAGGTAGTGGTACATGAGTTCGGGTTGCTCGCGCAGATCCGCTGCCGCTTCGGGCGTGTAGAAATGCTGCAACTCGGTCAGCAACGGCATCGACCGTCCGCCTACCTCCTGCGTCCCCAGCCATTGGCCCATGAAGCCGTTGGCAAATACCCGCGACCGCGGATCGTCAATCATCCGGCCCACCTGCGCCGCCAGCACCGCCGGATCCTGCAACTTCCCGGCCCCGGCCAACTGCAGCAACTCCGCATCCGGCATCGTCGACCACAGGAAGTACGATAGCCGCGAAGCCATCTCATATTGGCCGATCCGCTGAATCCCAGGCCGCGAATCCGGCTCTTCCACTTTGAAAAGGAACCGGGGCGAAACCAGCACCGCTTTCAACGCTAGCTTCACGTTCTCTTCAAACGGGTCTCCCCGCTTGGCGCCGCGGTCGTACAGGCCGAGGAACTGTTCTACTTCCGCGTCCTCCACCGGCCTCCGGAACGCCTTCGGCAGCACCTGCCGCAAAACCCGCCGCGCCGCCGCCCGCGGATCCACCGGCGACTGGCCCACTTCCAAACCCAACAACTGAAAATGCAGCGCCCGCTTCTCGGCCGCCATCGGCGTCGGCCGCTGGTCCACCGTCACGCTGTAGAATTCCACCCGCTCCGTCCCGGTGACGACGGAAATTGTGTGAGCGCCGCGCGACAGCGTCGCCGTCGCCAACCGTGCCGTCGCCCCGCCACCCGAGTCCCGGGCGTAGGACAGCGTCCCCACCTCAGCTCCATCAACTTTCACCTTCAACGTGAATGGGGTCAGCTTCGGCCGCTCCACGGAAACCCGGATGGTATACGGCCCTTCGGCGAGCACCGAAACGTTGGTCGTCAGCTCTACCTCTGGGTCCACGAACCGGCTCGGCTTGATCCCCTTCGGCGGCGCCGTCATAGGATTCAACTCATGCGAAAGGACCACTTTGTTGAAAGGCGGCGTCACGACAATCCGGTCCAGCACCGTTGTCGCCGCTTCCAGATACCGCTCCAGCATCATCGGCGGAACGTAGAGCGTCTCTCCATTGGTATCGAAACCCGCGCCGCCCGATTCATCAGCCGGGAACAGGTCCGGCGCGATCACATCGAGCCCGAAGAGGTCGCGAATCGTGTTCTTCCACTCCCGCCGGTTCAAACGCCGCGAGGCGACGAAACCAGCGTACTCGCTACTGGTACAGCCGGTATTGCGGAGACGAGTCTCAATCCAGTTGGCCACATCCATTCGATCGGCTTCGGCCATCTTCGCCTCGCCAGGCGGCATCGTCCGGTTGCGCAACTGCGTCGCCACGTTACGCCAAAGCGACCGCTGGGTTTCCACATCGGTCGCCGCATTGGCCTTCAGAAAGTTCAACCGGTTCCGCGGATTTGCCGGGTTATGGCATTTCGCGCAATTCTCAGCCAGCACCGGCCGGATCTTCTCCGTGAAGTCATCGGCGTGAGCCAATGCAGCCAGAGACAAAACGAACCCAATTCTGATTGCTACCATTCCGCTACAGATCCATCCTCGTGAAAGACACGCGCCATTGGCTTCGTTCCGCCAAACGGGTACTTCTTTAGCGCATCCTCGGTCAACTCAAAACCCAAACCCGGCTTGTCCGAAAGCGGGAACCGTCCGTTCACCATCCGCATGGCCGGGAAACCCAACCACTCTGCCCACACTTTCTCATTCGGACCCACCTCAACGCCACTGCAGATCTCCTGCACCAGGAAGTTCGGCATCGCCGCATCCACATGCACCGTCGCCAAGCCGCCGATCGGCCCTTCGCAAGCGTGGGGCGCCATCGAGATTCCTGAAATCCCGGCCATCGCGCCAACCTTCCACAACGCAGTGATTCCGCCCACATGATTGATATCGGTCTGGATGATATCCGCCACGCCCAGTTCAATCACCTCACGGCAACCGTAGTGGGCCACCAACCGCTCACCGGTCGCAATCGGCGTCGTCGACCGTTTCGCGATCCGCTGCATCGCCTTCACATTCTCGGGCGGGCACGGCTCCTCAACGAAGAGCAAATTCAACGGCTCTACTTCCTTCACCAAAATTGAAGCCACACTCGGAGACGTCTTCGCATGGAAGTCGATGCCGATATCGATGTCCGGCCCCAGGCCCTCTCGCAGATCGGCCATCGCCTGCACCGCGGCCGAAATCTTCTTATTCGTCTCGATCCATTCGTAGTAGCCGGGAATGCCGCTCTTGAAACAGGTGATCCCCTGCTTCCGCGCCTCTTCGCGCAGCCGCGGCAGGTCCTCCTTACTCCGCGCCCGTAAGTGATAATAGCCCCGCACTCCGCGCGGATCCATCGGCCCGCCCAGGAGCTTATACACCGGCATGTTCAACGCCTTGCCGCGAATGTCCCACAAGGCTTGATCAATCCCGCTGATCGCCGATCCAATCACCGGCCCCGCGCGATAAAAACTATGGACGTACATCGACTGCCAGTGGTGTTCCACCTGCATGGGGTCCGCGCCAATCAGAAACTCCTTGAAATCCTCGACGCAGGACATCACCGCGGCGGCTTTTCCTTCGAGAGTTCCTTCGCCCCAGCCGATCAGTCCCTGGTTCGTCTCGATCTTCACGAACACATAAGGCCGGTCCGACTGCGGCGTCAGCGACACGCCGAACACCTTGACGTTCGTGATCCGCAGTTTGGACCCCACCTTCTCAAACGCATCGGCGCCGAGTGGAGCGGCCGCCGCTTGCGGCATCATCGCGCAGCCACAGGAATCGACAAACTTACCGCCCATTGCAGGCGCAGCGCCCGCCAAGCCTAGAAATCCACGTCTCCGCATCACAGCTTCACCTCGTAGCGATCCAGCGCCTTCTCGTCCACGGTCACGCCCAACCCCGGACCCGTCGGCAGCTCAAAGAAACCATCCTTCACGGGTTCATTCCAGCCGGACATCATGGCGTCCCGAGCCTGCCGTTCACTCGGGCTTACCCGCGGGACCTGCAAAGCAAAGAAGTTCGGCAGGCTCGCCGCCAACTGCAACCCGGCGGCCGTACCCAGCGCACCGCCATCATGGAACGGCGCGACCGCCGTATAGTAGGTCTCCGCCATCGCGCTCAATCGGCGGATCGCCGAGATGCCCAACCGCTGCAGCGTCGGCCGCAACACGTCCACGGCCTGCTCGCGCATCAAATCCTGAAATACGTCGAGCGAATCCACATCCCGGCCGAAGCCCAGCGGCGTCACCGACTCTTCGCTAATCTTGGCAACCTGCCGGAGCTGTGTCAGCCGGCACGGCTCATCCAGGAATAACGGATGCTCCTTTTCTAGCACTGCAGCCACCATCTGCGCATCCCCCGGGGTCAACCGCATGGCTCCATCGAGCACGTAGTCGCCACCGTTCTTCTGCAACTCCTCCCACAGCGACAGCACCAGATTCACGTACTGCTTGCCGGAGTTCGGAAACGGCGGGGGTGGCAGCGGGACGGCAAACGCTCGGTAGCCAGCCTCCATTGCCAATTCCACGTTGTTCGAATTCTTCACGGTCGCAATGGCCCGCGCCTTATGCCGCGTTGGCCCACCCAACACCTGATAGATGGGCGCCTGCGTCGCCCGCCCCACAATATCCAGCATCGCCACGTTGATGGCCCCGCGCATCGGCCCCGTCAGCCCCAGCACCTCAAAGGACGTCGCCTCCCGGCCCTGCACCTGCGCCAGAATCCGCTTGAACTCCGCAGCCTCTGCCTCGCCGGCTTCGCCATAGCCCTTCAGCCCGCTCCGGGTGTCGAGACGGATGATGCTGTAAGTTCGTCCGCTCGGTTCCCGCAACCGCCACATTCGTCCCCCGGCAATCGCCAGTGGACCGGCCGAAATCGCGGGCGCCACCGGCATGGCTAACCGTGCGCGTCGAGTCAAAACTGCGTTTCCCATAAGCCGCAACTCTATCGAAACGGAGGACGAGGCGCAATGGTACACTCGCGGTTTCATGCGCATCGCTATTTTCTTCCTGCTGTCCCTCGCCGGGCTGGCGAAAGACGTTGATTTCAATGGCCGTTGGAACATCACTGTCGCGAACGAACCCCGCCACCGCGCCTGGTGGCTGGAGGTAGACGGCGCTGACACCTCCGCCATCAAGGGACGTTTCGTCGGAGCTCCCGGCGGCGACATGAACGCGATCCCGGAAATTGGCTTGAAAGGCGGCGTCCTGCGATTCGTTTTCGAGCGGAACTACCTTCGAAAGCCGACCGGCACCAACAAAGGTGTCTACACCGCCCGCATCGTCAACGGAGATCTCGTCGGCGAGTTCCAGGTGGAGGGCAATCCAACCTCGAAGATGACCTTCCTCGGGAAACGCGCCCCGGTGATCAAAGACACCGAAGACGGCAATTGGAAGTCCGGCAAACCTGTCGAACTCTTCAACGGCAAGGACCTCAGTAATTGGTCCGCCCTGGTTCACGGTCACTCCCTCGGCTGGAAGGTCGAGAACGGCATCATGAAGAACGTCGCCGGAGCCAATAACCTCGTCTCCAGCCAGAAGTTCTGGAACTTTGAACTGCATGGCGAGTTCCGCTTGGGCACTGGCTCCAACGGCGGCCTTGGTCTCCGGGGCCGGTACGAAGTTCAAATCATCGACGACTTCGGCAAGGCGCCAGACACGCATGGAACGGGCGCGCTCTATAGCCGGATCAAGCCACGCGAAAACGCCACCAAGAAGCCCGGCGAATGGAATACCTACGACATCCGCCTCGTCGGCCGCACGGTCACCATCATCGTTAATGGCGTCACCGTCATCGACCGCGCCGAAGTCGAAGGCCTCACCGCCATGGCCCACGACCCGAATGAGGCCGTCCCCGGCCCCATTAGCGTGCAGGGCGACCATGGCGCAGTGGAAATCCGCAAGCTTACGGTCACACCACTCGTCCGCTAGATATTGTCTTTGCGCATCTCTTCGGCCAAATAGTCAGTCGATCGCCAAGCCAACGCCAGAATCGTCAGCGTCGGGTTCTTCTCGGACGCCGTAGTGAACGCCGAGCCATCGACCACAAACAGATTCTTCACATCGTGCATTTGGTTGAACCCGTTCAGCGCACTGCGCCTCGGATCTTCGCCCATCCGGCACGTCCCATGCTCGTGGATCGCGCTGCCGAAGTTATCCAACCAGCCGCGCTCGAACGGCAGAATCTCTGCCTTGGCCGCCCGCAGAACCCCTTCGGCCATGTCGTACATCTCGGCGATCATCTTTTTCTCGTTGTC
>JBBQRA010000107.1:0-19671 GCA_038215275.1 Bryobacterales bacterium | reverse complement strand
ATCAATTCTTTTTCCGCGATTTCGGGAAGACCGGGGGCCACCAGCTGACCGGAAAGAATCTCCGCATTGTGCGGATGCCAATACTGCTTCTCATCTTCCGGCAGCGAGGAGAACAGTTTTGCGGAAATGATGTATTCGATTCCGTTTAGGTTCGCGTCCTTGGTATTCCCATCGAAAAGAGCACACTGGGCGAAATCCTCATTGGCTTGTCGGCAGTAGTGATGCGCCTCCATCTGATGGCTCGGGTCATCTTTCATTGGGTGGAACCCGACGAGGTAAACGTCCATCGGAGCCAATGGCGAGTTGCTCTGAAGCATTTTTGCCCCAACCTTCAGTACGTCCGTTTTGGTCGAGGTCTCAGCCCCCGCGGGAGTCGTCTGAGGCTGTCGAGTGCCTCCGCAGGCGGAAAGAAAGAGTGCTCCGGCCACCGACCCTATGAATATGGCTCTCATTTTATAGCCTCCGCTTTTCGCAGTCCCCTAGTTCTCCGCACTCCAAGGGCCATAACAGACGGTGCTGATCCCCAGCACGACGGCAGTCATACCCTCCTAAGTAAAAGGAATGTTTTCTGCGTCGAAATGTTTCCAAATATCGGTCGACGAGGTTCTCGATAGACTTCTGGCCCTCCTGGCCTGCGCGACTTCACATTCTCAATCAGCCTCGGCGGCTATTCGGTTCAACTTCCAGATTGACGATCCACTCGGACGCGCTACTCGGTGCTTGGATGCCAGTTTCCGAGTCGACCAATCAGACAGAACCCTCGATCTCACTCGTACGGTTCGGGCGTTGCAGACCAAGTGGCATCAGACCAACCCAAGTACCATTCCTAAAAGCTGCGCGACTAGGCCATAGTCATCAGAGCGGGCGGCTCGCTCAAGCAGATCAGGGTTTCCTTTAAGCGCTCCGCAAGTGCCTCATCGATGTTTCGAATTTCGCTCAGTAATAATAGAGTTGTAACCTGGAACGCCCGAGAGAGTTCGGCGGTGTCGAGTTGACGAACCAAAGAGCCCTCGAATTGGGTCACAATTCCGCTTGGCAACAGATCGATGCCGCGTCCATGCACGGAAGGGAGGCCATGGCGAATACAGGCCAGCGCGAGCGTGTGATCGCGAATGCTACTAATCATGTATTCGGCTTGCCATAATTTTCGTCTTGCGATACAGCTTCGCGCGTGGAGTGCGTATAACCATCCGAGACCAATGATGTCTCCGGGGGCTTGCGGCGGAGCATGCTTGGGCTCATTCTCAGTTCCGAACGCGAGACGAAAGGTTGGCCCTAAGGCTCGGAATTCCACAGAGGACACAAAGGCGAGATCCACCTGCAGAGTTGTCGGAAGAAGAAACACGCGGTAAATCCATACCCCGGCCTTCACGTCAAGATGATGTAAAGCTCCGTGCTAGTCGTACATCAACGTCGTCCAATCGGTGAGGACCCGCTCCACTTCGGTGGCATCGGCAACGCCAAAAGCGAGATCAATATCCGACCAAGTATCTTCGCGGCCGGCAGCGGCCGAACCGGTGATTGCAGCAGCGCTGATGCGCCGGTCGTTGGCAGCGTATTCGAGTAGATCGGAGCGCAGTTGACCACGTTGCTCGGGGGTAAACATTACCGTATCTGTTCCATCTTATGCCAACCGGCGCAGAACCCCATTCGCCGCAGCGGTTACGAATCCAAGCTGACCGTTTGTCGGCATCCCGGGGTTTTCCACTCGCCGCGAGCGCCGCCGGAATCGGGACGCCAAAAATCCAAGGCCTCTAAACCTCAGCGTTTCGGAAAATCGTTTTCACGCCGGCGGTCAAAAAGTGACCCCCTATGGTCATACGCTCAAACCTGGCGGAGGTAATTGAGTCCCCCACTTCCACTGAAGCCACACCGCCTCCAATGGACCTCCGCGTGCAATATGTAACGCGTGGACCCTTCTTCATCGAACCTCGGCACGGTAACAGCCGTCCGCGGCAGTGTGGTCGATGTCCGGTTTGCCAGCCAACTGCCAGCCATCTATTCCATGCTCCGTGCGGGACCGGATGGCCGCATCGTCATCGAGGTCCTCGCCCAGCGCGACGCCCAGCACGTCAGCGGCATCGCCCTTACGCCCACCCAGGGCCTTGCCCGCGGCATGCCCGTCACAGACTCCGGCGGACCGCTGCAAGCCCCCGTCGGCCGGGCCGTGCTCTCCCGCATGTTCGACGTCTTTGGCAACACCATCGACCGTGAACCCGCTCTGGCCGACGCCGAGTGGCGCTCCATTCATCGCGCGCCTCCCCCTCTCTCCCGCCGTTCCACCAGCACCAACATATTTGAAACCGGCATTAAGGTCATTGATGTCCTCGTACCCCTGGAGCGGGGCGGCAAATCGGGCCTGTTCGGCGGCGCCGGCGTCGGCAAGACGGTCCTGCTCACCGAATTGATCAACAACATGGTCGGCCGGCAGGACGGCATCAGCATCTTCTGCGGCATCGGCGAGCGCTCCCGCGAGGGCGAAGAACTCTATCGCGAAATGAAGGATGCCGGCGTCCTCCCGAATATGGTCATGGTCTTCGGACAGATGAACGAGCCACCCGGCGCCCGCTTCCGCGTCGGCAACACCGCCCTCACCATGGCCGAGTACTTCCGCGACGATGAACATCGCGACGTCCTCCTCCTCATCGATAACATCTTCCGCTTCATCCAGGCCGGCTCCGAAGTCTCCGCCTTAATGGGGCAGATGCCCTCGCGGCTTGGCTACCAACCTACCCTCGGCACCGAACTCTCCCGCCTCGAAGAGCGCATCGCCAATACCGACAGCGGCGCCATCACCTCCATTCAAGCCGTCTACGTCCCGGCCGACGATTTCACCGATCCCGCCGCCGTCCACACCTTCTCCCATCTGTCCGCCTCCATCGTCCTCTCCCGCCGCCGCGCCAGCGAAGGGCTCTATCCCGCCATCGATCCGCTCAAGTCCTCTTCGAAAATGGCCACGCCCGGCATCGTTGGCGTCCACCACTACAGCTTGGCCCAGGAGATCCGCCGCACTCTCGCTCAGTACGAGCAACTCAAAGACATCATCGCCATGCTCGGCCTCGAACAGCTCTCGCCCGACGACCGCGCCCTCGTCGCCCGGGCCCGCCTGCTCGAACGGTTCCTCACGCAGCCCTTCTTCACCACCGAGCAATTCACCGGCCTGGAAGGCAAGCAGGTTAGCCTCAAGGACGCCCTCGACGGCTGCGAGCGCATCCTCCGTGACGAGTTCGCCGGCTACCCGGAGAGTGCGCTCTACATGATCGGCAACGTCGACGAAGCCAAGGAAAAAGCGGACGCCTCGCGGCGCGGAGGTGAGCGATGATGCCCACGGGCATGCACTTGAAGATTCTCCTGCCGTTTGAGGTTTTCGCCGACGAACCCGCCGTGGTTCGCATCGTCGCCGAAACCAAGGAAGGCTCCTTCGGGCTGCTGCCCCAACGTCTCGATTGTGCCGCCGCCCTCGCCCCGGGAATCCTGATCTATGAATCGCCAACCGCCGGCGAAGTGGTCGTGGCGGTCGACGAAGGGGTTCTTGTCAAAACCGGGGCCGATGTGCTCGTATCCGTCCGGCGAGCCATTGCCGGTACCGATCTCGACCAATTGCGGGAAGCGGTCGAGCAAGAGTTCCTCACCCTCGGCGAGCACGAGCAGATCGTCCGCTCCGTCATGGCGAAACTGGAAATTGGATTGCTGCGCCGCTTGGCCGACTTTCAACATGAATGACAAACCTGCTCCGAAAACCTCGCAAACCGGGCCTTCCTTCGCTGGGCAGGTCGGCGCCAAAGCCGCGCGCAAGCTCAAAGCACGCCGGACAGCCGCCCCAGGAATCTGGTTCGGTCTGGGTATGATGGGGCTCATAGGCTGGTCAGTGGTCGTCCCCACTCTGCTCGGCGCGGCGCTCGGCCTGTGGATCGACAAAAACTATCCCAGTCCCCACTCCTGGACTCTCGCTCTCCTGGTCGCCGGCCTCACCGTAGGCTGCCTCAATGCTTGGCTCTGGCTCGAACGGGAAGACCAGGCGATGCGCCAGGAACAGGACGACAAAGATGCCTGATCCACTCACACTTCTGCCCCTCTGGCTCGCCGGTGCCGCCCTCGGCGCCGCCTTCTTCGGCGGCCTCTGGTGGACGGTCCAACGGGGACTCACGGCCCGGCAGCCCGGCGTCTGGTTCGCGGGCAGCCTCCTGCTGCGTATGGGTATCGTTTTGACCGGCTTCTACCTCATTAGCGGCGCCCATTGGTCCCGCCTCCTGGTCGCCCTCGCCGGGTTCGTCATGGCCCGCTTCGCCGTCATCTGGCTTACCCGCCCGAGCAAGGAGAACCGCCATGCGCCTCAGTCCCGATGAAATTATCTACTGGCAATCGGGATTCCTAAAGCTCAACGCCACCATCCTCTTCACTTGGATTCTCATCCTCCTCCTCGCCGCCGGCGCCAAGCTCATCACCCGCGGCCTTTCCACGGACCTCCATCGCTCCCGTTGGCAGAATCTGCTTGAGATCATCGTCACGGCCATCGAAAAGCAAATCGCCGAGATCGGCCTTGAGAACCCGCGGAAGTACCTCAGCTTTCTCGGCACGCTCTTCCTGTTCGTCGCCGCTTCCAGCCTTTGCACCGTCATCCCTGGCTTCCAGCCCCCCACCGGATCGCTCTCCACAACTACCGCCCTTGCCCTGTTCGTTTTCGTCGCCGTTCCGATCTTCGGCATCGCTGAACAGGGCCTCGGCGCCTATCTCCAGTCCTATGTGAAGCCCACGTTCATCATGCTGCCCTTCAACATCATCAGTGAACTCTCCCGCACCCTAGCTCTCGCCGTTCGCCTCTTCGGCAACATGATGAGCGGTGCCATGATCATCGGAATTCTTCTTACCATCACGCCCTTCGTGTTCCCCGTCATCATGACGGCGCTCGGCCTGCTCACCGGCATGGTACAGGCCTATATCTTCAGCATCCTGGCCGCTGTCTACATCGCCGCCGCAACCCGCACGCGAAAGCCCTCCAGCGCGTGACCATTTTCAAAGGACAAACATGGACAACACCACCTCGATCGCCATCGCCTCCATCGCCACCGCTGGCTTCGCCATCAGCATCGGCTGCATCGCACCCGCACTGGGCCAAGGCCGCTCCGTCGCTGCCGCCCTCTCGGCGCTCGCCCAGCAGCCCGACGCTTCTGCCACCATCACCAGAACGCTCTTCGTCGGACTCGCCATGATCGAGTCCACCGCCATCTACTGCTTCGTCGTCTCCATGATTCTGCTCTTCGCCAACCCCTTCTGGAACCATGTCATCGCCCAAGTGGTAAAGGATTGAGCCGATGCCGATTGACTGGTTCACCGTCGCTGCGCAGGCGCTCAACTTCCTCATCCTCGTCTGGCTCATGAAGCGCTTCCTCTATCAGCCCATCCTGCACGCCATCGACGAACGGGAGAAGCGCATCGCCGCCGAATTGGAAGATGCAGCCGCGAAGAAGGAGGAAGCCAGGAAAGAACGGGAGGAGTTCCGAAAGAAGAACGACGAGTTTGAGCAGCACCGTTCCAGCCGCCTCGCCCAGGTCGACGAGGAAGGCGAAACCACCCGCCAAAAACTTCTCGCGGACGCCCGCCAGCAGGCCGAACTCCTCGCTTCCCAGCACCGCGACGCCCTGCGGAACGAAACTGAGAACCTCAGCAAGGCCCTTACCCACCGGACCCAACTCGAAGTCTTCGCTATCGCCCGCAAGACCCTCGCCGACCTCGCCTCCACCAGCCTCGAAACACGCATGGGCGAGCTATTCACCCATCGCCTTCGCGAGCTCGACGGCTCTGCGAAACAGGATGTCGCCAACGCTCTCGCCACCGGACCAGCGCTCATCCGCACCGCCTTCGACCTTCCCCCGGACCAGCGCGCCGCCATCCAGCAGGCCTTGAACGAAACATTCTCCGCTGAAGTTCCACTCCGCTTTGAAACCGCCCCCAACCTCATCAGCGGCATCGAACTCTCCGCGGGAGGCCAGAAGGTCGCCTGGTCCATAGCCGGCTACCTCGCCTCCCTCGAAGAGGCCGTCGCGGATCTCGTCCAACCACAGGCGGCGAAGCCACAATGAGCGACGGGCTCCACGATGCCCTCGACCGGGCCTTCTCCTCGATAAGCGAAGCCCGCGAAGCCTTTGCGCGAAAATTGGTCCCCCGGGAGATCGGAACCATCACCACCGTTTCCTCCGGCGTCGCTAAGGTTTCCGGTCTCCCCGGCGTCGGCTATGAAGAGCTGATCTCCTTCCCGGGTGGCGTTTCCGGCATCGCCTTCAACCTCGACGAAGACGAAGTTGGTGTCGTTCTCCTCGGCGAATACCGGCATCTCCACGCCGGGGACGAAGTCCAGCGCACCGGCCGGGTCATGGACGTCGCTGTCGGCCCCGGACTCCTTGGCCGTATCATCGACCCGCTCGGCCACCCCCTCGACGGACTCGGGCCCGTCCTCACCACGGGCCGCCTGCCCGTTGAGCAGCCCGCCACCGCCATCATGGACCGCGCCCCCATCACCACGCCCCTCCAAACGGGCATCAAGGTCATCGACGCGCTCGTCCCCATTGGCCGCGGTCAGCGCGAACTCATCCTCGGCGATCGCCAAACCGGTAAGTCCGCCATCGCCATCGATACCATCCTCAACCAACAGGGCCAGGACGTCCTCTGCGTCTATTGCTGCATCGGCCAGCGTGCCGCCTCCGTCGCCAAAACTGTCTCCATCCTCAAGGAGAAGGGCGCCATGGAGTACACCGTAGTAGTCGTCACCGAAGGCTACAACCCGCCCGGCCTCGCCTACATCGCTCCCTATGCCGCCACCAGCATTGCCGAATTCTTTATGGAGGCAGGCCGGGATGTCCTCATCGTTTACGACGACCTCACGCAACACGCTCGCGCCTACCGCGAACTCTCACTCCTCCTCCGCCGTCCGCCGGGCCGCGAGGCCTTCCCCGGCGATATCTTCTACATCCACTCGCGCCTCCTCGAACGCGCCACCCATCTCAGCGAAGAACGCGGCGGCGGCTCCCTCACCGCCTTGCCCATCATCGAAACCGAAGCCCAGAATATCTCGGCGTACATCCCCACCAACCTCATCTCCATCACCGACGGGCAAATCTACCTCTCGCCCACGCTGTTCGAACTCGGCGTGCTCCCCGCCGTCGACGTCGGCAAGTCTGTATCCCGCGTCGGCGGCAAAGCCCAGCGCCCCGCCTACCGCGCCGTGGCCGGCGACCTCAAACTCGCCTACGCCCAGTTTGAAGAGTTCGAAACCTTCGCCCGTTTCGGCGCTCGGCTCGACGATGACACCCGTCACATCATTGAACGCGGCCGCCGTATCCGGGCCTGCCTGAAGCAGCCGGAATTCTCCCCGGTCTCCGTACCCGCGCAAATCGCCATCCTACTCGCCGTCTCCGGCGGACTCTTCGACCAAACTCCCCTCGAACGGATGACCGAAGCCGAACAGGCCGTTCGCGATGCCGCCGCCCAGATCCCGGCAGAAGTTGCCGCCCGCTTCCAGTCTGCCAAGAAGCTGAGTGACGAGGATCGCGAAGTGATCATCCAACTTGCCAAATCGGCCATCAATGGCCTAGACCAGCCATGAGCGACTCCACGGAAGGCCTCCGCCGCCAAATCAACAGCGCCGGAGATCTCCAATCCGTCGTGCACACCATGAAGGCGCTCGCCGCCGCCAGCATCGGCCAATATGAGCGATCGGTCAGCTCCCTTGCCGATTACAACCGCGCAGTTGAACTGGGCCTGGCCGCCTGCTTTCGCACCAGTCCACCGGCCACCCGGCCCCCTTCCGGCTCCCCCAAGGCCGTCCGCGCCGTCGTCTTCGGTTCCGACCAGGGACTCGTCGGCCAGTTCAACGACGTGATCGCCAACTACGCCACCGAAGCCTTGGCCGCCCTGCCACCCGGTCCCGAGGTATGGGCCGTCGGAGAACGGGTCCACGCCCGCCTCGCCGATGACGGTCTGCCGCTCCGTGGGCTATTCCGTGTCCCCGTGTCCGTCCAAGCCATCACCCCGCTCATTGGTCAGATTCTCGTCGATGCCGGGGGATCCGGGGACCCTAACGATGCAACGGCACTTTACCTGTTCTATAACCGGCCAACGTCCGGCGCCGTCTATGCTCCGGTCGAACTGCGGCTCCTGCCACTCGATGAATCCTGGCAGCGCCGGATCTCCACGATGCCTTGGCCAACTCAAAATCTCGCCGAGGTCCTCGCCCCTGCGGCCACACTCCCGGCACTCATCCGGGAGTATCTGTTCGTCTCGCTCTTCCGCGCCTGTGCCGAGTCGCTTGCCAGCGAAAACTCCAGCCGCCTCGCCGCCATGGAACGCGCGGAAAAAAACATCGATGAACTCCTTACGGACCTCAACGGTACCTTCCACCGCCTGCGCCAAGCCAGCATCGACGAAGAACTCTTCGATGTCGTCTCCGGCTTTGAAGCCCTGACCAACCCCCGTCCTCGAAGCAAAAGCCAGGAGTGATATCTATAAAGCAGCTCGTCATCACCCCAAATGGAACCATCTCGATAAGCTTTTTCAATCCGTTACCCACGAGGGCCGCTCCTATTCCGGCTTCAAGGTTCTTGATGCCGATCACGACGCCTTGTTTCATGCCAACTGGCGAGGCGAATTGCCGCTTCCTGCCTCATCTCAACAGGCAACTGGCCCACGGACGCGTTGGCTAATTTACTTTCTGCCTGCTTCGCACAGAATTCGAATGTACACGGAGCCTGCTCTGTTAGGGTTTGCTCTTGCTGCCACTCCAACTCGCCGAATCCGGCGGAGATCGTCAGGCTCGGAAAATCTCCTTGAAAATGTCGCCACCCACGATGGTCGGCCGTTCGGCGCGTCCGTTGTGCTGGTAGGTCATCTGAAGGTGATCCATACCCAGGGCGTATAGAATGCTGGCATGGATATCGTGCACGTGGCAGGGCTTGTCCACCGCGCGCAACCCGATCTCATCGGTCGTGCCGACGTATTGCCCGCCTTTGACTCCGCCGCCAGCCATCCACATGGTGAATCCCCAAGGATTGTGGTCGCGTCCATTCCCTTTCTCATTGAACGGGGTGCGTCCGAATTCGCCTCCCCACACGACGAGCGTGTCTTCGAGCAGACCCCGCTGCTTCAGGTCCGTCAGCAGGCCCGCGATAGGACCATCGGAAACGCCGCACCACTTGCCGTGGTTGGACTCAATGTTGGAATGGGCATCCCAGCCCGAGCCGGATCCGCAGTACAGTTCGACGAAGCGGACGCCCCGCTCGACCAGGCGCCGGGCGAGGAGACAGTTGTGGCCGAATTGACGCGTATTCTCCCCGTCCATTCCATACAAAGCCTTGGTGGCTTCCGTCTCTTTCGAGATATCGACGGCCTCGGCTCCGGCGGACTGCATTTCGTAGGCGAGCTCAAACGACTTCACGCGCGCATCGAGATCCGAATCCTCCGTCTTATCCGCCCCCCAATGCTGATTCAACTGCCGGAGAAGGCTCAGTCGGCTGCGTTGGCGCTCATCAGTGACGCCCTCAACCGGCTTCAGGTTCAGGATTGGCGTATCGCCCTGGCGGAACTGGGTGCCTTGATAGGAAGCGGGCAGGAAGCCCGAAGACCAGTTTTTCGGGCCGCCAACGACTTCGCGGTCGTCGGTGAGGACAACAAAGGTGGGAAGGTTCTTGTTCGCTGTGCCGAGGCCGTAGGTGACCCAGGCCCCGAGCGATGGGCGGCCGGCAAGGATGTCTCCGGTGTTCATCTGGCAGACGGAACCCACGTGGTTGAGTCCGTTAGCCCAGCACGAGCGGATGATGGTCATCTCGTCGACGTGCTTGGCGATCTCCGGGTACCACTCGCTCACCCACATGCCGCTTTGGCCATGCTGCTTCCATTGGCGGGGCGAGGCCATGAGGGTGTTGTTGCCCGTGCCCATGGCCGTGATGAGCTTGCCGAAGCTAGCGGGCATGGGTTGGCCGGCGAGCTTGTTGAGCTCCGGTTTCGGATCGAAGAGGTCGATATGACTGGGGCCGCCTTCCATGAACAGCCAGATGACGGACTTCGCTTTGGGGGGGAAGTGGGTCCGGGGCTTCGCAGGGGGGGCAGCCGCTTCCGCCAGCATGCTGCCAAGCGCAATTGCGCCGAGGCCGGAGCCGGCGCGGGAGAAGAATTCGCGGCGGTTGGAGACGTTCCAGTGGTGGCGCAGTTTCCGGTTCATATCAGTTCACGTATAGAAATTCGCTAGTGGAGAACAGGGTCTGGCAGAGGTCGCCCCAAGCTTGGGCGGGGTCGCCAGTGAGCTTGGTCTGGCGGGCGAGAAAGTCGCTGGCAGTTTGCCGTTCGGCCTCGGTGGGCGTCCGCTGCAGGGCCAGGCGCCAAGCGCGGTCGAGCATGCCGTCGACCGTCTGGCCTCCGTCGTTGCGTACCCGCTCAGCAAAGCTGCGGGCCCAGGCAGTGACGAGGCGGCTGTTCATCAGTTCGAGCGATTGTGCGGGGCTGATGGTCTGGTTGCGGCGGGCGCAGGATTCGTGAGTGTCGGGCATGTCGAACGCTTCAAACATCGGATAGCGGGTGTTGCGGCGGACGAAGACGTAGATAGAGCGGCGATCGGCCGCCGCAGGGTCCTCATTGGCTTTCCAGCCTCCGCGGGTGACGACGCCGGAGGGTAGGGGAGGAAACACTGGCTCACCGAACATTTTCCCGTTGAGGCGCCCGGAGACCAGGAGCATGGAATCCCGGACGGCTTCGCCTTCCAGGCGATGGCGGGGGTACTTCCACCAAAGCTTGTTCTCGGGGTCGCGGGCCGCGTTGGCTTCATTGTGGGCACTGGACTGCTGCCAGGCGGCAGAGAGCATGATCTGTTTGTGCAGCTTCTTCAGACTCCAGCCGTTCGTGATGAACGACCGGGTGAGGTGGTCAAGCAAGGGGAGGTTGGTGGGGCGCTCGCCCATGAGTCCGAAGTCCGACGGCGTGCCCGCGAGGCCGCGGCCGAACTGATAGTGCCATATGCGATTGACCATAACCCGGGCAGTGAGCGGGTTGGTGGGGCTGCCAACCCAGTTTGCCAAGGCCGCACGCCGGCCGCCTGCCAATGGGGCGTCGGTGGGGTCAAGAATAGAGAGAAAACCAGGGGCGACCTCGGCTTCTGGGGCGTCATAGTTTCCATTCTTCAGGACGTGGGTCTTCGGCGCCTCAGTGTGCATCTCGGCCAGAGTCTGGGCCATGGGGAGCGGCGGCGGCTTGATGGAGTCGAACTTTGCGAGAGCCTCTTGCAGCTCTTTGTAGCGCTTGGCGGGCTCGCCTTTGAGCGCGGCGGCGCATGCGGCGTCGCTGAAAGTCACCTGTGCTTTCGCTTTCATGAACATGTGCCACTGGAGCGGATTGCGCTGGGCGGGATCCATGACGATGGTTTCGCGGATCTCCTCCGGAAAGCGGGAGAGGCGATCTTTGAATTTATTCTGCCGGGGGGCGGCGAGCAGTTGCTGCATTTCCGTACGAATCCCCGCGGTTTTCGCTTCCCACTCCGCTTGTTGAACTTTCCACGTGTCGTGCTCGGGGCCGGGCATAAGGACGGCCTCGTCTTCTATACGGGTATTAGCGAAGAACGCCTGAAGGCGGTAGTAATCCTTATGCAAAATAGGATCGAACTTGTGGTCATGACACTTGGCGCAACCATAGGTGAGGCCGAGAAATACCGAGCCGGTGGTGTCCGTGATGTCGAACAGAAGTTCCTGACGCCGCTGGCGAATGTTGGCTGCATTGGACTCGTCCGGGAAGTGGCGATTGAACCCGACGGCGACTTTCGCATCGAGGCTGCCGGGGTATAGTTCGTCGCCGGCGATCTGCTCTTTGACGAACCGGTCGTATGGTTTGTCGTCGTTGAACGAGCGGATAACGTAGTCGCGGTAGCGCCATACATTCGGGCGGGTTTCGTCAGACTTAAAGCCCTCTGAGTCGGCGTAACGGGCTAGGTCTAGCCAATGCCGGGCCCAGCGTTCGCCGTAGGCGGGGGAGGCCAGGAGCCGGTCAAGAACCTTTTCGAATGCTTGCGGGGAGGGGTCGGCGAGAAATGCCTGGGTCTCTTCGGGCGTAGGAGGGAGACCGGTGAGGACGAGAGAGGCTCGCCGGAGCAGCGTAGGCAGATCAGCCGGGCCGTTGGGCCGAAGGCCGTTTTCGGCCAACTTGGCCTGGAGGAAGCGGTCAATGTCAGAGTGTGTTTCGGGGACGGTGGGCGGAGTATGGGCCCGCAGGGGCTGGAAAGCCCACCACTTCTTCTGCATTGGCGTGAACTCCTTGCCGTCGGAGGCGGCAAAGGCGACCATCAGAGCACCAACGGCTGCGGCAGAGAGAAACAAACGCATTGACTTTCGTCTCCTTTCGGAACAAGTGGCCCCAATATATCAGAGGAAAACACCGGCGGGAAGGGGGAAAGCACCAGCCCGGATTTAAGGCTTCTATCTTGGCCACCTGCGGAACGGCCGTACAGCGGCTCAGCGACCAGGGCGTGCTCGGCGGGATCGGTTGTTCGGCTTCAGCTAGACGCCAACGGGAAATTGGACCTGTTGGCGTGGCGCTGTCTCCCGTTCCCGGGCGAAATAAGCCTGAATATTTTCAAGATACAGGTAAAGACAGGGGTGCTGTAGAGCGTCAGGGTCTGGAATCGACGTAAATCGGCCAATGCCGAACCGGCCCACCGGAGTCGTTTGGGTACACGAAATATGGAGTATTCAATGAAGGACGTTTCTGGGTCCCGACGGCCCCGTAGCTGCGCAACAATCCCTTGCCCCTCCGGCCTTGCTGGGCGTGGTCGTGCTCACGTAGCGACTCCCCCACCCGCTCGCAAATGGCCTCCCGGCCGTGCCCGGTAAGGCACCTCCTGGCTCGCTTCCAGCGGCGCATGGATCTGCTCCCGGCTCAACTTCTCCCCACCTTGCTTGCTGATGATCAATCCCTAACTTGCGCCGCCTCTCCGCCTTCCGGCTCACCTTTTGTGAGAATCGCCCGTTTCATCAGGCTCATTTTAAATGAGATAAGACTAGAAATTGACGTGGGGACCGTAGTCATATAATATGCCGTCAATAAGGAGCAGACGGAATGATTGGAAATTTCTCCTCGCACGGTCGCATCCCGCTTATCTTACTGATCGGGCTTGCTTTACTGTATCCACCGCTTGCGCAGCCGCAAGCCAATACCGCTACTCTTCACGGAACGGTGACGGACCCTTCCGAAGCGGCAATCGCCAACGCTAGCATCACGTTGACCAACGAAGGGACGAAGGCGGTTGCTGTGCAACGATCGGGCACTGGTGGCGAATTCGTCTTTGCCTTCGTGCCGCCGGGAGTGTACACGCTCCGCATCGAGGTGGCCGGTTTCAAGACGCTGGCGGCGGCGGGGATCAACCTCTCGGCCGGACAGCAGGCTAGGCTGACGTACCGGCTTGATCTGGGGCAGGTGTCGGAAAGCGTGAAGGTCGAGGGCTCCGGCTCGCTGGTCAACACTGTTTCATCGGAGCAACTGAAGACGTTCCAGCCGGGCGAGATCCGGGAACTGCCGTTGCAAAACCGGAACTTCACGCGGATCCTGATCCTTACGCCGGGAGCGGTGCCGAGCACGGGAAGTTCAACTGGCGTGAATATGAACGGCGTCGGCACGAACGGCACCCAGTGGTCGCTTGATGGAACCAACGCGAGCGGGAATACGGGCGCGAACAGCCCGGGCGCCTACCAGGCTCCGAACCTGGTAGACATCATGAGCATCGAAGGCATTCAGGAAGTAAGCGCCGTCAAAGGCGTGATTCCGGCGGAGTATGAGAACGCCATTGGCGGACAGGTGAATCTGGTCTCTAAGTCGGGCACGAACCAATGGCACGGGAGCCTGTTCGAGAATCACCGGAACCGTTTGCTCAACGCCCGGCTGCAGACGCTCGCCACCAAACCGGCCCTGACCTTCAATCAGTTTGGCGGCTCGCTGGGTGGGCCAGTCAAGAAGGACAAGATCTTTCTGTTCGGAGTGTATGAAGGCTACAGGGAGCGAGAGGGCGCGTTTGTTCAGGGAAATGTGCCCACCGATAGCCTGCGTGCGCAGTTACTGGCGGCAGTACCGGCATACAAGATGACTCTGGACGCGTATCCGTCTCCCAATCAGCCCACCGCACCCAACGCGATCGTGGGCTTGTACAGTGGAGCGCAGGCGAGCCGGCGCGACGACGATCACATCGACGTGAAGGGAGACATCCTTTTCTCATCCAACAGCCGGCTTGCGGTGACGTTCAATCATGGGACTCCGATCCGTGAGATTCCTTCGCTCTTTCTGAACAACGACCGGTCCTGGACCAACAGCCTGAACCGGTTGAGTATCAGCCAGACGGTAAACAAGGCGACCTGGGTTTCCGAGACGCGTTTCGGGTATACCCGCACGATCCAGGTGCGCGGGGATGCGTTCTTCAACCAGAAGGATCCCAGCCATCCGGAGGAGGAGTTCACTGGAGCGCGCAGCATCCCGAGGTTCACGACGGGTTTTGGAATCGGAGGTCCCACAGCCGAAGCGAATCGGTCCGGCGGACCGATGACCACCATCTCGCAGAAGTTTGCCCGGTCCTCGGGGCGCCACTTTCTGAAGTTCGGCGGTAACTACAGTTACTTGATCGGTACTCGTAATAATCCGGAGAACCCGGGCTTGTTTTATCCGACGCTGGACTCGATGCTGCGGAACGCTCCGGCTTCTGGCACGGTCACTTTTGGCAATGGCGATTTCGACATGCGCACTTACGGATTTGGCGGTTTCTTCCAGGACGACTTCCGGGTGATGCCCAAGCTGACGCTGAATCTCGGATTGCGTTACGACTTCTACTCGAACTTCCGCTCGGTGGGAAAGAAGGGTACTCCGGCTGCCGGACTGCACAATCCCTCGTTCCTGGGCCAGGATGGGGCCTTCCGTGTTGGACAGTTCAACCCGGTGGATAAGCCCTTCAATCACGATCCGATCAACCTCGGTCCACGGGTCGGGTTCGCCTACAATCCGGACGGCCAAGGGAAGACGTCGATTCGCGGAGGGTTTGGGATGATGTTTTCGCCCAACACCCCCGAGATCGGCTGGTTTGCGACGGCGATTGCCCCGAATATACCGTCGCGGCAGGAGATTGGCCCGGCTAGTATCTCCCGCTTTAATGTGCGGTTCCCGGTGTTCAATGCCGGCTTCCTGCAGCAGGTGCAGCAACTGGCGCAGGAGGCCGGAACGAGCCCGCGGAACGTGTTTCAGATCTTCAACAGTGATTTGGAGGCGCCATACACCATGCAGTTCAGTCTGGACGTGCAGCGGCAATTAGGTCGAACGCTTGTCCTGAACACCGGCTTTGTGGGAACGCGCGGTGTAAAGTTGATCCTGTTCCGTGCGGCGAACCGCGTGGACCGGATCACGGGCTTGCGGCCGAATCCGAACCTCTCGCAGCCGATCTACACTGATAATTCGCAGACCTTGAGTTATTACTCCTGGCAGTCGTCGCTCAAGAAGCGCTTTTCGAATAACTTGAGCTTTGATGTGAATTACACATGGTCGAAGGGGTTGGGCACGGCGAGCGGCGATTTCGGGGCGTGGTTTGCGGGCGAGAACAGCAATTCGCTGAATCAGGAGTTTTTCGATCTGCGGGCGGATTACGGGCCGAGTTCTTACGATCTCACGCATCTGTTCACTGCGGGATGGGTCTACGAAGTGCCAGGGTTGGCGGGCCTGCAGAACCGGACTTTAGGTACTGCCTTGGGCGGATGGCAGTTGTCGGGCATTTTCCGGGCCAACACCGGGCTGCCCGTGACGGTGTCGCAGACATCCTCCATTCCGGGGCAGCGTGGGGAATATGTAGGAGGCGGGCCAGTGAAGTTGGACAACTATCGCGATACGCTTCAGTATCTGAATCCGGCTGTGTTCACGCTGATTCCCGTCTCGAGTGCCTCCGGAGCGCCGATCCGCCCGGGCAACGTGGGCCGCGGGTCGATTCGGGAGCCGGGCTTGTGGAATCTGGACTTCAGTCTCGCCAAGGCGTTCGCGATCCCGCTTCGAGAGAAGATGCGGCTGCAGTTCCGGGCAGACATGTTCAACGCGCTCAATCACACGAATCTTTCCGGACTGCGTACGAGCCGTAACGATGTTTTCTTCGGCCGGCTTCTTGGCACCCGGGGATCGAGACTGATGCAGGTGGGAGCAGTACTCAATTTCTAATCGCAGGATGACCTCGGCAAATTGAGGGAGGCTCCTGACCAAGACTCAGCATGCAGCGGCCGAACTGACCGGGGAGTACAAGCTGAGGAGGCTGCGGCTCCGAAGCGTGGAGCAACATCACAATAGATAAGATGCGAACTGAAGTACGAGGGCGTTCTACGCAATCCGAAATTCGGTCTTGAGAGAAGCCACGCGAGTTCGTTTCCGGAAGCGGAGAAATGTCTAGCTTGACGAATCAAGAAAAGCCCTTTGTTGTAGGACTTGCCTAACTGTACTAATTAACGGGAGAATCCAACTACACCGCAACGACCGAATTGCGCAGTTCTGCTTTCACTTCACTGCGACGGGCAAAGTATTGTTTCAGAGCATCCACGGCGTGCGTATCGAGATCTCTACGATTGCGACCGTATTTCTTCGGCACGCCTTGGGCGGTGACAAACGCAGCCAAGTGAACCCGAGCCGGTTCCACCTGCTTGCCATCAACAAAAAATTGCTGGACCCGGGAGCCAGGAGGATTTTCGAGCTTGGCGTAAACATTAACACCGAGGCAGCGCTTCAAGTAACCGCCCATTTGGCAATAGGGATCGGCGGCAAAGCTGTGCTCCAGGTTCTCCTCGATCATTTCCCTCATTTCGCCGCCGCTCAGTTCAACCACAGAGACAGGGGGGTTCGTGGGAATGATATTCCACAAGTCGTTCATCGTGACTGGACCAGGCGGTATAGGTGCTCCGTATCGCCATCCGTTGGAGAATGCGATGGTCGTGCCAGCCGTCTCTGCGATCGCTTGCAGAAGCAGGTTGTCCATCGTCGCTTCGAGCATTGTGTCCCTATTAAGTGCAGTCGAGGTCTGGCCAACTACTTCAGAAAGCATCTGGCGATGCGGAGCGACAACCCTGTTCACGGCCCGAACCATTTCATCATCTTCCATGATCGACTCGCCAACTTCAATCAGCTGGTGCCGAAACTTAGTTCCTTCTCGAACGAGTTCGACATCGAGCCGTCCGACAAACGAACCTTGACAGCCGGATTGGATTATGGCCGTGCCGTTGACCATAAACGGCTCCGTAATTCGATTGTGGGTGTGGCCACTTAGCAACACATCAATACCAGGTACCTCGCTCGCGAGTTTCACGTCTTGTGGAAAGCCCAGGTGTGAAAGGACAACGACGAGAGGAACTCCTTCCCGCTCGCGAAGGGTGCGGATGTGGCGCGGCAATTCTTCATTGCCTAGGGTGAAGCGGAGGCCCTCGCTAAAGTGCTCGGGCATTGTCTTGTCAATGATGGTAGCTGCAATTCCTATGACGCCCACCTTCATGCCGCCGCGTTCGATAACGGTGTAAGGAGAATAGGAAAGCCTGCCGGTTTCTTTGTCGTAACAGTTTACTGCCAGCAGTGGATGATTAAGTCGCTTTGCCAACGCGTTCAACCGCTTCACACCATAAGCAAAATCCCAGTGCACAGTCCAAGCATCCAGGCCAAGCAGATTGATCGGCTCTATGAGTGCCTCGCCTTGGGAGTGGACCGCATGAAACGTGCCGTGAAGAGTATCGCCATTGTCCAGAGCAATGACTGCCCCCTCACATTCCTTCCGCACCTGTTTCAGAATCGTGAGAATGCGCGCGTAACCGCCGGCCCTTCGGTACACCGCCGTATCTCCGCTCCAGAAAAGTTCAGGGTGCGGTTCCAAGTACCCGTGCGTGTCGTTAATCTGTAGAAAAGAAATCTTTCGTTCGCTGGCCAGTTCAGTATCCTCCTGAGGCTAATCCGTTCTAGCATTCCCTCGTCTACGTGTGTCGTGGCGTACAGCGACGGTGGATCGCCTCAAAAATATATAGGCGTTCGTTGCTGCAAGTATGAGCAGTCCTAGAACCCACAGCCACGGTGAGGTTGCTGTTAGTTCAGGTAACGTGATCTTGCCCCAATCGGGGAACGACTTCAGGATCGGCTGATACCTCGGATAGAACCAGACGTAAGCCAGTGCTCCAGTAATCATCCCCACAACACCAACCATCGCGTCCTTTCTGCCTTCTCCGCAAGCCGCGACACTGGTGCCAGGACAATATCCCAGGACAGACATTCCAATCCCGAACAGTAGGCCGCCTAGGAGCAAGCCGCCAAACATTGCTGGTTTGATGTGAAGCTCCGCGGCGCCCATAGAGACAAGAGTAAAGACGCCGATCGACCCCACGGCGACCGCCGTGAGCATGATCTTTACAACAGTCCAGTCCTTGAGGAGCAACTGTCCGATGATCACCGGAAACTTCGCTACGCGTCCCTTTTGAAGAAGGAATCCGAAGAAGATGCCTGTTAGTAGGCCCAAGAAAAGGTTGGACGGCTCATCAAACATGATTGGCCCCTTTCTTTCCGTATAACAGGAAGGCTGTTCCTACTCCGCTTAGAAATAGCACGACAACAAACACCCAACTAGAAACAGCTAGTTGCATAGCTCCGCTAATCCCATGGCCACTGGTGCAGCCTTGGGCGAGGCGGGCTCCAAACATCATCACCGCACCACCAATGAAGGCGGCAGCAAATCGCTTTGATACACCTTCTCCGAAACGTTTGCGCCACAAGTCCGGAACATCCTCTGAGGTTCTGTCACCCGACAGTCTTGAGCTAATAAACGCGCCAATGAAAACTCCTATCACCAGCATCCATTCCCAATCGATCTTGGGCGATTTATCTGGAGCCGTGTAATACGGATTTGTGGACGCCGTTTCAGGAGAGACAGCTTGAGTAATCAGTGCCGCCGTATACTCAAAAGCCGTTGTGATCCCGATTGGTTTATCGACTGATGCAAATGAGAACCAGCTTAACAACCCGATCAGGGAACCGGCTACGTATGGAGACCAAGATGCCTTTCGAAGCATTTCCATCATCACTACCTACTTGTATTCGTAAGGCCGGCTACCGAAGGTTAATCCGATCCACTGCAACCAGAATGATCAATAACATCGGTATCCAAAGCATCAGGAAAGTCGCGAGCGAAACTCTAACCAATTCCGGCAGCATAAGCTTTCCCCGGTCACCCCATTTCATTACTGTCTTTTCAAGCCGTCCGGAAACCTCGGCAAACAGGTAGGAGCCAATCATTAGCCCGATGATGGCCGACATGGCGTCCAGGTTCCCCTGGCCCAGTGCCGCCGCACCCGTCCCAGGACAATAGCCCATAAGAGCAAAGCCAACACCAAAGATTAGCCCGCCGATAATGTTTGCTCCATAGCGCGTTGGTTTAACGTGGAGCTTAACAAGGCCGAGCGCATGAAGGGAAAAGATGCCGATGCTGCCTACGATAATTGCAGCCAGCATCACTTTTACAACCGTGAAGTCTTCTAGCAACAGCGAGCCAATCAGTACGTGGTATTTGGCTACACCACCTTTTTGCAGAAGGAAGCCAAACAGAACACCAAATACTGTTCCAAGAACCAACTGCCTTGTTGAAAATTCTTTTTTCTCCGGCGTATCCTT
>JBBQRA010000106.1:0-19716 GCA_038215275.1 Bryobacterales bacterium | reverse complement strand
GCGTTCGACAATCCCGATAACTTCACGCTGGGTGACGGTCCGCGGACGCATCCAACTTTGCGCAATCCGTCCAGCCAGAATCATGATCTCTCCGTGACCAAGCGAATCGCCATCGACGCGGAGCGGGCGCTCGAATTGCAGGCCACCGGTTTCAACTTCGTCAACACCGCCAATTGGACGGACCCGGATCCTGTGATCGGTCCGGCCTCGACGCCCAATGTCAATGCTGGCCGCATAATCGGTTCCCGTGGCGGCCGCGTGATTCAGATCGGGTTGAGGTTAAGCTTTTGACGCGCCGCCACCTGCTTGCGCTGCTCACGCCGCCTCCCGAAGGCGCGGGAGCGGGACGGCTGCGGGTGCCCGTCCTCGTTACCAAGGGCGAACCGGCGAACGTGGAAGCCACCATAGATGGCAAGCCCGCCAAAGTCGAACTGCTCAAAGGGCCGCATGACGATCTGCTGATACTGCTGGTGCTCGATTTTAGCGGAGATATCTCCTACATCGAAACGGCGCGGACGGGCCTGGAACCTGCGGTGAAGGCATTGCCTCCCAATGCTTGGGCGACGGTGCTGCGGGCGCAGGATGGCCTGCGGGTGCTGCAGGATCCCAGTGGGGACGCCGCGGAGTTGATGACCGCCATCAATACTTACACCGGGGGCGGGAAGGCGGGCCTGCTCGATACGGTCGAGGGTGCCGCCAGGCTGGGCGACCGGCTGCTGGCCAAAACTGCCGCCCGGGTGGCCGTCTTATACTGCACCGATAGCAGCATCTATAATTACCGCGAGGACTATACGAACCCGGTGATCAACTCGAGCGACTCGCGCGACCTGAGCCGCCGGTTCCCCGATCAGTTGGTGCGGGAGAAGACACAGAAGCTCATTAGCTCCTTGCTGAATCGCGAGACGCCCATCTGGATCGTCCACATTCACTACCGCGTGGATGCGATCAATGAAGCCTACCAGCGCGGTCTGCAGCAGATCGCGGAGGCCACCGGCGGCGAGGCGGCCATTTGCCGGGGGCTAGCGGAGATTCCCGGGGCGATTGCGAACGCCTTTCTCCGGATTCGCGAACATTGGAGCGTCTTCCTCGAAGTGCCGCCGGGCAAGTCGCGGAACCTCGTCGTAGGGTTGAGCGCGCCGGACTGTGATATGACTTACCGGCAAAGGTTCTCGGTGAAGCGATGAAAAATAGAAAGGGTCTGCTGATTGCGTTGGTGGGTCTCGGAGCGCTGACAGCCGCCGGAACCTTCTTGCTGGTGGAGGAGCAGCGCGTCCGGATGATCGCTGAAAAGAGGATCGTTGAATTGACGTCTCAAGTGGAGGCGTTGCGCACGGCCCGTCCGGCTCTCCCTCCAGAGTCGGAGCCGGAACAAGCCGAATCGCCGGTGGCCGGAAGGCCGTCGGCCAAGGCCGCTCCTGCCGTGCTGCCCACGGAGTACATCCGGATCATCGCCGAATCCCAAGCCGCTCTTGAGGCCAGCCGTAAGGAACTCTCGGCCGCCCGAAACGATGTCGCTGCTCTTCAGGCCCAGGCTGGGCAGGAGCAAGTGCAACGCGAGAAGCTGACTGCGGAACTGGCCGAGATCGACGAAGCGCTGGCATCCACCAAACGCGTCGTTGCCGCCACTCAAACCGAGCTGAAGGCGAAGAACGAACGGTTGGTGCGACTGGAAACCAGCGAGAAGATTGTGCGGGAAGCCGCCGGCAAAGCTGAGCTGGAATCGGCGAAGAGCCTGCGGACGGCGCAAGAGCTGGAAGATCTCAACCGGCGTCGCGAAGTGCTGCTCAACAGCATGGTCCGCCGCTACCGCGAGGTCACGGACCAGTACCGGACGCTTTCGCTTCGGGTGCAAACCCGCGCGGACCAGCTCGGGCTCGACCCCGGAGCCGGGGAACTCTCGCGCATTCAAACATCGGTGCAACAGGCCGAAGATGACCTCCGGCAGTTGAACGGCTTGAGCGCACAGGCGGCGAAACTACTGCGGCCGAACCGCTAGACGGCGGCCTGCTTCTCACAAGTTTTGGAGCAATAGAACACGTCGGTCTCCCGCGTGCTGTGGCGTAGCATCCTCGTTTCCGGCGCGAAGGTCCCGCAGGACTTGCACTTGCGCAAGCGCGTGCCGGATTCCGGCGGCGGGGTGCCGGAGGCTGCTTCCGCGTCAGGCTGCATCGCCTCTTTGGCGCCTTTAACGAGCAACGTCATCACGGCCCGAAGGAACGTGACTGCGAGGATCGAAACCAATATGCCAATAAGAGCTTTGATCATAAAATGCCGAAGGGCGCCCTACTGGTAGTAGGACGCCCCTCTATCGTATCGAGTTTCGCGAACCGAGGGTTCTATGCTACTTCTTCTTCTGCGTGCCCTTCTTGGGGGCGGGTGCGTTCGGGTTGCGGAAGCTCGTTTCCACTTTGGAGCCCATGGATTCAATCATGCTCTTCGCGCTATCGACGAACGGGCCATCTGGCTTCAACTGAATGTACTTCTGGAAGGCGTCCTCGGTTCCTGGAACCGGAGTGATCTTGCCGTCCGCAGCTACCTGCGCCTTGCCGACGAGGTAGATGCCGTACTGGTAGTGGGCATCGGCGTAGTTCGGGTCCATCTCGATGGCTTTCTTGAACGCGCTGCCGGCCGCTTCGAGCTGGCTGACGTTGGTCAGGATGGCGCCCATATTGTAGTAGTAACGACCGCCATTGGTGGGGTCGAGAGCGGCCGCTTTGTCGAGCTCGGCCCGGGCTTCGTCAAACTTCTTCACCTTGGCGAGGGCCAACGCGTAGTTGTTGTGCATGCCGGCATCATCGTTTTTCAGTTCGAGGGCTTTCGCATAGCTTTCGAGGCCCTTTGCGCTGGCCGCCTCGGCCTCGGCGCCGGTCTGCGTGCCGGCGAGGCCCATGTAGGCTTCGGCCATGTTGGCGAAGATCACGACCTGCTTCGGATCCTGGGCGACGGCCTTCTCAAAACCTTCGACGGATGCCTGGAAGTTCTTCGTCTTCAAGTTCTCCATGCCCGCGTTAAAGGCGTCGTTGAGTTCCTTGTTCTTGGCCATGGCCGCGGCGCGTTCTTTCACCTGCTTTTCCATCGCCTCGCGCTGCTCTTTCGTCATCTCTCGCGACATCTCTTCGGTCACCTGACCGGTGGCCATAGCTTGTTCCATGGCTTGCTTGCGGGCGACGTTCTTCGACAGGTCGAAGTTCACGGGCAGGGGATCGCCCATTCGCGTGCGCACGCCCTTCACCGTGTCCTGCACCTTGCCGTCGACTTCGCACTCGATGTCGTAGGTCCCAAGCGGCAGGCCGGCATGGAACCACTGGCCTTTCTTGTTGGTCTTAACTTTGTAGTTGCCCTTGATGTCGGTCCGGGTCAGCTTAATCAACGCGTCCTTGAGCGGTTTGCCGTCTTCCCCCTTTACTTCGCCTTCGAGCGAAGCCGTCTGCGCCATAGCGCCGAACGAAAAGAGAAGAGCCAATGCAGTGAGTGAGAACAGGCGGGAAAGGGATTTCATGAAGGGATACCTCCGACGTGGGGATCTGGTTTTCGTCAATCCTGAGGATACTACATCAGGACTGCAATTTGGACGGTTTTCCCCGCTGCGACGTTCCAAACGATAGCTGAAACCCGCGTTATCCTGGAGGCATCGAATTTAATGATGAAGGCAATCTTGGTTGCGGCGCTGGCTGGTTTCTCCCTTTGGGCCGGACCAGCGGAGCTTTCGAAGGCTTCCGAGTACTATCAACGCACCCAGTATCAGGAAGCATTCAAGATCCTTCAACCCGTGTTGGGGTCAGACCCGACCGCCCACGAACTCGCCGGCAAGTGCCAGTACATGATGGGCGACTTCAAGAAAGCCGCTGACCTGTTTGAAAAGGCCATCCAGTTGAACGGACAGATTTCGGAACACTACCACTGGCTCGGTCGCGCCTATGGCCGGCGGGCGGAATCTGGCAACCCGCTCGTGGCGCCTCACTATGCCTCGAAAGCGCGGCAAATGTTTGAACGGGCCGTCAATATGGACCCGAAGAACGGCGAGGCGATCAATGATCTGTTCGATTACTACCTCGAAGCTCCAGGTTTCCTCGGTGGCGGCCTGGATAAGGCACAGGCCCTGCTCGAGAAGATCAAAGCCAACGACCAGGCCGAGTACTACTACGCCACTGCCCAACTCGCACAGAAGCGGCAGGAGTTCAACAAGGCGGAACAGCACCTGAAGCGTGCCGCCGAGCTCGCGCCGCGCCAGATTGGCCGCCTGCTTGATGTCGCCAAGTTCCTCGCCCGGCACGGACGGCTCATTGAGAGCGAGTCGTTCATCAGCAAGGCGGAGAAGCTCGATCCAAACAATCCAAAGCTGCTCTTCGACAAGGCGCAGACCTACATCATCGCCAAAAAGAACCTTCCGACGGCCACCAGACTGCTCGAACAGTATCTGAAGTCCGACCTGAACCCGGAAATGCCGTCGCGGGCCGAAGCCGAGAAGTTGCTGCGGCAGGCCCGGGGCGGCGCTTGAACTGGCGCGAAGCGCTTCGCTTCAGCTTCCATGCGCTGCAGGCGAACAAAGTACGAACTTTGTTGACGGCGCTGGGTTTGGTGATCGGCAACGCCTCGGTGATCCTGGTGGTGACCATCTCGCTCACCAGTCGCGATTACGTGATTGAACAGATCCGCGGCATCGGCTCCAACCTCATCATTGCCTACTTTGAAGCGGGCAACCGCACCGGCGTCAGCGTCGACGCCGACTTCGTCAAGATCGCTGATGTGGAGGCCACCCGTCTCGCCCTGGGCAGTCGAGCGACCGCCGTCACCGGCGTGATGACGATCTTTGACCAGATGGTGCTCGAAGGCCGCGAGCGCGATGTGAAGATCATCGGCTCGGACCATGAGTACGTCCCGATGCGAAATCTCATCATCCTGGCGGGCCGGCCCATCCAGGTCGATGACGTCCAGCAGCGTAACCGCGTCGCCCTGCTGACACAGAAACTGGCCACGCGGCTCTACGGAAGCCAGTCGAACTCCATCATGCAGGTCATCAAGATCCGCGGCCTGCAGTTCACGATCATCGGCACCTTCCGGGAAAAGACTGACAGCTTCGGCCTATCGGAACTTTCCACTGAAACCATGCTGATCCCGATCACGGTGATGAAATATCTGACGACGGAGGAGCGCATCGACCCGATGTACGTCCAGACGCGCCGCGCCGAAGACGTCATCCCTCTAACTCGCCAGGTGCAGCAGTTGCTCGAAGCCCGCCACCGGCCCGGCGCCAAATACTACGTCGACAATCTCTCGGCCATCCTCGAAGCGGCCGAGAACATCTCGCTGATCCTCACCGGCGTTCTGGTGTTGGTTTCCGCCATTGCGCTGATTATCAGCGGCATCGGCATCATGAATATTATGCTGGTGACGGTGACGGAACGAACCCGCGAGATCGGCCTGCGCATGGCGCTGGGCGCGTCGAAACAGATGATAATGCTGCAATTCCTGCTCGAAGCGGTGCTGATCAGCGTCTCCGGCGGATTGATCGGCATCGCCGTCGGCGTAGCCGGGCCGCTAGCCGCGGGCTACTTCGGCGGCATTGATATCCCCATCTCCGCCACCTCAGTCCTGGTCGCCTTCGGCACTTCGCTCGGGGTCGGCCTCGTCTTCGGTCTGCTCCCGGCCAGCCGCGCCGCCCAATTGAATCCCACCGAAGCCCTTCGCTATGAGTGAACTTAAGGAGGGCCTGCGCTTTGAGCTGCAGGCCCAGTGTCCCGTCACCGGCGCCCGCGCCGGCTTGATGCATACCCCGCACGGCATTGTCGAAACGCCCGTGTTCATGCCCGTCGGCACCCAGGCGACCGTGAAAAGCCTCATGCCGCGGCAGATCGAAGAGGAGTTGGACGCCAAAATCATCCTCTCGAACACCTATCACCTCTACCTCCGCCCCGGCCATGAGATCGTCCGCCAACTCGGCGGGCTGCATAAATTCATGAACTGGCCTCGAGCCATCCTGACGGATTCGGGCGGCTTTCAGGTCTGGAGCCTGTCGAAGATTCGCAAGGTCACCGAAGAGGGCGTGCTGTTTCATTCGCACCTCAATGGCGACCGTCATCTGTTCACGCCGGAGTCGACCGTCGATACCCAGATCGCCCTCGGCAGCGACATCATGATGGTTCTCGACGAGTGCATTGAGTACCCGGCCACTCGCGACGCCGTCGCCAGCTCCACCCGCCGGACTAACCGTTGGGCCGCCCAGGCTTTCGCGCACTACCGCCGCCAGAACGCGAATCAGGCGCTGTTTCCCATCGTACAAGGCGGCATGTATACCGATCTGCGACGGGAATGCGCCGCCGAACTCGTCGAACTCGACGCGCCCGGCTACGCCATCGGCGGACTGAGCGTCGGCGAACCGCGGGACCTGAGCCTCGCCATGGTGGAAGCCACCGCGCCCCTGCTGCCCGTTGCCAAGCCCCGATACGTGATGGGCGTTGGTAAGCCGGAGGAGCTCATTGAATATGTAGCCGGCGGCATCGACATGATGGACTGCGTCATGCCGAGCCGGAACGCGCGGAATGGTTGCCTGTTTACGTCGGGGGGCAAAGTCGTCATTAAGAATGCGCAATATCGTGAGGATGCCGGCCCCCTCGACCCCGCCTGCTCCTGCTACACCTGCCGGAATTTCTCCCGCGCCTACCTCCGGCACCTGTTTTTAGCTGAGGAGATCCTGTTTTCAGTACTAGCGACCCTCCACAATCTCAAGCATTACCTTGACATCATGCGCCGGATCAGGCAGGCTATTTTGCTTGGGGACTTCCCCCGATTATTAGCGGCAGCCCGCGCGGCCGAACTGGATTTGAAGTAGTGCCACTTGGATTTTTGTTGCAACTCCCCTCGGCGAACAGCCTGATCGGCTTTCTCCCCATGATCGCGATCTTCGCGATCTTCTATTTCCTTCTCTTCCTGCCCATGCAGCGGCAGAAAAAGCAGACGGCGGAGATGCTCGCCAACCTCAAAACCGGTGACGAAGTCATTTCGACTGGCGGAATCGTCGGTACCGTCGTCGCGGTGAACGCAACCGATGATACGCTAGTTATTCGCGTGAAGCCGGACAACGTTAAGCTTCAGATGGCGCGTACCGCCATCGCCTCTCTCGTGACGAAGACCGAGAAGGCTTCCTAGGATTTTTTTCATGGACAAGAACCTCAAAACCAAAGCCATTGTGATTGTGGCTACGATTCTGATCTGTATTTACGGGATCATTGGCCTGCCGAAGTCGAAAGCCGAACTCGACCGCAATATCGCCGAAAGCATCAAACTGGGCCTCGACCTGCGTGGCGGAAGCCAACTGGTTTTGCAAGTTCAGGTGCAGGACGCCTTTAAGGCGGATGCCGACCAGAACATCGAACGTCTCAAGGACGAGATGCAGAAGGCGTCCATCCCTTACGTTTCGATCGATCGGAACGAGCCTGCCACGATCGAGGAAGCCGACACGATCCAGATCAATATCAAAGGTGTTCCGGTCGACAAGACCTCGGCGTTCCGCGAGATCCTGACGCAGAAATTCTCCACGTGGCAGATGGCCAGCGTCGGTTCCGACGCCTATCGCCTGACCATGAACAACACCGAATCGCTGGCCATGCGCCGCGACACGGTCACCCGTTCGATGCGAACCATTGAACAGCGCATCAATGGCCTGGGCTTGGCGGAAGCCACCGTGCAGCAGCGCGGCAACGGCGAAACGAACCCGGAGATTCTCGTGCAGATGCCGGGCGTCGACGACCCCGCCCGCGTGAAGTCGATTCTACAAGCGGCGGCGATGCTCGAAATCGTCGAAGTTAAGGACGGCCCGTTCCCGAGTGAAGAGGCCCTCCGCGCGAAGACTGGAGGCATTCTTCCTCTCGGCACCAAGCCGATTCAGCAGGCCTCCCGCCCCGGCGACCAGGGGGAAAGCTGGTATCTGGCTAACCGCACCGCCGTCGTCACCGGTCGCGACCTCCGCAACGCTCGTCCCTCTCAGGACCAGTTCGGCAAGTGGGAAACCTCCTTCGTGTTGTCTCCTGACGCCGGTCGCCGTTTCGGCCGCTACACGGAATCGAATGTGGGCAACAAGCTGGCTGTTCTCCTGGACGGCAAGGCCCGCAGCGTCGCTGTGATCAACAGCAAGATCGAGGATTCCGGCGTCATCACCGGTGCCCCCTCCCAGCAGGAAGCCTCGGACCTCGCGCTCGTGCTGACCTCCGGTTCGCTGCCCGCTGGCGTTGTCTATCTTGAAGAACGGACCGTAGGCCCGTCGCTCGGCGCGGACTCCATCCGGGACGGCCTCATTGCCGGCGCTGTTGGCGTGGGCGCGGTCGTACTCATCATGCTTGTTTACTACAAGAAGGCGGGCATCAATGCCGTCCTCGCACTGGTCTTGAACGCAGTTATCCTCATCGCCGTGCTCGCTTACCTGGGTGCGGTTCTGACCCTGCCTGGCATCGCCGGTATCATCTTAACGATAGGTATGGCCGTCGACTCGAATGTGCTGATCTTTGAGAGAATTCGAGAAGAGCTGAAACACGGCAAGGGTGTTATAGCGGCAATTGACGCCGGCTTCGGCAAGGCGTGGTGGACCATCGTCGACACCCACGTGACGACGGTTGTCTCGTGTGCCTTCCTCTTCATCTTCGGCACTACGGCAGTAAAGGGCTTTGCCATCACCTTGGTGATCGGTCTACTGGCCAATGTGTTTACAGCCGTATTCGTTTCGCGGACTATTTTTGACTGGGAATTGAGTGGGAAGCAGCAGCCGACCACCCTCAGCATTTAGCTCTTTCTGTGCGGGATCGGACTAGTTCCTGTCCGCATTTGAGAAACATTAACAATTGTGGTAATTTTTCTGAGATCATAACGGGAACAAATGGGACAGGAGTGGTGTCAAAACCCACTGGCCGCCAGTAGCAACACTGCATGGAGATTTTCAAAACAACAAATTTTGACTTCCTGGGCAAGAAGATGCCCTTCATCATCGGTTCCATCGTTTTGGTGGTTATCGGTGTGGGAAGTCTCGTCCTTAAGGGCGGCCCCAAGTACGGCATCGACTTCAAAGGCGGTACCGTCACCACGGTCCGTTTCCAGCAAGCGCCGAACGAAGATCAAATCCGGAAGGCGCTTGGCGCCAAAATTCCGGGAGAAATTGTGGTGCAGCAAGTCACCGGTCAGAACGAGGTCATCATCTCGACCGACCTGCGCGACGAAAGAGAACTGAATGAGGCCCGCGCTGTCGTTTTCGACACCCTGAAGAGCACCTTCGGCGGTTCGGATGGGGACAAACTCGACATCAATACCGCCACCCAGGCGCAACTAGCCGATAAACTCCGCGGACCGCTCGCGGGTACGGCGACTCAGCTAACGGAACCGCAACTCCAGGAGCTGGTGAAGAACATCCTGGCTTACCGGGATGCGGCCCCCCGTTCCGGGCTGCTCGGGAACTTTGACTCCCTATCCGGTGTCTCTGGTATTACGCTTGAGGTCGTTAATGTGTTGAAGCAGCAAACCTTCACCGGGCCTTATACCGTTCGAGGTTTCGACCTCGTCGGTCCGAAGGTCGGACGGGAACTGCAGTCTCAGGCGTTCAACGCCACCCTGCTGGCACTTGCTGGCATGTTGATTTACATCGCCTTCCGATTTGAGTTTATTTATGGTCTGGCTGCGGTCATCGCCGTCTTCCATGACGTGATCATTACGGTGGGTCTCTTCTCGATTCTCGATAAAGAGATCTCGCTCACGGTGATCGCCGCCCTGCTCACTCTCGTCGGCTTCTCGATGAATGACACCATCGTCATCTTCGATCGAATCCGCGAGAATCTGCCGCAAATGCGGCGGGAAAGTTTTGACAACGTCGTCAATCTCAGCATCAACCAGACGCTGAGCCGAACCATTCTGACGTCAGGCCTTACCTTCCTGACGGCACTCGCGCTATGGCTCTTCGGTGGACAGGTGTTGAACGGATTCGCGTTCGCCCTGGTCGCCGGCATCATCTTTGGCACGTACTCTTCGATCTTCATCGCGGCTCCCATCCTGATCTTCCTTCGGGACTGGATGGAGAAACGGCGAAAGGGCAACGCACCCCCTGCCCCCGCTGTGACTCCGGTGAAGGCGAAAGCTCTGAAATAATTGGTTTCGTGTTGTAAAGTAGTCCGTCGGCTTCTGTTCCAATGCTCGGGAACGGAGTCGGCTAGAAGTCCTCCCACCTCAACGCGCTCCGCTACTCTGGCAGCGGGGCCGAAAGGATAACGGAAATGTTTGATCAGACATTCGTCGATGGCACCGGGAAAACTAATAAGTCCTGGACCGTTTTTGTCTCCTTCCTCATCCAGGCAGGTCTACTCACCGTCTTGGTGATCCTGCCGATGTGGTTCTTCGAGGGCCTGCAACCGGCGCAACTGGCAAGTATGCTGGTAGCGCCGCCACCACCACCTCCTCCCCCTCCTCCGCCGCCTGCCGCCGTCCCCGTCAAGGTCGTAAAGGTGATTCCGCGTCAATTCGACGCCAACCGCCTGATGGCGCCCAAGCAGATCCCGAAAGAGATCGCCATGATTAGGGAAGAGGAGCTACCGCCCCCCATGGGAACCGTCGTCGGGGGCGTCCCCGGCGGTGTTCCCGGAGGCGTTCCTGGTGGTGTTATCGGTGGCATCATTGGTGGCGTTCCGTCCGCCGCCCCGCCCCCTCCCCCTCCGAAAGAAATTCCGAAGCCGAAGCCGACTGGTCCGGTACGCGTGGGCGGCAACGTCCAGGCTGCCAATCTGATCCGTCAGGTCCGGCCCAACTATCCTCCGCTGGCCAAGCAGGCCCGCATTCAAGGTGTCGTGCGCTTCAACGCGATCATTTCGCGGGATGGCACAATCCAGAACCTGCAAATGATGAGTGGCCACCCGCTGCTCGTCCCCGCCGCTACTGACGCCGTCCGGCAGTGGGTCTATAAGCCCACCCTGCTGAACGGGGAAGCTGTGGAAGTGCAGACCCAAATCGACGTGAACTTCACGTTGAGCAATTAACCGTTCACGTAAGAAACGGAATTCCGTTCGCGCAGTACCCGAGCCGCCGAAATCCATGAGGAAGGCGAGCGGCTCACCCACTTCGGTGGGACCAAACCCGCCGGGACACCGGCTCCTTATTCCAAAAAATTCAACTCGCAGGAGATTAGCATGATCATTCAGTTGCAGGTATGGGCTCTGTTTCTGATTCAGGAAGGTAGCGTCTCGTTCGATCCGGCCGACATGTGGGCCCAAATGGGCTGGATGGCACGGCTCGTCGTCATCGCGCTTTTCATTATGTCCGCATGGTCGATCGGTGTGATGATTGACCGTCTGATTGCATTCAACGCCGCTCGCACGCAGAGCCGCGCTTTCGCTCCCGCCGTAGCCGGCGCTCTACGCGAGGGCAAGCTCGATGAAGCCATCAAGATTGCCGACCGCTACAAGAAGTCGCATCTCGCGAAGGTCGTGGTTGCTGGTTTGCAGGAGTTCCAGGCTCACAACCAGGGCGAGATCTCCGGCGAAACCATCGAAGCTTCCCGGCGAGCTCTCGAACGCGCTGAAGCCATCGTTCAGGCTGAACTCAAGCGTGGCGTCAGCGCTCTGGCCACCATCGGTTCCACCGCGCCGTTCGTCGGCCTGTTTGGCACCGTCGTCGGCATCATCAACGCGTTCCAGGGCATCGCTGCCGAAAAGTCGACCGGCCTCGGCGCCGTCGCTGGCGGTATTTCGGAAGCTCTCGTGGCGACCGCTATCGGTCTCTTCGTGGCTATTCCGGCCGTCATGGTGTTTAACTACTTCAGCAGCCGCCTCGAAGCGTTCAACGTGGAAATGGGCAACTCCTCTTCCGAATTGATCGACTATTTCATCAAACGGGCGTCGCGTACCAGCGCGAAGCACTAATCGTCTTTCTTCTGTCGAGTTGAATCCGGAGCTCGGCCGGGCCCCTGCCCGGCCGGATCCGGACTAAGGAGATTCCCTCATGTCGATCATAATTGGACAGTCCCACCGCAAAAAGAACACGTCCCCGCCACCCGTTTCGGACATCAACGTCACCCCCTTGGTGGACGTGATGCTCGTCATGCTTATCATTTTCATGGTTATCACCCCGATGCTCTCAAAAGGGATCACGGTTGAATTGGTGCAAACGAAGAACCCCATTGCCATGCAGGCCGCCGATAAAGAGGATGCCATCCTCATTTCGGTTACCCGCGACGGCAAGGTGTATCTCGGCAGCGATCAGTTCAACGACCTGCCAACCCTGGGCACCAAGGTGAAGGATCAGCTAACCAATCGTGTCGACAAGACCGTCTATCTGAAAAGCGACTCCCGCGCTCGTTACGAGCGGGTGGTCGAAGTTCTGGATAACCTCCGGGCGTTTCAGGTGGATCAAATCGGTCTGTTGACGGAACAGATTAAAGAAGGCGACGCTATGGCCGCCCCGGGCGTCTAGCCCGGCTCATTCCTCTTCCGAAGGAGCATTCTTATGTCAATGTCAACAGGCGGCGGCAGTGGACCGCGAGCCGACATCAATATGACCCCCTTGATTGACGTGTTGCTCGTGTTGCTGATCATCTTCATGGTCATCACGCCGCTCACGCCAAAAGGTTTGGACGCCTTGGTTCCGCAACCGCCACCCCCGAATCAGCCCCCTCCCCCGCCCGATCAGGACCGCACCGTCGTGATCATCATCGCCAAGGACAAGTCCATCAAGCTCAACAGCGAAGATGTTCTTGAACAGAACCTTGAAGAGCGCTTGAAGAAAGTGTTCTCCACCCGCGCCGAACGGGTGGTGTTCGTGAAAGGCGATCCGGATTTGGAATTCCAATACGTTGCTCGCGCTATTGACATCGCCAAGGGCGCTGGCATCGACAAAGTGGGTCTTATGACCCCGAAGATGGAGCAAGGACTGTAGGAGAACGGAACCGTATGATGAAAACTCTCCTCACCCTGGCCGCTTGCGGCGCCCTCCTCTTCTCCGCCACGGGCTGCCAAAAGCTCAAGGCTCGCGACAACCTCAACAAGGGTGTTCGCGCCTACAAGAACACGAAGTACGCCGAAGCCGTCAAGCACTTCCAGGAAGCCATCGAACTCGACCCCGACTTCACCACCGCTCGACTCTACTTGGCTACCGCCTATATGAGCCAGTGGATCCCCGGCGCCGAATCGGACGAAAACACGAAGTTCGCCAAGGCCGCTCAGGATAACTTCCAGTTGGTCCTCGACAAGGATCCCAACGACAAACTCGCCATCGCGTCCATCGCTTCTCTCTACTACAACCAGAAGAAGTTCCAGGAAGCGAAAGAATGGAATGAGCGGCTGCTCAAGGTCGACGCCCAGAACAAAGAAGCCCTCTACACCCTCGGCGTTATTGCCTGGGGCAAGGCCTACCCCGTTCGTGGCGAAGCCCGCGCCAAGCTCAGCATGAAGCCCGAAGACCCGGGTCCCCTCAAGGACAAAAAGGTTCGGGAAGAAGTCCGGGAAAAGAACTTGGAAATCGTCCAAGATGGTCTGAAGCAGCTCGAAGCGGCTGTTCAGATCGATCCGGACTACGATGACGCTTACGCCTATCTCAACCTGATGCACCGCGAATTGGCCGACCTGGCCGCTACTCCCGAAGAGTACAAGAAAGAACTCGAAATAGCGGATAATTACGTGCAAAAGGCACTCGAAGCGAAAAAGCGGAAAGCGGAAGCGCTCGAGAAGAAAGCCTCGGGTGGCATCATCCAAGACCCGAACAAGTAAATGAAGGTGACCGGCTGGTTTCACAGCGTGTACTCTGAAAGGAAAGGGGTCTCGCTGTGAGTCAGCCGGTCGATCTGTCTAGTCCCGCCCCATTGAGTCCAATGGATCCTGCCTTGGCCGCTCGATTTGAAGAGCTGGTCGCCAAGTACTCCAAGCTACGCCCCAGCGATAATGTCGGCCCCCTGCGCGAGGCGTTTGCCTACGCCGCTCTTCACCACACGGGCCAGACCCGCTCCTCCGGCGAGCCCTACATGGCCCATCCCCTCGAAGTCGCCCATATCCTGTGCGACATGTCGATGGATCTCGTCTGCCTCGAAACCGGCTTGCTCCACGACACGGTAGAAGATACCTCCGTCACCGTCGACGACGTCCGCAAACTCTTCGGTAGCGAAGTGGCCCAGTGCGTCGACGGCGTCACCAAACTCGCCAAGCTCAACTTCTACTCCCGCGAGGAGCGCCAGGCCGAAAGCGTCCGTAAGATGCTGCTGGCGATGGTCAACGACATCCGCGTCGTCCTCGTCAAGCTCGCCGACCGCCTCCATAATATGCGCACCATGGGCTCGCTCAGCCGTGAGCGGCAAGAGCGCATCGCCCAGGAGACCCTCGAAATCTACGCCCCCATCGCCCATCGCCTGGGCATGGGTAAGATCCGCGCCGAACTCGAAGACCTCGGCTTCCGCTACCTCGATCCGCCCGCCTTCGAAGAGGTCACTGAAGCCATCGAATCGAAGCGCCGCGCCACCCAGGGCGTGCTCGAAGAGATCCGCCACGCCGTCGAGGTCAAGCTCGCCCGTGAGAACATCCCCGCCCGCATCGAAGCCCGCCTGAAGCGTCCCTTCAGCGTTTATCAGAAGCTCAAGCGTCAGAAAATCAGCATCGATCAGGTCTACGACCTCCTCGCCCTCCGCATCATCACCGACAACGTCAAGAACTGCTACGGCGCGCTCGGCACCATCCACGGCGAGTGGACCCCCATCCCTGGGCGCATCAAAGACTTCATCGCCATTCCTCGGCCCAATCTCTACCAGTCGCTTCATACCTCCGTCATCGGCCCCGGCGGTCAGGCGTTCGAAGTGCAGATCCGCACCGAGGAGATGCATCGCATCGCCGAAGAGGGCATCGCCGCCCACTGGAAGTACAAAGAAGGCAACAAGGGCGGACAGACCGGCGAGCATCAGGTAGCCTGGCTCCGCCAACTCGTCGAATGGCAGCAGGACGTCCGCGACCCCGGCGAGTTCATGTCGACCCTGAAGGTCGATCTCTACCCCGAGGAGGTTTACGCCTTCACGCCTCGCGGCAAGGTCATCATCCTCCCCCGCGGCGCCTCCCCGGTCGACTTCGCTTACGCCATCCACTCCGACGTCGGCCACCTCTGTGTCGGCGCCAAGATCAATGGCCGCATCGTTCCGCTGAAATACGAACTCAAAAACGGCGACGTCGTCGACATCCTCACCCAGCAGGGCCATACCCCGTCCAAGGATTGGCTGAACTTCGTCAAGACCTCGAAAGCGCGCAATCGCATCAAGCACGTTATCAATACGACGGAACGCGCCAAGGCGGTCGAGATTGGCGAAAAACACCTCGAGAAAGAGGCCCGCCGTCTCGGAGTGCAGTGGAAGAAGATCACCAAGGAGCAGATCGAAAAGGTCGCCCACGACTACGGTTTCGGCAAGATGGAGGACCTCCACGCCGCCCTCGGCTACGGCAAGTTCTCCCCCCGCCAGGTGCTGCAACAGCTTGCGCCGGAACAGGTGGCAGCTTCTGAAGCCATCGAAGCTCCTCCCTCGCCGATACCGCCCCCGCCGGCCAATCTTGAGGACAAGGATCTTGTCCTCAAAGTCCGTGGCGTCGACGACATCATGGTCTACCGCGCCAAATGCTGCAACCCCATTCGCGGGGAGGCCATCGTCGGCTACATCACCCGCGGCAAAGGCGTCGCTGTCCATTCGGTTAACTGCAGTAACGTTCAGAACTTGATGTACGAAGTAGAGCGGAAGATCGAGGTCGAATGGGCCCGCGCCGTCAACGAAACGTTCCTCGTCAAACTCGTCATCTACACCGACGATAGGCCAGGCATTCTTAACCAACTAACCAGTTCTCTCTTCAACGAAGGCGCTAACATCCGCACCCTGGAAGCCCAGCCGGACGACTCCCGCGGCGACGGCAGCGCCATCGTGAACGTGGCCATCGACGTCCGCGACAAGAAGCAACTTGAACGGATCGTCAACTCTGTCCGCCGCATCAGCGGCGTCCGCGACGTCGAACGCTCCCAATCCAACTCATGAACCCCGAACACATCGCCATCTCGAAATCGAAAGGCATCGAGATCGACTGGGAAGGAGGAGAGCACTCCAGCTTCCCCGTCGAACTTCTCCGCTCCGAGTGTCCGTGCGCCACCTGCACTGGCGCCCACGGCACCGAACCCCAAAAGTGGGTACCGGACCTCAGCCCCTTCCAGATGTACAAGCCCCGCATCGCCATGGAAAGCGTCGAAGCCGTAGGGAACTACGCCATTCGCATCCACTGGAACGACGGTCACAAAACCGGTATCTACTCCTACGATCACTTGTACAAGATCCGGCCGCATCCCAAGCCCCCAGCCTAGTCCGGCATATTCTGGGCCATCTCTTCGAGCAGACCCCGTTCGCCGTCGATAAAGCGTTCTTTCATCCGCGGGTTCGCCAGGAATCTCTTCCTGGGTTCGGGATCCAGCTTCCGCAGATGCGTCAACGCCCGGCGTCCATCCACGCGTTTTCCGCCGGCATCGTATCGTTGAACTTCCGCACCAAACTGCGCGGATTCTCCTGCCGCTCCGGCTTATTCTGCCCGAAGTTCTCTACAGATCCCTGCAGGCGCTGAGTACGAGCCGCCGCCATCCGGTTCCATTGGCCCAGCTCGGCGCCGACGATCACCTTTACAGGATCCGGCCGCATCCCAGGCCCCAGCCTAGTCCGGCATATTCTGGGCCATCTCGGCGAGAAGATCCCGTTCACCGTCGCTAAAGCGCTCTTTCATCCGCGGGCTCGCCAGGAACTTCTTCCGGGCTTCGGGATCCAGCTTCCGCAGATGCGTCAACGCCCGGCGTCCATCCACCCGTTTTTCTGCTGGCATCGTCTCGTTGAACTTCCGCACCAAACCGCGCAGATTCTCCTGCTGCTCCGGCTTCATCTGCCGAAAGTTCTCGAAAGATCCCTGCAGGCGCTGCTTGCGCGCCGGCGCCATCCGATTCCATCGGTCCAGCCGCTGTTCCATCATCCGCCGCCGCGCCGGCGGCATGTCCTGCAGCGCCCGCTCCCTTTCCTCCGGCGCCATACGCCGCAGCTTTTCAAGCGCCCGCGCCTGCTGCGCCGGCGGCTGTGCCAACAGACCCATGGCGACCATGCCCAATGCGATCAGAATTCGGATCATCACAAGCTGGTTTCCTCCTCGGGGGGCTCCAATTGCCGCAACATCTCCAGGTCTTCCAGCGCCCGCTCGGCCTGCTCAATCTCCTGCGCTTCCAGTTTTACGGTTTGCCCAACCGGCTCCCTTCGGAACGGGTTCTCAATCGACAGCGCTATCACAAGCGTCAGCGCCACCACTCCCGCCGACAACACCGGCCGCCATCCCATCCCGCCCCGCAGAATCTCGCGCCACGGCGCCGACCAGCGCTCCCACGCCGATGGCTTCTCCGCTGCCGCGATCCGAGCAAACAGCGCCGCATCGAAATCGGCTGATACCGGTTCAGCTTCCCACGCGTCCATCGCCGCCCAAACGGTCTTCTGCTCCGTGGCCCACGCCCGGCACTCCGCGCACGCCGACAAATGCAATTCGATCTGCGCGACCTGTTCCGGTTCCAACGATCGCGCACAGTACGACAGCAGGATCTCCGCGTTCCCGGACTGCATCGGGCAATTTACATTTTTCGGGTTCATCGTTTCCTCCTCGTCTCTAGCTGTGCCCGGCCATATGGGCCAATTTCGCCCGCAGCGTTTCGTACGCGCGGAATAACAAACTCTTCACCGCGGATTCGGAACATTCGAGCGCCGCCGCGATCTGGGCATATTCCATCTCTTGATACTTGTGCATCAGAACGGCCGCCCTTTGCTTTGCAGGCAGCAACTGAATCGCCCGGCGGATCTCGCCGAACTTCGCTTCCCGCACCATCATCTGTTCCACCGTCAGGGCGTCTGACGCTACCTGGCGGCTCATTCCCTCGTCGCTTTCCTGGTCCAGGCTCTCCTGGTTCCTTTCGTACTTGCCGTCCCGGATATGGTTCAGCGCCACATGGCTCGCAATCCGGAACAACCAGGTCGTAAACTTCGCCGTCGGCTCGTAGCTCGCCCGGCTCTTATAAACCCGCAGGAACACCTCCTGCGCCAGCTCCTCAGCCACCGCCTGATTCTGAATCATCCGGTAAAGGAAGTGGATCACCGGCGACCGATGCTTTGCCAACAATAGCGCGAAGCTCTGGGAGTCTCCCTCCCGTACCCGCAACATCAGTTCGGCGTCGTGCTCGATCGTGGCCACGGCCATCATGTCTTGAAGAACCCCCTCGCGGTGGAAAGGTTGCGGTCTCTGTTGTTACAAAGCTAAAGTTCCGCCCCGGGCTCCCGCTCCATCAGGTCCCGCAGCGCGTCATGCGGACTTTTACCTTGCTCGAAAATGGCATACATCGTCTCGGCGATGGGCATCGATACCCGCTGCCGCCGGGCCAACTCCACCGCCGAGTATGTGTTTTCGACGCCCTCGGCCACCATATGCATTCCTTCCTGGATCTCCGCCAGCGTCCGGCCTTTGGCTAGCTCCAATCCCACCCGCCGGTTCCGGCTCAGATCGCCCGTACACGTTAGAATCAGGTCGCCCAACCCCGCCAACCCCGATAGCGTCGAAGCCTGCGCGCCCATCGAAACCGAAAGCCGCGTCAACTCCGCCAAGCCCCGCGTCAGCAGCCCTGCCATCGCGTTCGAACCCAGTCCCAGGCCGCTACAAACCCCCGCGGCAATGGCGATTACGTTCTTCAGCGCACCGCCCAGTTCTGTCCCAATCGGGTCGCTGTTCGTATATATTCGAAACGTCGGCCCCGCAAACTCTCGCTGGACCCGCGCCGCCAACCCGGCGTCGATGGAACTCGCCGCCACCAAGGTCGGCTCTCCCCGGGCTAGCTCCTTCGCGAACGAAGGCCCGCTCAGCACCGCCAACTGCGCCGGAAACTTCGGTCGTGTCACCGCATCGATCACTTCGCTCATCCGCAGCGACGTGCCCCGCTCCACGCCCTTGGTCGCGCTCACAATCGGCGCCCCCGGCGGAAGAAACGGCAGCGCGTTAGAAAATACCGCCCGCACATGCATCGACGGCACCGCGCCGAGTACGACATCCGCCGCCTGTAGTGCTTCGCCCAACTCCCAAACCACCCGCACGTTCGGCGGTAGCCGGAACCCGTCCAGATACTTCTTGTTCTCCCGGTGGGCCTGCATCTGCTCAGCCAATTCCTGCTCAAAGCTCCACAGGATCACCCGCTCGTAACGCGGCGCCAGGACCATCGCCAGTGCTGTCCCGAAACTCCCGGCGCCCAGGATTGTTAGTTGGCTCACAGCTTATTCTCCGTCCCCGCCCGCAGCCGGACAAGGTTCCCCCGGTGCCGCCAGATGATGAACGCGCCGCCCACCAGTGCGGCCAGCACAATCCAGTTCGACGGATGATCTATCATCCAAACCGCCACCGGGGCCAGCGCCGCGCCGACAATCGAACCCAGCGAGACATAGCGAGTCCGCCCAACCGTCGCGGCAAATACCACAGTCACAGCCAGCAGCGGCAGCGGCGCCAAATATAGGAATGCGCCCACAAAACTCGCCACTGCTTTCCCTCCCTGGAACTTCAGAAACACCGGGAACGCGTGGCCGAGTACCACCGTCAACCCCGCCAGAGCCAGCCACATCGGCTCTGCGGAACCATACTGCGCCATCAGCCAAACCGCCAGCCATCCCTTGCCAATGTCCAGCAGAAGCGT